>NZ_JBEOSA010000189.1:0-1014 GCF_040302625.1 Kitasatospora sp. NPDC097643 | reverse complement strand
CGGCAACGTCGGCATCTGGCGCCCCTCCACCGCCCAGTTCCACCTCCGCAACGACGACGGCAGCAACACCGTCCTCGACTGGGGCCAGCCCAGGTGATCCCACCCCCGGGGGCACGGCAGCACGCCGTGCCCCCGGGCCCACACCCGACGATCAGTCAACGACCGGACCGCCGAACGGAACAGGACACCGCCCGTGACCCGCGCCCCGCGCCGCCACCTCGCCGCCCTCGCCGCCAGCACCGCGCTGGCCGCCACCCTGCTCACCGCGGCCCCCGCCGCCCAGGCCAACCAGATCACCCCCTTCAACCCCGCCCTGGTGCCCCTCGCCGCCGACTACTCCTGCGGATCGGTCAGCGGCAGCGACAGCGCCATCGCCGGTCAGCTCAGCTCCGCCCTGACCGGCACCCTGCACAACTACCTGACCGCCTACCGGGTCTCCTGCGCCCGGGCGATCGTCAACGCCGTCCAGGCCCGCGGCCTGCCCCAGCGGGCCGCCGTCATCGCGGTGACCACCTCCATCGTCGAGACCACCCTGCGCAACATGCCCGCCGGCGACCTCGACAGCGTCGGGCTCTTCCAGCAGCGCGCCAGCTGGGGCTCCTTCTCCCAGCGGATGGACCCGACCTGGGCCACCAACGCCTTCCTCAACGAGATGCTCACGGTGAGCAACTGGCAGACCCGGTCGATCGGCGACGTCTGCCAGGCCGTCCAGCGCTCGGCCTTCCCGTCCCGCTACCAGCCGGAGGCGGCCGACGCCGAACGGATCGTCAACGCCCTCTTCGGCGCCTCCTTCGGCAACGGTGACGTCCCGGTGGCGGGGAACTGGGACGGCGGTCCGGCCGGCAACGTCGGCGTCTTCCGCCCCTCCACCGGCGAGTTCCACCTCCGCAACGACGAC
Source organism: Kitasatospora sp. NPDC097643 (assembly GCF_040302625.1). Classification (NCBI taxonomy): domain Bacteria; kingdom Bacillati; phylum Actinomycetota; class Actinomycetes; order Kitasatosporales; family Streptomycetaceae; genus Kitasatospora; species Kitasatospora sp. NPDC097643. Next base: position 116 of record NZ_JBEOSA010000189.1, on the reverse strand, counting down.
GGCAGCATCACCAAGATCGCCTGGGGTCAGGCCGGCGACCTCCCCGTCTCCGCCAACTGGGACGGCCAGGGCCCCGACAACCTCGGCATCTGGCGCCCCTCCACCGGCGAGTTCCA
>NZ_JBEOSA010000188.1:0-1039 GCF_040302625.1 Kitasatospora sp. NPDC097643 | reverse complement strand
AGCAGGCCGTTGGGGAAGATCCCGCCGTTGTCGGTGATCAGGGACGGACCGGGCACCGCGCCGTCGACGGGGTGCTGGGTGACGAGCAGGAAGATCCCGATGCCCATGAAGACGACCAGGGCGCTGACCTTGACGATGGCGAACCAGAACTCCAGTTCGCCGAAGATCCGCACCGAGATCAGGTTCACGGTGAGCACCACGGCCAGGGCTATGAGCGCGATCACCCACTGCGGGACGTCGGAGAACAGGTGCCAGTAGTGGGTGTACGTCGCCACCGCGGTGATGTCGGCGATGCCGGTGGTCGCCCAGTTGAGGAAGTACATCCAGCCCGCGGTGTACGCGCCCTTCTCCCCCAGGAACTCCCGGGCGTAGGACACGAAGGCGCCGGAGGACGGGCGGTACAGGACGAGTTCGCCGAGCGCGCGGACGACGAGGAACGCGAAGACGCCGCAGACGGCGTACGCGACGAACAGGGAGGGCCCGGCCTCGGCGAGGCGTCCGCCCGCGCCGAGGAAGAGCCCGGTGCCGATCGCGCCGCCGATGGCGATCATGTTGACGTGCCGGGGTTTCAGGGACTTGCTGTAGCCGGTGTCTCCGGCGTCGACGTGACGGGTCGTGGGGAGTTTCTCGTCCTTGAGGAACTGCTCGCTCACGCCTCGGCTCTGCCTTCTCTTGAGGTGTCCGCCCGCTGGGGGCGCACGATGTCGGTGAGGGTGGCCTCCACGCGGTGCAGGTGGTGCGACATGGCCGCCACCGCGTCGTGCTCGGAACCGTCGATCAGCGCCTCGACGATCGCACGGTGCTCGCAGTTGGACTGCTCGCGCCGACCGCCCAGCTCGTTGAGGAAGGTCGACTGACGCGCCAGCGCGTCACGGATCTCCTCGATGACCCGGCGGAACACCGGGTTGCCGGAGGCCTCGGCCACCGCGAGGTGGAAGACGGTGTCCAGCGCGACCCACGCGGTGGTGTCGGTCTCCCGCTCCATCCGCTCCAGCAGGTGGGCCAGGTGGTCCAGGTCCTCCGGGGTGCGGCGCAGCGC
>NZ_JBEOSA010000187.1:0-1048 GCF_040302625.1 Kitasatospora sp. NPDC097643 | reverse complement strand
CGAAGGTGGGGTATGCGGCGGATCCGCTGGTGGACGGGTCGCTGGAGGCGTTCCATCTGCACAAGGTGCCGTTGACGTCGTTGACGTTGGAGGCGTTGAAGGACAGCGGGCTGGCGCGCAAGGACGCGGAGCGGGCGAAGAACATGTTCGCCCTGGGGTTGTTGTCGTGGATGTATCACCGGCCGACGCATGGGACGGAGGCGTTCCTGCGGAGCAAGTTCGCGAAGAAGCCGCAGATCGCGGAGGCGAACATCAGCGCGTTTAGGGCGGGCTGGAATTTCGGTGAGACGACGGAGTCGTTCGCGGTGTCGTACGAGGTGCCGCCGGCGCGGTTGCCGGCGGGGCGGTACCGCAACATCTCGGGGAATCTGGCGTTGTCGTACGGGTTGGTCGCGGCGGCGCAGCGGGCGGGTTTGCCGTTGTTCCTGGGGTCGTATCCGATCACTCCGGCGTCGGACATTCTGCATGAGTTGAGTCGGCACAAGAATTTCGGGGTGCGGACGTTCCAGGCGGAGGATGAGATCGCTGGGATCGGTGCGGCGCTGGGGGCGGCGTTCGGTGGTGCGCTGGGGGTGACGACGACGTCGGGTCCGGGTGTGGCGTTGAAGAGCGAGACGATCGGGTTGGCGGTGTCGTTGGAGTTGCCGTTGCTGGTGGTGGACATCCAGCGGGGTGGTCCGTCGACGGGGTTGCCGACGAAGACGGAGCAGGCGGATCTGTTGCAGGCGATGTTCGGTCGTAACGGGGAGGCGCCGGTGCCGATCGTGGCGCCGGCGACGCCGGCGGAGTGTTTCGGTGCGGCGTTGGAGGCGGCGCGGATCGCGGTGACGTATCGGACGCCGGTGTTCCTGTTGTCGGACGGGTATCTGGCGAACGGTTCGGAGCCGTGGCGGATCCCGGGGGTGGAGGAACTGCCGGTGATCGAGGCGGGGTTCGCGACGGGGCCGAACCGGGAGGACGGCTCGTTCTGGCCGTATCTGCGGGATCCGCAGACGTTGGCGCGGCCGTGGGCGGTGCCGGGTACGGCGGGGTTGGAGCACCGGATCGG
>NZ_JBEOSA010000186.1:0-1070 GCF_040302625.1 Kitasatospora sp. NPDC097643 | reverse complement strand
CTAGGTGTTCTGTCCCGTGAGGTTGGGGATGCGGCTGGCGGGTGGTTTGCCTGCGAGTGCGGTGTGTCCGCGGTGGTGATTGTAGGTGTGGAGCCAGGCGGGGTAGGCGTCTCGGCGTTCCTGTTCGGTGCGGTAGGGCCTGGCGTAGGCCCATTCGTCGAGCAGGGTGCGGTTGAAGCGTTCGACCTTGCCGTTGGTCTGCGGCCGGTAGGGGCGGGTGCGTTTGTGCGTGATGCCCTCGGCGGCGAGGGCATCACGCCAGGCGTGTGACTTGTAGCAGGCTCCGTTGTCGGTCATCACTCGCTGGACGGTGATCCCGGCCCGGGCGAAGAACGCGTTCGCCCGGGCCCAGAAGGCGGCGGCGGTCTCCTTGCGTTCGTCGGGCAGGATCTCGCTGTACGCCAGGCGGGAGTGGTCGTCGACGGCGTTGTGCAGGTAGGAGTAGCCCGCCCCGGAGCGGGTCCTGCGGCCAGCCTGGCGGCCCAGGACATGGTGGCCGCCGCCGTCGGGGATGTTGCCGAGTTTCTTGATGTCGACGTGGACCAGTTCGCCCGGTGCGGCGCGTTCGTAGCGCCGTACCGGGCGTCCCGTGGCGCGGTCGAGATGCGCGAGGCGGGCGAGCCGGTAGCGGACCAGGACCCGGTGCACGGTGGCCGGGTTGAGTCGCAGGAGGTAGGCGATGCGGGCGGGGCCCCAGCGGCGCAGGACGCGGACCTTGACGATCCGCCGCTCCGTGCGCGACGGCAGCCGGCGCGGGCTGTGGTGCGGCCGCGAGGACCGGTCGCTCATGCCACCCTCGCCCAGGACGCGGTAGCGGTCCGCCCAGCGCTTGGCCGTGGTGGGCGAGACCTGGAAACGCTCGGCGGCCCGCCGCAGTGGCCAGCCGTCCTCGACCACGCAGCGGGCCAGGCGCAGGCGTCCGGTCTCGGTCAGCGGTGCGTTACGGTGTGGCATGAGGGCCTTTCTGGGAGCCGGTGCAGATGTCGCAATCCACACCGAGCCAGAAGGCCCTCACTCATTTCAAGATCACGCCACCATGAGCTCTGTCACCAACCTCCGTGGTCAGAACA
>NZ_JBEOSA010000185.1:0-1076 GCF_040302625.1 Kitasatospora sp. NPDC097643 | reverse complement strand
GTGGAGGTCAGTGCGCATCCGGTGCTGGCGATGGCGGTGCAGGACGCCGCCGAGGCGGCCGGTCGGTCGGCGGCGGCCTTCGGGACGCTGCGCCGTCACGAGGGTGGCCTGGAGCGCTTGTTCGCCTCGTTCGCCGAGGCGTGGGTGCGCGGGTTGCGGGTCGACTGGCAGGGCCTTCTCGCCGGCCGAGGTGCTCGGACGGTCGAGCTGCCGACCTACGCCTTCCAGCGTGAGAAGTACTGGCTGGAGTCGGTCAGTTCGGCGGCCGTCGCCGAGTCGCCGGTCGATGCCGTGGACGCCCGCTTCTGGGAGGCCGTCGAGAGCGGAGACGTCGACGCGCTGTCGGTGGCCTTGGACCTGGACGCCGACCGCCCGCTGAGCGAGGTCCTCCCGGCCCTCTCCGCCTGGCGTCGCCAGAGCCGCGACCGGAACACGGTCGACGGCTGGCGCTACCGGGACAGCTGGAAGCCGGTTGCCGACCTCGGCTCCGGCGTGCCGTCCGGCACCTGGCTGGTGGCGGTGCCGGCCGGCAGCGAGGACGATGCCGCCGCGGCCGCCGTCGAGGGCATGCTCACCGCACGCGGGGTGGAGGTGCGCCGGTACGAGCTGGACACCGCCGCGGCCGACCGGGCCTCGGTGGCCGAGGCGCTGCGAGCCCTCCTCGCCGACGGTGTCCGGTTCTCCGGTGTGGTCTCGCTGCTTGCGGCGGGCGGCCCGGTGGCGACGCTGACGCTGGTGCAGGCGTTGGGCGACGCCGGTGTCGATGCGCCGTTGTGGTGTGTGACACGGGGTGCGGTGGCCACGGGTCGTTCGGAGCGGGTGGCGGATCCGGTGCAGGCGCAGGTGTGGGGTCTGGGCCGGGTGGTGGCCCTGGAGCACCCGGAGCGCTGGGGTGGCCTGGTCGACCTGCCCGAGGTGCTCGACGATCGCCTGCTGGGCCGCCTGGCCGCCGTGCTGGCCGGCGATGGCGAGGATGAGCTCGCGGTGCGGTCCTCGGGTGTGTTCGTGCGTCGTCTGGTGCGGGCTGCGCGTGGTGGGGGTTCGTCGTGGGTGCCGTCGGGGACGGTGCTGGTGAC
>NZ_JBEOSA010000184.1:0-1086 GCF_040302625.1 Kitasatospora sp. NPDC097643 | reverse complement strand
TGGTCCTCACCGCCCGTACCGGCCAGCACCCCGGCCAGCCGGTCCAGGGCCCGGTCGTCCAGCAGCTCCGGCAGGTCGACCAGGCCACCCCAGCGCTGCGGGTGCTCCAGCGCGGCGACCCGGCCGAAGCCCCAGACCAGGGACTGCACGGGCGCGGCCAAACATTCGGCCCGGTTGGCCGCGACGGCGCCGCGGGTGGCCGTCCACAGCGGTGCCTCGATCCCGGCGTCGCCGAGCGCCTGCACCAGCGCGGCCGTCCCGGCGAGCCCGAGCGGCAGGCCCGGGTGCTCGGCGTGCGGCCGCCCGTCCATGGCCGGGAGCCAGAGCAGGCCGGACAGGCCGGCCGTGTCGCCGAGCTCCTTGCGCAGCCGCTCGGCCAGCGGCTCGCGGTCGAGGTCGGCGGCCGGGAGGGTGAGCGTGCGGGCCTCCGAGCCGCGCCGGGCGAGACCGCGGGCGAGGTCGTCGGCGCGGTCCCGGTCGTCCTCCGTCGCGATGACCGCCCAGGTGCCGGAGAGCAGCGGTGCGGGCAGATCGGTGAGGGGCTGCCAGGTGATGCGGTAGCGCCAGCCGTCCACGGTCGACTGCTCGCGGCGTTCGCGCCGCCAGGTCGACAGGGCGGGCAGGACGGCGCTCAGCGGCGCGTCGGCGTCCAGGTCGAGCGAGCCGGCGAGCGTCTCCAGGTCCTGGCGCTCGACGGCCTCCCAGAAGGCGGTGTCCACCGGGTCCGCGCCGACCGTTCCGGCGCCGTTCTCCGGGCGGGCCGGCTCGGGCCAGAACCGGCGGTGCTGGAAGGCGTAGGTGGGCAGTTCGAGCGGCGGGACGGCGGTGACGCCGGTGAAGACGGCGGCCCGCCAGTCGACGGCCACGCCGCGCACCCACGCCTCGGCCAGCGAGGCCAGCAGTCGGCGCGGGCCGCCCTCGCCGCGGCGGAGCGTGCCGAACGCAACGGCATCGCGTTCGGCCGCCTCGATGCTCTCCTGGAGTGCCATCACCAGCACCGGATGCGCACTGACCTCCACGAACGTGCCGTAGCCGTCGGCGAGGAGGGCGTCCACCGCCTCGGCGAAGCGGACGGTGGTACGGAGG
>NZ_JBEOSA010000183.1:0-1086 GCF_040302625.1 Kitasatospora sp. NPDC097643 | reverse complement strand
CGTCGGCTACGAAATGGCCCTGCTCGTCGACCGCGCAGGCGCCGTCCTCACCCCCGCACTTCGCGCGGAACTCCAGGGCAGTCTCCTGCACTGACGGTTCGTCGGATACCGTCCAGGTATTCGAAGTACCTCCGCGTCCGTCCCGGGCCCGCTTCGGCGGGCTCGGGTTCGGACGTTGTACGGCCTTCGCACCACCGGCTCCGGCTTCGTGCCAGAGCTCGCACCGCACCGCCGCACCTTGTGAGGAGAGGAACCGTGACACCGCCCGACGACCGTAGCGGCCAGTACGGCGTTCCGTACCCCGGCACAGGCCATGACGCCTTCGGAGCACCCGGCGTCGGCCACGGTCAGCCGTACGGCCGGCCGCAGCAGGGCCAGCAGTACGACCAGCACCAGTACGGCCAGCCGCAGCACCCGTACGGCCAGCAGCCGCAGCAGCAGTACGACCAGTACCAGCAGCAGCCCTCGTTCGGCGCGCAGCAGCCCGGCTACACGACGCCGGCGCCCGCACCCTCCTCCGCGCACGGCTTCCAGCCGGTCCAGGAACCCGGCCGGCCCGCCGAGGAGCCCGGGCACGTCGAGGAGTTCGAGGACGAGCAGGACTCCGGCCCGCTGATCCGGCCGTTCGCGATGACCGGTGGCCGCACCCGGCCGCGCTACGAGCTCGCGCTGGAGGCCCTCGTCTCCGCCGACGTCGACCCGCAGCGCCTGGCCACCCTGCTCCCCGAGCACCAGCGGATCTGCACCCTGTGCACGGAGGTCAAATCCGTCGCGGAGGTTTCGGCGCTGCTCTCCCTTCCTCTGGGAGTGGCCCGCATCCTCGTGGCCGACCTGGCCGAGGCCGGCCTGGTCGCCATCCACCAGCCCGCTTCCGGCGGCGAATCCGGAAACCAGCCCGACGTCACGCTGCTCGAAAGGGTCCTCAGTGGACTTCGCAAGCTCTAACGCGGCCGCCCCCACCCGCGCCACCACCTCCGCGAAGATCGTCGTCGCGGGCGGCTTCGGTGTCGGCAAGACCACGCTCGTCGGCGCCGTCTCCGAGATCAACCCCCTGCGCACCGAAGCCGTCATGACCTCGGCCTCCGC
>NZ_JBEOSA010000182.1:0-1130 GCF_040302625.1 Kitasatospora sp. NPDC097643 | reverse complement strand
TCCCGCTGGCTGGCGGACGAGACGGCGGGCCAGTGCGGGCCCTGCTACCTGGGGCTCCCCGCCCTGACCGCGGCCCTGGAGGACCTGGTGCGCGGCGGTGGCGAGCGCGCGCTCGACCGGGTGCAGGCCGGGATGCGGACGGTCACCGGACGGGGTGCGTGCAGCCACCCCGACGCCGCCGCCCGGTTCGTCGCCTCGGCCCTGGCCGTGTTCGACGAGGACCTGGTCGCGCACTCCTACCGCGGAGGGTGCGGGCGCCCGTCGCAGAACGTCCTGCCACTGCCGGAGGTCGAGAGCGCCGGCACCATCGTCGTCGACTGGACGCTCTGCGAGGCCCACGGCCTGTGCACCGGCGTCCTGCCCGACGTCATCCGGCTGGGGGCGGACGGGTTCCCCGCCGCGGGCGTGATGCCCGTACCCGCGCGGCTGCTCTCCCAGGCGGCGCGAGCCGTCGACCGCTGCCCCGCGCTCGCGCTGCGCATGCAGTGAGCCCGGCGCGGCTCCGCGCGCCGCCGCTCCTTACCGAACGAGGCCCGCACGGGCCCCTGCTGCCCGAGGTTCCGGAGGGCTATCGACCCTGAAACCCACGTCCCGTGCCCGCGGACCGGCGTTCGACGTCGGACCGGAGCACCGGGGACGCACACATCCACGGAAGGTCAGATTTCCACCGATGGAAAGGCAAGGAACATGTTGACGAAGCGATACGGACTGGCCGGGCTCAGCGTCCTGCTGGTCGGGCTCGTGCTGATGGCCCTGTGGGGCAACATGAGCAGCAACGGCAATACGCCGGGCGGGTCGGGCACCGGCCAGCTGGTGGGCGCGCAGGACGCCGCGCCGGCCGGTGGCGGCTCCTACGGCTCGTACGGCTCGTACGACTCCGGCGGCGGTGCCAGTGCGTCGCCGTCCGCCGGCGGTCAGTCCGGCGGCCGGGCCGGGGGAGCGCTGACCGTGCGCAACGACGCCAAGCTCGGCACGGTGGTCACCGACGGCCAGGGTTTCACCCTCTACCGGTTCGACAAGGACACGGCCAAGCCCCCGATGTCCAACTGCAACGACGGCTGCGCCAAGACCTGGCCGCCGGTCGCCAAGGAGGGCACGACCGCGGGGAGCGGGATCGACGCGGGCGCGAT
>NZ_JBEOSA010000181.1:0-1181 GCF_040302625.1 Kitasatospora sp. NPDC097643 | reverse complement strand
GACAAGGCGACCGGCAAGGCCACCGCGAAGATCCCGGCGCCCGTGATGTGGGACGCCGCCGTCGACCCGGCCTCGCAGGAGCACCTCAACCGCGGCCCGGTGAAGATGGAGGTCCGCGGCCAGGGCAGCGACACCGAGCTGGTGTTCACCCCGGACGCCGCCTTCCTCGCGGACCCGAAGCGGCAGTTCCCGGTCACCGTCGACCCGGTGGTGGACGTCGGCACGACCTTCGACACCTACGTCCAGACCAACGAGGACATCGACGCCTCCGCGTCGACCGACCTCAAGCTGGGCAGCTACGACGGCAAGGTCGTGGCCCGGTCGTTCCTGACCATCCCGGGCGGCTCGTTCAACGGCAAGCAGATCCAGAGCGCCACCCTCAACGTCGCCAACTACCACTCCTCCTCGTGCGTCCCGAAGCAGTGGGAGGTGTGGAACGCCCGCGGCGCCGCCTGGTGGACCCGCTGGGGCAACCAGCCCGCGCTGGAACAGAAGTGGGCGACGTCCAACGACACCTACGACATCCCGAACGACGGCGACAGCCACGACTGCCTGGCCGGTGACGGCACGTTCTGGGCCAAGGCCGACGTCACCGAGATGATCCGGTACTTCGCCGGGTTCGGCTACAACGACTACGGCTTCGCCCTCAAGGCGGCCGACGAGTCCAGCAGCCTGTCCTGGAAGCGGTTCAGCTCCGCCGAGGGCTACTGGCCGCCCTACATCTCCATCACGTACAACTCGATCCCGCCCACGCCCACCGTCGTGGACGTCCTGCCGTCCCAGCAGGGCAGCCCGCGGTACACCAACTCCGCTACGCCCCGCTTCCAGGTCCTCGCGGCCGATCCGGATGGCGGCACGGTCGGGGTCAACTTCGACCTGTGGCGCAACGGCACCTTCGTCAACAGCATCTACCGCCAGGTGCCGGCCAACACCTACGCCCAGGTGACGCCCGCCGACCTCGGCGTGGCCAAGCTGGACGAGAACGTGCCGTACGGCATCTGGTCGCGGGTGACGGACGCCACCTCGGCCTCCGGCTGGGTGGGCACCAACTTCGTCGTCGACACCGTCAAGCCCGGTGCACCGTTTGTGAGTTCGGCGGACTACCCGGCCGACGGGCTGTGGCACGGCACGGCCAACCAGGCCGGTTCGTTCACCTTCTCGCCCGCTCCGGGCACCGACGA
>NZ_JBEOSA010000180.1:0-1201 GCF_040302625.1 Kitasatospora sp. NPDC097643 | reverse complement strand
GCGAACGCCTACCTGGACGCGCTCGCGGAGCAGCGCCGGGCCGACGGCCTGCCCGCCACCTCGATCGCCTGGGGCGCCTGGGCCGAGGCCGGGCTCGCCACCGAGGAACTCGTGGCCGACCGGCTGCGCCGTGACGGTGTCGTCGGTATGGCGCCGGGGCTGGCGATCTCTGCGCTGCAGCACGCGCTCGACGAGGGCGACACCGCCCTGACCGTTGCGGACATCGTCTGGGAGCGGTTGGCCGCCGAGTTCGAGGCCGTCCGGCGGGGCCGGCTCTTCGCCGAGATCCCCGAGGTCCGGCAGCTTAGGGCCGCGGCCCAGGCCGGGCCGTCGGCCGCCGCCCCGATCACAGAAGGCTCCTCGCTGGCGGCGCGGCTCGCCGGGCTGTCGGAGACGGAGCGCGGCCGTGCGGTGCTGGACCTCGTCCGTGGCCAGGTCGCTGCCGTTCTCGGTTATGCCGGGCCGGAGGCGGTGGAGGCGGGCCGGGCGTTCAAGGAGCTGGGCTTCGACTCGCTGACCGCCGTCGACCTGCGCAACCGCCTCAACGCAGCGACCGGGCTGCGCCTGCCGGCGACGCTGGTCTTCGACTACCCGTCGGCCACCGCACTCGCGGACCAGCTCACCACCGAACTGCTCGGCCTGCAGCCGGCGCTCCCGGCAGCCTCCGCCGTCGCTCCGGCCGCGGATGACGACCCGATCGCCATCGTGGCGATGGCCTGCCGCTTCCCGGGCGGGGTCCGCTCGCCGGAGGAGCTGTGGCAGCTGCTGCTGAGCGGCGGCGACGCGGTGGTCGACTTCCCGACCGACCGCGGCTGGGACCTGGACTCGCTCTTCGATGACGACCCCGACAAGCTGGGCAAGGTCTACACGCGCAAGGGAGCGTTCCTGCGGGACGCCACCCGCTTCGACGCCGCGTTCTTCGGCATCTCGCCGCGCGAGGCGACGGCTATGGACCCGCAGCAGCGCCTGCTGCTGGAGACGTCCTGGGAGGCGTTCGAGCGGGCCGGAATCGACCCTGCCGCCCTCCGCGGGAGCCAGGCCGGCGTCTTCATCGGCACGAACGGCCAGGACTACATCTCCCTCCTCACCGAGGGCCAGGAAGGTGCCGAGGGGCACCGGCTGACCGGTACGGCGACGAGCGTCGTCTCCGGGCGTCTCTCGTACACGTTCGGTCTTGAGGGGCCGGCGGTGTCGGTGGACA
>NZ_JBEOSA010000178.1:0-1204 GCF_040302625.1 Kitasatospora sp. NPDC097643 | reverse complement strand
CCCTCCCCCAACACACCACCGTCCGACCCGGAATACACCGAGTCATAGATCTCCCGCCACTCCTCCACCTGCTCACCCGTCGACCCCTCCGAGTCCGCAGACGGCACCACATACGCCACCAGGCGCACGTCATCGTCCTCATACCGCCGCGCCACCACCAGCGCCTGCGACACCCCAGGCTCCCGCTCCAACACCGCCTGCACCTCGGCCGGTTCGACGCGGAAGCCCCGGATCTTCACCTGATCGTCCGCACGACCCACGTACTCCAGGCGGCCATCCGCCCGCCACCGCACCACATCGCCGGTGCGGTACATGCGGTCACCGGGCGCGCCGAACGGGTTGGCAACGAATCGCTCGGCGGTCAGGGCAAACCGGGACGAGTAACCACGCGCCAAGCCCGCACCGGATATATACAGCTCGCCCGGGACGCCTGCCGGTACCAGGCCGAGCCTCTCGTCCAGCACCAGCACACCCGCCCCCGGGACCGGGCGACCGATTGGCACACCCCCACCCGGCAGCAACGGATCACTGATCGCCGCCGCCACCGTGATCTCCGTCGGGCCATACGCGTTGACCATCCGGCGCCCGGGTGCCCAGCGCTCCACCAACTCCGCCGAGCACGCCTCCGCACCAACAACCAGACCCGCCAGGCCGTCCAGCCGCTCCCACGCACCCGCGGGCAACGTCGCCAGAACCGAGGGCGGCAGGAACGCATGCGTCACACCGCCCGACGCCAGCGCCTCCTCCAGCTCCGCACCCACCAGGACCGAACCACCCGGCACCACCAGCGCCGCCCCCGCGCCCCAGGCCAGAACGAGTTCCAGGACCGACGCGTCAAAACTCAACGACGCCGACCGCAACACCCGACCCGACCCACCCACACCCGCACGCCCGCACAACCCGGCGGCGAAACCGCCCACACCGGCGTGTGTGACCGTCACGCCCTTCGGGGTGCCACTGGTACCCGAGGTGTAGATCACGTAGGCGGCACTGGCCGCACGCACCGACACGTCCGGGGTTCCCGTCGGTTGACGATCCCAGGCGGCCACCATGGCCGGATCGCCGATCAGCAGCGACGGAACGTCGAGGTGACGATCCGTCAGCACGACTCCGGGGGCGGCGTCGCCGACCAGGTAAGCGATCCGCTCGGCCGGATACTCCGGATCGATCGGAAGGTACGCCGCACCGGACTTGAGGATGCCGA
>NZ_JBEOSA010000177.1:0-1223 GCF_040302625.1 Kitasatospora sp. NPDC097643 | reverse complement strand
TAGCCGCCCGACGGGCGGTCGTCACGACGCGGACGGTCGTCCCGGTCATCACGACGGAACCCGCCGGACGGGCGGTCGTCCCGACGGAAGCCACCACCGGAGGGGCGGTCGTCACGACGGAAACCACCGCGGTCGTCGCCACGGTCACGGTTGTAGCCGCCGGCCGGGCGGTCATCGCGGCGGAAGCCACCACGGTCGTCGCCACGGTCACGGTTGTAGCCGCCCGACGGGCGGTCGTCACGACGCGGACGGTCGTCCCGGTCATCACGACGGAACCCGCCGGACGGGCGGTCGTCCCGACGGAAGCCACCGCCGGAGGGACGGTCGTCGCGACGGAAACCGCCACGGTCGTCGCCACGGTCACGGTTGAAACCGCCGGACGGGCGGTCGTCCCGACGGAAACCGCCACCGGAGGGACGGTCGTCGCGACGGAAACCACCGCGGTCGTCGCCACGGTCACGGTTGTAGCCACCGGACGGGCGGTCGTCACGACGCGGACGGTCGTCCCGGTCATCACGACGGAACCCACCGGACGGGCGGTCGTCACGACGGAAGCCACCACCGGCCGGGCGGTCGTCGCGACGGAAACCACCGCGGTCGTCGCCACGGTCACGGTTGTAGCCACCGGACGGGCGGTCATCGCGGCGGAAGCCACCGCCGCCCTGGCGGTCGTCACGGTCACGGTTGTAGCCGCCCGACGGGCGGTCGTCACGGCGGTAACCGCCGCCGGCCGGACGGTCATCGCGGCGGAAGCCGCCGCCCTGGCGGTCGTCGCGACGCGGACGGTCGTCACGGTCATCGCGGCGGTAGCCGCCGGAGGGACGGTCGTCCCGGCGGTTGCCGCCACGGTCGTTGGACCAGCCCCCGCGGGACCGGGGCTCGTAGCCTCGGCCGTCGTCCGATCGACGCTCGGGACGGTCCTGGGGCTGGTTCGACATCGTGGTGACTCCTTCTGCTGCTTCAGCTCCACCGCTGACGGTGCAACTCCGCCGCCGTCACGCGGTATCGGCGCCGACCTCCTGGCCGTGCACCTTCTCCATTGTCCGGCATCCGGGAACCGTCCGCGCCTGGGCGGAAGTCCCGAGCCTGCCGGCCCTGTACGTTCGCAAAACACAAAAAGGCCGCGGCCCCAGCGAGTCGCTGGGGCCGCGGCCTTGAATAATTGTTCGGCGGCGTCCTACTCTCCCACAGGGTCCCCCCTGCAGTACCATCGGCGCTGTGAG
>NZ_JBEOSA010000176.1:0-1335 GCF_040302625.1 Kitasatospora sp. NPDC097643 | reverse complement strand
CTTGAGTTCTAGTGGTCGTTGCAACACCCCAGTTCAAGGGGTGCAATGTTCAAGATCCGGGAGAACCGGACGGTGGCTCAAGGCCGGAAGGTCCTGGTCCGGGAGCGGGAGGAATACTTCCGGCTTGTGGATCAAGGAATGGGGCTGGCCGAAGCCTGCGCGGTAGTCGGCATCAACGTCCGCACCGGCAAGAGATGGCGCAACGGCCGCAACGCGTCGGGCCGGGACAAGGCGGCACCACCTATCTACGAGGTGGTGCCGCCTCCCGTCGGACCGGCCGAGCCCGCGGCGCCCGAGACCTCCCGCTACCTCGGCGAGGCCGAGCGCATCCACATAGCCGACCGGCTACGGGAGAAGGCCACGATCCGGGCCATCGCCACCGAGCTGGGCCGCAGTCCCTCGACCGTCAGCCGCGAGATCCGGCGCAACCGCACGGTGCTGCCGAAGGGCGGCTGGTACTACCGCCCCCACGCGGCCCAGCGCCGTGCCGACCAGCGCCGGCCCCGCCCCAAGCCCAGCAAGATCGGCCAAAGTCCCGAACTGCGGGACTTCATCCAGGACCGGCTGGCAATCCAGTGGAGCCCCGAGCAGATCTGCCGCGCGCTCCGTGAAGGCTTCCCCGAGCATCCCGAGATGCACGTCAGCCACGAGACGGTCTACCAGGCCCTCTACACCCGCGGCCGGGGCGACCTGCACCGCGATCTGACCCGCAACTTGAGAACCGGGCGACGACTCCGCCGCCCGCGCCGCCAGACGGACAGGCGCAGATCCCGCCCCATCAAGAACATGCTGATGATCAGCGAGAGGCCCGTCGAGGCCGCCGACCGAACCGTCCCGGGCCACTGGGAGGGCGACCTCATCGTGGGCCCCAAGTCGCGCTCCGCGATCGCCACCCTGGTCGAACGCAGCAGCCGCTACCTGGTCCTCGTCCACCTGCCCTTCGGCCACACCTCCGGCGCTGTGCGCCACGCGCTCACGGACGTCTTCAAGATGCTGCCGGAGCAGTTGCAGCGGTCCCTGACCTGGGACCAGGGCTGCGAGATGGCCGCCCACCGAGGATTCACCCGCGACACCGGTGTCCCGGTCTACTTCTGCGAGCCCGCCAGCCCCTGGCAGCGGGGCACCAACGAGAACACGAACGGCCTGCTGCGGCAGTACTTCCCCAAGGGCACCGACCTGGCAGCCCACACCCCCGAGCGCCTGGCCGCCGTCGCCGACCAGCTCAACAGCCGCCCACGCAAAACGCTCGGCTGGGAAACTCCAGCCGAGCGCCTGCGTACACTGCTCGCGGCTTGATCAACTCACCACGTGTTGCAACGACCCTTCGAATTCGCC
>NZ_JBEOSA010000175.1:0-1394 GCF_040302625.1 Kitasatospora sp. NPDC097643 | reverse complement strand
CTGAGGACAAGCCCTCGGCCTATTAGTACCGGTCAACTCCACCCCTCACAGGGCTTCCATATCCGGCCTATCAACCCAGTCGTCTACTGGGAGCCTTACCCTCTCAAGGAGGTGGGAGTGCTCATCTCGAAGCAGGCTTCCCGCTTAGATGCTTTCAGCGGTTATCCCTCCCGAACGTAGCCAACCAGCCATGCCCTTGGCAGAACAACTGGCACACCAGAGGTTCGTCCGTCCCGGTCCTCTCGTACTAGGGACAGCCCTTCTCAACACTCCTACGCGCACAGCGGATAGGGACCGAACTGTCTCACGACGTTCTAAACCCAGCTCGCGTACCGCTTTAATGGGCGAACAGCCCAACCCTTGGGACCTACTCCAGCCCCAGGATGCGACGAGCCGACATCGAGGTGCCAAACCATCCCGTCGATATGGACTCTTGGGGAAGATCAGCCTGTTATCCCCGGGGTACCTTTTATCCGTTGAGCGACGGCGCTTCCACAAGCCACCGCCGGATCACTAGTCCCTACTTTCGTACCTGCTCGACCCGTCAGTCTCACAGTCAAGCTCCCTTGTGCACTTACACTCAACACCTGATTGCCAACCAGGCTGAGGGAACCTTTGGGCGCCTCCGTTACCCTTTAGGAGGCAACCGCCCCAGTTAAACTACCCACCAGACACTGTCCCTGATCCGGATCACGGACCCAGGTTAGACATCCAGCACGACCAGAGTGGTATTTCAACGACGACTCCCACCCAACTGGCGTTGGGCTTTCACAGTCTCCCACCTATCCTACACAAGCCGAACCGAACACCAATATCAAGCTATAGTAAAGGTCCCGGGGTCTTTCCGTCCTGCTGCGCGAAACGAGCATCTTTACTCGTAATGCAATTTCACCGGGCCTATGGTTGAGACAGTCGAGAAGTCGTTACGCCATTCGTGCAGGTCGGAACTTACCCGACAAGGAATTTCGCTACCTTAGGATGGTTATAGTTACCACCGCCGTTTACTGGCGCTTAAGTTCTCAGCTTCGCCTGGACGAATCCAAGCTAACCGGTCCCCTTAACGTTCCAGCACCGGGCAGGCGTCAGTCCGTATACATCGCCTTACGGCTTCGCACGGACCTGTGTTTTTAGTAAACAGTCGCTTCTCGCTGGTCTCTGCGGCCACCCCCAGCTCGGAGTGCAAGACTCGTCACCAGGAATGGCCCCCCTTCTCCCGAAGTTACGGGGGCATTTTGCCGAGTTCCTTAACCATAGTTCACCCGAACGCCTCGGTATTCTCTACCTGACCACCTGAGTCGGTTTGGGGTACGGGCCGCCATGAAACTCGCTAGAGGCTTTTCTCGACAGCATAGGATCATCCACTTCACCACAATCGGCTCGGCATCAGGTCTCAG
>NZ_JBEOSA010000174.1:0-1445 GCF_040302625.1 Kitasatospora sp. NPDC097643 | reverse complement strand
CTAGGGCCAATGCCGGTGACTTTGGCTTCCCGCTGTCGTTGGTTGTGGTGTGGCGAGGGTGGGGCAGGTCAAGTCGCCTGCGGGTGAGCGGTTGTCGGATCGGATCGCGATCGGGGTGCTGACCCAGGCGTTTCCGCCGGGTCTGGTGGATGAGGTGATCGCGGAGACAGGTCGGGTCGAGCAGCGCAGTCGGCTGCTGCCGGCGCGGGTGGTCGTCTACTTCGTGCTCGCGATGTGCCTTTTCTTCGGGCAGGGCTACGAAGAGGTCGCGCGGCTGCTGGGCGAGGGGCTCGGGGACGGGCGGCGGTCGTGGCGGGTGCCGACGACCGCCGCGATCGGGCGGGCACGCCGACGTCTGGGACCTGAGCCGCTGAAGGCGCTGTTCGGGCGGGTGTGCCGTCCGGTGGCCGCGCCCGAGACCGCCGGCGCCTGGTACCGGGACTGGCGCCTGGTGGCGGTGGACGGCACCATGCTGGACCTGGCGGACACCGAGGCCAACGTCGACTTCTTCGGCCGGCATGCCTGCGGGCGGGGAGTGAGCGCGTTCCCGCAGGCCAGACTGGTGGCGCTGGCCGAATGCGGCACACACGCCGTCTTCGCCGCCACCACCGGTGCACTGTCAGCGAGCGAGCAGTCCCTCTCCCGTGAACTGTTCGCCCACCTCCGGGTGGGCATGCTCCTGCTGGCCGACCGGGGCTTCTACGGGTTCGAGCTGTGGCAGCAGGCCCGGGCCACCGGCGCGGACCTGCTGTGGCGGGTCCGCAGGAGCGCATCCCTACCGGTGACGAAGGCCCTCGACGACGGGTCCTACCTGAGCACGGTCCATGCCGAGCCGGACCGCAGGAGCCGTCGCAACCCGGTAACCGTGCGGGTCGTGGAATACACCCTGCCCGGCACCGGCGACACCACCGTCTACCGGCTCCTCACCACCATCCTCGACCCCGCGGCGGCACCCGCCGCCGACCTGGCCGCGCTCTACTGCCAGCGCTGGGAGATCGAGACCACCCTGGACGAGATTAAGACCCACCAGCGCGGCCCCGGCCTCGTCCTGCGCTCGAAGTACCCGTGGGGCGTCGAGCAGGAGGTCTACGGCTTCCTGCTCGTGCACCACGCCATCCGACAGCTGATGCACCAGGCCGCCCTGCGCGAGGGACTCGACCCCGACCGGCTGTCCTTCACCCGCAGCCTGCGCGTCGTGCGCCGCCAGGTCCCCGCCCAGGCGGCACTTTTCCCCCGGCAGACTCGCCCGGGCGCTGACCCGCACCCTGGCTGAGATCACCGAACGCCTGCTACCCCCGCGCCGTCAGCGGACCTGCCCCCGCGTCATCAAGCGCAAGATGTCCAACTGGCCCCTCAAACGCGCCCAACACCACAACTGGCCACCACCAGCCCCAGCAACCATCACAATCACCAGAACGGAGACGACCTAAGTCACCGGCATTGGG
>NZ_JBEOSA010000173.1:0-1454 GCF_040302625.1 Kitasatospora sp. NPDC097643 | reverse complement strand
CCGTTCCGCCGGGCGTCCGACAGCCGCTCCACCAGCAGCATGCCGACGCCCTCGCCCCAGCCGGTACCGTCCGCGTCGTCCGAGAACGCCTTGCAGCGGCCATCGGCGGCCAGGCCCCGCTGGCGGCTGAACTCCACGAACGTGCTCGGCGTCAGCATCACCGTCACACCGCCCGCCAGCGCCAGCGTCGACTCACCCTGCCGCAGCGACTGGCAGGCCAGGTGCAGCGCGACGAGCGAGGAGGAACACGCCGTGTCGATCGTGACCGCCGGCCCCTCCAGGCCCAGCGTGTACGACACCCGTCCGGAGGCGACGCTGCCGGAGGTACCGGTCCCCACGTGGCCTTCCGCGCCCTCGGCGGACTGCTGGAGCAGCATGCCGTAGTCGTTGTACATCACGCCGACGAAGACACCGGTACGACTGCCGCGAACCGTCCGCGGGTCGATCCCGGCCCGCTCGAAGGCCTCCCAGGACGTCTCCAGCAGCAGCCGCTGCTGCGGGTCCATCGACATCGCCTCACGCGGCGAGATGCCGAAGAACCCCGGGTCGAACTCGCCCGCCCGGTGCAGGAAGCCGCCCTCACGCGCGTACGAGGTGCCGAGGTGGTCCGGGTCCGGGTGGTAGAGGTTCTCGACGTCCCAGCCGCGGTCCTCGGGGAAGAACGACACCGCGTCCCGCCCGTCGACGACCAGCCGCCACAGGTCCTCGGGGGTCTCGATCCCGCCGGGGTAGCGACAGGCCATGCCGACGATCGCGATCGGCTCGTCGTCCGGGGCCGTGCTGACCGCAGGGGCGACGACGGCCTCCGGATCGGCACCGAGCAGTTCGGTCCTGAGCTGCTCGGCGAGCACGGCGGGGCTCGGGTAGTCGAACACGAGCGTGGCCGGCAGGCGCAGCCCGGTGGCGCGGTTGAGCCGGTTCCGCAGCTCGACCGCGGTCAGCGAGTCGAAGCCGAGCTCCTTGAATGCCCGGCCCGCATCGACCCCGGAGACGTCCGGGTAGCCCAGGACGGCGGCGACCTCGCCGCGCACCAGGTCGAGGAGCAGGGCCTCCCGCTGGGCCGCGCCCAGCGCCGCCAGCCGGTCGGCCAGCGCCGAGCCGCCGACGGCGGAGGTACCTCCGCCGTTGGCGGTGGCGCGGCGCACCGGCGTCCGGACCAGGCCGCGCAGCATCGGCGGCAGCATCCCGATGCCGGCCTGGGCCCGCAGGCCCGCCTGGTCGAGCCGGATGGGGACCAGCACGGGTTCGGTACCTGCCACGGCAGCGCCGAACAGCAGCAGGCCGTCCTCGGCGCTCAGAGCGACGACACCACCGCGGGCCATCCGCTGCACGTCCGCGTCGTCCAGCCCGGCCGCCATGCCGCCGCCGTCCTCCGCCCACAGCCCCCACGCCAGGGACTGCGCCGGGAGACCCGCGGCGTGGCGGTGCTCGGCGAGGGCGTCGAGGAAGGCGTT
>NZ_JBEOSA010000172.1:0-1479 GCF_040302625.1 Kitasatospora sp. NPDC097643 | reverse complement strand
TTCCTGGAGCTGGGCCCGGACGGCACGCTGAGCGCGATGGCGCAGCCGTGCCTCGCCGAGGACACCGACGCCGTCCTCACCCCCGCCCTGCGCCGTGATCGCAGCGAGCCGGAGAGCTTCCAGACGGCGATGGCCCAGTTGCATGTGCGCGGCACGGCACTGGACTGGGAGGCGGTCTTCGCGGGCACGGGTGCCCGCCGGGTCGACCTTCCCACCTACGCCTTCCAGTACGAGCGCTACTGGCTGGAGGCCCCGCCGCTCCTGGTGGGCGACGCGGCCGCGGCCCAGCTCGGGCTGGATCTGGCGGAACATCCGCTGCTGGGCGCCTTCGTGGGGCTGGCGGACGGCGAGGGTGTCCTGTTCACCGGGCGGCTCGCGCTGGACGCGCAGCCATGGCTGGCCGACCACGCCGTCGCGGAGACCGTGCTGCTGCCGGGGACGGCCTTCGTCGAGCTGGCGGTGCACGCGGGAGACCAGGTCGGATGCGGGCAGGTCGAGGAACTGACCCTGGAGGCGCCGCTGGTGCTCCCGGTGCGCGGCGGTGTGCAGGTGCAGGTGTCGGTGGGGGCGCCGGATGCGGCGGGCCGCCGGTCGGTGGCCGTGTACTCGCGGGTCGAGGATGCGCCGCTGGACGAGCCGTGGCTGCGCCATGCCGCGGGCTTCCTGTCCCCGGCCGCCGCGGTTCCCGGACTCGACCTGGCCGAGTGGCCGCCGGCCGGTGCCGAGCCGCTCGCGGTGGACGGTGTGTACGAGGCTTTCGCCGCGGCCGGGTTCGCGTACGGGCCGGTGTTCCAGGGGCTGCGGGCGGCATGGCGGCGGGACGGCGAGGTCTTCGCCGAGGTGGCGCTGCCGGAGGACCTCCGGCCGGAGGCCGCGGCGTACGGGCTGCACCCGGCGCTTCTGGATGCCGCACTCCACGCGGTGGGTGTCGGCGGGCTGCTGGCCGAGACCGGCCAGGGACGCCTGCCGTTCAGCTGGTCGGACGTGTCGCTGCTGGCCGGCGGTGCGGACGAACTGCGGGTGCGGATCGGCACGGCCGGTGCCGACGCGGTCTCGCTCTCGGCGGCGGACGCCACCGGCCGGGCGGTGGCCGTGGTCGGTTCGCTGGCCCTGCGGGCGTTCACCCCGGATCAGGTCGGGGTCACGGGCGGCCATGAGGCGCTGTTCCGCCCGGAGTGGGTACCGGTGCCGTTGCCCGTCGACGTCCAGGCGGGGGCGATCGGTGTCCTCGGCGTCCTGGGCGGGGACGGCCAGGGTCTGCCGGGCGCCGTGCTCTTCGCGGACCTGGCCTCGGTGGCCGGGAGCGGCGCGGTCCCGGACACACTGGTGTATCCCGTTCGCGCCACCCGTGGCGACGACCCGGTCGCCGCCACGCACACGGCGCTGCGGGAGGCGTTGGCGCTGGTGCAGGAGTGGCTGGCGGCGGATGTCTTCGTGGATTCGCGTCTGGTGGTGGTGACGCGGGGTGCAACGGATGCC
>NZ_JBEOSA010000171.1:0-1482 GCF_040302625.1 Kitasatospora sp. NPDC097643 | reverse complement strand
CGCGAATCCACGAAGACATCCGCCGCCAGCCACTCCTGCACCAGCGCCAACGCCTCCCGCACCGCTACCCGCACCGCCCCGGCGGACAGCTGCGCGCCGACGATGCCGAGCGGCAGGAGGACGGTGGCCGGTGCCGGTGTCGCGCGGTCGGCTTCGAGGCGCGCCACGAGGGCGGTGAGGCTCTGGGGGGTGTCGACGGCGTGGCCGGCGGCGAGCAGTGCGGCGGCGAGGCCGAGGCCGTCCGCACCCACCACGGTGTGGAGCTCGGCCGCGTCAGCCGCCCGCGCGGGCAGGTGGACCTCGGCCCAGTCGACGGAGAAGAGTGCGTCGTGCTGGGCACGGTGGGCGCCGTCGCCGTGCAGCTGGCCGGCGGAGACCGGCCGAAGCATCAGCGACGCCACGGAGGCAACCGGCGCCCCCGTGGCGTCGACGGCCGTCAGCGTCACCGACTCGGGCCCGGCGGGGGCGATCCGGACCCGGAGGGTGGCGGCGCCGACCGCGTGCAGGGACACGCCGTTCCACGAGAACGGAAGCCGGCCCCGGCCCTGCTCGGCGTCCGCCGCCGTGGCGAGGGCGGTCGCATGGAGCGCGGCGTCGAGCAGGGCCGGGTGCAGACCGAACGCGCCGGCCGCAGCGACTGCCTCCTCGGGCAGCGCCACCTCGGCGAAGACCTCCTCGCCGCGCACCCAGGCCGCGACGAGCCCGCGGAACACCGGGCCGTAACCGAAGTCGGAGGCGGCGAGGGCGTCGTAGAAGCCGGTGAGGTCCACCGGCGCGGAGTCTGCGGGCGGCCAGCAGGCTGCGGCGAAGTCGGCGTCCGCGGCCGGGCGCGCGCCGCTCGACAGCAGTCCGTCGGCGTGGCGCGTCCACACCGCGTCGTCGTCCGCGTCCTCGGGCCGCGAGTACACGGACAGCGGGCGCGCACCCGTGCCGTCCGCCTGCCCGACCCAGAGCTGGACCTGCACGCCGCCCCGCTCGGGGAGCACCAACGGGGCTTCAAGGGTCAGCTCGTCCAGGCGGTCACAGCCGACGTGGTCGCCGGCCCGGATCGCGAGCTCGACGAAGGCCGTGCCGGGCAGCAGGATGCTGCCGCCGACGGCATGCTCGGCCAGCCAGGGATGGGTCTGCACGGAGAGACGGCCGGAGAAGAAGAAGCCGTCGCTGTCGGCGAGCGCAACGGCCGCGCCCAGCAGCGGGTGGTCGGCGGACCCCAGACCGATCGCCCGCGCGTCCCCGACAACGGGTGCCGTCCGGTCGATCCAGTACGCCTCGCGCTGGAAGGGGTAGGTGGGCAGGTCCACCCGGCGGGCACCCGTGCCCGCGAACACCGTCTGCCAGTCCGGCTTCGCACCGCGGACGTGGAGTTGGGCGAGCGCGGTGGTGATGCTCAGCGGCTCGGAGCGGTCGCGGCGCAGGGCGGGGGTGAGGACGGCGTCGGTGTCCTCGGCGAGGCACGGCTGCGCCATCGCGCTCAGCGTGCCG
>NZ_JBEOSA010000170.1:0-1511 GCF_040302625.1 Kitasatospora sp. NPDC097643 | reverse complement strand
CCGTTCCGCCGGGCGTCCGACAGCCGCTCCACCAGCAGCATGCCGACGCCCTCGCCCCAGCCGGTACCGTCCGCGTCGTCCGAGAACGCCTTGCACCGACCGTCCGGCGAGAGGCCGCGCTGCCGGCTGAAGTCGACGAAGGTCGCAGGTGTCGCCATGACGGTGACCCCTCCGGCCAGGGCGAGCGTGCACTCGCCGGTGCGCAGCGCCTGGATCGCCCAGTGCAGCGCCACCAGCGAGGACGAGCAGGCCGTGTCGACGGTGACGGCCGGCCCCTCCAGCCCGAAGGTGTAGGAGAGGCGACCGGACGCGATGCTGCCCACGCCGCCACTGCCCATCGAGCCTTCGGCGCCGCTGGCCGCGGCCTGCTTCAGGCGGGTCGCGTAGTCGTGGTACATCACACCCACGAACACTCCGGTCCGGCTGCCACGCAGGGCTGCCGGGTCGATGCCCGCCCGCTCGAAGGCCTCCCAGGACGTCTCCAGCAGCAGCCGCTGCTGCGGGTCCATCGACATCGCCTCACGCGGCGAGATGCCGAAGAACCCCGGGTCGAACGCCGCCGCGTCGTGCAGGAACCCGCCTTCGCGGGTGTACGAGGTGCCGAGGTGGTCCGGGTCCGGGTGGTACAGCTGTTCCAGGTCCCAGCCGCGGTCGGCGGGGAAGCCGGAGATCGCGTCACGGCCGTCCGCGACCAGGCGCCACAGGTCCTCGGGGGTCTCGACCCCACCGGGGAAGCGGCAGCTCATCGCGACGATCGCGATCGGGTCATCCTCGGCGCCAGTGGCCACGGGGACGGACGTCCCGGTGTCCGCCTCCGGCACGCCGAGGAGCTCAGTCCGGAGCTGCCGGGCCAGCACCGCAGGGCTCGGGTGGTCGAAGACGAGGGTCGCGGGCAGCCGCAGGCCCGTGACGGCGTTCAGGCGGTTACGGAGTTCCAGCGCGCTGAGCGAGTCGAACCCGAGCTCGCGGAAGGCCCGGGTCGGATCGACCGCCTCCGCGCCGCCGTACCCGAGCACGGCGGCGGCCTCGGACCTGACGGTGTGCAGGAGTTCGCGGTACTGGTCCGCCTCGGCCAGCCCTGCCAGCCGCGCTGCGAGCGCCGAGCCGCCGCCCGCAGCGGTGGCCGCAGAGGCCGACCTGCGGGCAGCCGGCCGCACCAGGCCCTGAAGCAGGGGCGGCACCGCAGCCGGATCCGCCGCACGAGCTCGCAGCCCCGCCAGGTCGAGGCGGATCGGCACCAGCGCCGCATCCTCGGCCCGCAGGGCGGCGTCGAACACACCCAGGCCCTCGGCCGTGGACAGCGCCTGCACGCCGCCGCGGGCCATCCGCTGCACGTCCGCGTCGTCCAGCCCGGCCGCCATGCCGCCGCCGTCCTCCGCCCACAGGCCCCAGGCGAGAGCGGTCGCCGGGAGACCCGCGGCACGGCGGTGCTCGGCGAGGGCGTCGAGGAAGGCGTTGGCCGCGGCGTAGTTCGCCTGCCCCGCCGCACCGAACACACCGGCCGCGGAGGA
>NZ_JBEOSA010000169.1:0-1532 GCF_040302625.1 Kitasatospora sp. NPDC097643 | reverse complement strand
GCCGCCGCCATCGCCTACCTCGCCTCCCCGGCCGCCGGAAGCACCACCGGCACCGTCCTCCAGGTCGACGGCGGCATGGCGAACCTGCGCCTGCGACCGGAGCCCAAGCCATGAAACTGCGCCACAACCCCCTCGGCCACAGCCTGGTACGGGTGAGCGAACTCGCCTTCGGCGCGGCGGGGATCGGCAACCTGTTCACCGAGGTGGGCAACGCCCAGGCGGAGGCGGCCGTCGCCGCCGCCTGGGAGTGCGGTGTCCGCTACTTCGACACCGCCCCGCACTACGGCCTCGGCCTCTCCGAGCGGCGGCTCGGCGAGGCACTCCGGGCCTTCCCGAGGCACGAGTTCACCGTCTCCACCAAGGTCGGCCGAATCCTCGAACCGGTCACCCCCGTTGGCGACGACCTCGCCAACGGCTTCGCCGTCCCGGCAACGCACCGCCGCCGCTGGGACTTCACCGCGACGGGCGTTCGCCGGTCGATCGAGGAGAGCCTCGACCGGCTCGGCCTCGACCGGATCGACATCGCCTACCTCCACGATCCCGACGACCACGCCGACCAGGCCCTCACCGAGGCCTACCCGGAACTGGAACGCCTGCGCGCCGAGGGCGTCCTCGGGGCGATCGGCGTCGGGATGAACCAGGCCGAGCTGCCGGCGCGGTTCGTCCGCGAGACGGACATCGACGCCGTCCTGCTGGCCGGCCGCTACAGCCTGCTCGACCAGCGAGGGCTGGATGAGCTGCTGCCGCTGGCCGCCGAACGCGGCGTCGGGGTGGTGGTCGGCGGGGTGTTCAACTCCGGCCTGCTCGCCGACCCGAAGCCCGGCGCGACCTTCGACTACTCCGCCGCCCCCGCCGAACTCCTCGACCGGGCACTGCGGTTGAAGGAGACGTGCGAGCGGTACGGCGTGCCGCTGCGCGCCGCCGCGCTGCGGTTCCCGTTCGGGCACCCGGCGGTCGCATCCGTCCTGGTCGGCACCCGCAGCGCCGCGGAGGCGCGGGACGCCGCCGCGATGCTCGACCACCCCGTCCCGGACGAGCTGTGGGCGGAGCTCAAGGAGACCGGGTTGCTTCCTGCTGACGTCCCGACCCCCGTGGAGGCGGAGTAGATGCGGATCGCCCTGTTCATCACCTGCTTCAACGACACCATGTTCCCCGGCACCGGCCGGGCGGTGGTGACCGTCCTCGAACGGCTCGGGCACACGGTCGAGTTCCCGCAGGAGCAGACCTGCTGCGGGCAGATGCACTTCAACACCGGCTACCGGCCCGAGGCCGTTCCGTTGGTGTCGCGCTTCGCCCGGACCTTCGCCGAGTACGACGCCGTGGTCACGCCGTCCGCGTCCTGTGCCGGCATGATCCGCGACAGCCACCCCGTCCTCGCCGCGCAGCACGGAAGCCCGGCGCTTCAGCGCGAGGTTGCCGAAGTGGCGCCCAGGGTCCACGAGTTCACCGAGTTCCTGACCGACGTCCTGGGCGTCACCGACGTCGGCGCCCGCTTCCCGCACAAGGTCGCCTACCACCCCACCTGCCACTCC
>NZ_JBEOSA010000168.1:0-1599 GCF_040302625.1 Kitasatospora sp. NPDC097643 | reverse complement strand
GGGGGCCGCCGCCCGGCGGCGGCGGGCGGCGGGCGGGGAGCCCCAGGTGACACGCCCGCCCGTTCCTCCCCCGGCCGGGGGAGGAACGCGGCCCCGCGGAAGGACGTGCCACCACCGCACACCGGCCAGGCTGGTCACATGCCCACCGCCGCCCCCACCACCCCTGCCACCCCCGCCACCCCCGCCGTGCCTGCCGCGCCTGCTCCGCCGCCGCGTTGGGCGGTGTGGGCCGCGCATGCCGCCGCCCTGACCACCGTGCCCTCGGGGCTGTGGCGCATCGCACTGGCCCTGGGCCTTCCGGTCGGCTACAGCGAGCCCGTGCTCCGCCACGACTTCCACATCCCCGGCTGGGGCGTGGTCTACGTGGTCGGGCTCAGCGTCGTCTCGGAGGCCTTCGCCCTGCTGACACTCGGCCTGGTACGGCCCTGGGGCGAGGTGGTACCACGCTGGATCCCGGTCATCGGCGGCCGACGCGTCCACCCCCTCGCCGCCGTCATCCCCGCCACCGCCGGCTCACTGGCCCTCATCTGCCTGTGGAGCAGCCTGGTGTTCTGGTGGAACACCGAGGAACACCCGGCGATGCTCACCCCCTGGCACACCGTCGTCGGCATCCTCTACCAACCCCTGGTCCTATGGGGCCCACTGCTCGCCGCCGTGACCCTCTCCTACCACCGCCGCCACCGCTGACCGCCCGGGCCGACGCCCCCGACCGACCACGCCAACAGACACCGGCGCCACACCCGGGCCCGTCACACCGGCAGGCCACACGCCCCCACCCACACACAGGGCACACGCAGGGACACCCGAGCCCCGTGAACGCCCACCGCCAGGCCACGGCCACCGCCCCCACCACGGCGGGCCCAGCCCGTCCCCACGGGCATCCCGCCCTTGCCCCGCCCCCTCGCCCACACCCCAGCCCCCGGCACGGGCGCCAGGGGCCTGGGGTTGACGCACCGTCGGCACCGGCGGGAGCGGGTCGACACCCCGCCACCGGCCCACCGGGTTCCGCCCGCCCTCCGACACGACACGCACACCTGCCCCCGCCTGCCACGACAGACCGCACGCGGCCCCGCGGGGGCACGACGTCCGCACCGTACGGGCCGCAGGACCACAGACGCCGCACCAACACCACCATCGACGCAGCCGCCCCTCCTCCCCGTCATCCGCACCCACGGCCCCTTCGGCACCCGCCCCCGAACCGCCCCTGCCAGGCGGCGGCCTCGACGTCCTCCCCACGCACGCCGCCCCCACCTGCGACGAGGCGGTGCCCGCCACCCGCTACGCACCCCGCCACCAGGCCGGCCGCTCCCCACCGAACCGGGCACCCCTGGACCCGGCCGAGCACTCCCCCGGCCACACCACCCCGCCCCACTGCCCGGTCCCGCCGACGAGCACCACCCTGCGGACCACCGCCGGCCCCGCCCCCGCCAACGCCAACGGCAGCCCCCGCCCCCATCCCCCGCCCACGACGGACCCGTACCGGTCCACCCGGCCCCCGGGGCGGGCCATGGCGAGCTTGATCGCGAGTTCGTCGCGCGGCGGGTTGGTCCGGGGCACCGGGGTGTCGAACCAGGCCCGCAGCTCGGTCCGGCCGGCCTC
>NZ_JBEOSA010000167.1:0-1650 GCF_040302625.1 Kitasatospora sp. NPDC097643 | reverse complement strand
GCCGCCGCCATCGCCTACCTCGCCTCCCCGGCCGCCGGAAGCACCACCGGCACCGTCCTCCAGGTCGACGGCGGCATGGCGAACCTGCGCCTGCGGTCGGAGCCGAAGCAGTGAGCCCGGCCGGCCGGCCGCTGGGGCCGGGCACGGTGACGGTCAGCGAGCTCGCCTTCGGCGCGGCGGGCATCGGCAACCTGTTCACACCGGTGACGGACGAGCAGGCGCGGGAAGCCGTCGACGCCGCCTGGGACTCGGGCGTGCGGTACTTCGACACCGCTCCGCACTACGGTCTGGGCCTGTCCGAGCGGCGGCTCGGACAGGCCCTGCGGGACCGCCCCAGGGGCGAGTACACGATCTCCACCAAGGTCGGCCGGCTGCTGCGCCCGACCCCAGGCCGGCCCGGCGACGACCTCGCCGACGGCTTCGCCGTGCCCGCCACCCACGAACGGGTCTGGGACTTCAGCGCCGCGGGCGTGCGCCGCTCGATCGAGGACAGCCTGGAACGGCTCGGCCTGGACCGGATCGACATCGCCTACCTCCACGACCCCGACCACCACGCCGACCAGGCCCTCACCGAGGCCTACCCGGAACTGGAACGACTGCGCGCCGAGGGCCTGCTCGGCGCGATCGGCGTCGGGATGAACCAGGCCGAGCTGCCCGCCCGGTTCGTCCGTGAGACCGACCTCGACACCGTCCTGCTGGCCGGCCGCTACAGCCTGCTCGACCAGGGCGGCCTCACCGAACTGCTGCCGCTCGCCGCCGAACACGGCGTCGGCGTCGTCATCGGCGGGGTCTTCAACTCCGGCCTGCTCGCCGACCCGAAGCCCGGCGCCACCTTCGACTACGCCGCCGCGCCCGAGGACGTGCTCAGCCGCGCCCTGCGGCTCAAGGAGGTGTGCGAGCGGCACGGCGTCCCGCTGCGTGCCGCCGCGCTCCGCTTCCCGTTCGGGCACCCCGCCGTGACCAGCGTCCTGGTCGGCACCCGCAACGCCACCGAGGTCCGGGACGCCGCCGCCATGCTCCGTCGCCACGTCCCGGACGCGCTCTGGGCGGAGCTCAAGGAACGCGAGCTGCTCCCGTCGGGCGTCCCCACCCCGAAGGAGGAGCGCTGATGCGCGTCGCGCTGTTCATCACCTGCTTCAACGACACCATGTTCCCCGGGACCGGCCGCGCCGTGGTGACCGTCCTGGAGCGGCTCGGGCACACGGTCGAGTTCCCGCAGGAGCAGACCTGTTGCGGGCAGATGCACGTCAACACCGGCTACCGTACGGACGCCGTCCCGCTGATGGCCCGGTTCACGCGCACCTTCGCCGACTACGACGCGGTCGTCACACCGTCCGCGTCCTGCGCCGGGCTGGTCCGGGAACACCACCCCGCGCTCGCCGAGGAGTACAGCCCCCCGCAGCTGCGCCGGCAGGTCGCCGAACTGGGCCCCCGGGTGTACGAGTTCACCGAGTTCCTGACCGACGTCCTGGGCGTCACCGACGTCGGCGCCCGCTTCCCGCACAAGGTCGCCTACCACCCCACCTGCCACTCCCTGCGGGGACTGCGGCTGGGGGACCGCCCGGAGCGGCTGCTGCGGGCGGTGAAGGACCTCGACCTGGTCGAGCTCCCGGGCGCCGATTCGTGCTGCGGTTTCGGCGGCACCTTCTC
>NZ_JBEOSA010000166.1:0-1707 GCF_040302625.1 Kitasatospora sp. NPDC097643 | reverse complement strand
CCCCGCGCCTTGGGCGATCAGCCAGTGCGCGATCTGGTTCGCCCGCGCATCCAGCTCCGCGTACGAGACCACGCCCGCGGCGTCGACCAGCGCCGATGCCTGCGGAGTCGCCCGAACCCGCGCCTCGAACAGCCCCGGCAACGTCACCTCGCCGGCGACGCCCGCCGAACCACTCCACTCGGCCAGCTCCCGCCGCTCCTCGTCGCCGAGGATCGCCAACTCGCGCACGCACAGTGCCGGTTCGGCGACCACCCCGGCGAGCGCGCGAACGAACCGCAGGCCGAACGTCTCCACCGTTGCCCGGTCGTAGAGATCGGTCGCGTACTCGATCAGGCCGGAGAGCCCTGCCGGGCTGCCGTCGGAATCGAAGGTCTCGCCGACGTTCAGCACCAGGTCGAACTGGGTGCCACCGGCGCCCGGGTCGAGGAACTGGGCCTCCATACCTGGGAGTTCGAAGGCGAGGTCGGTGCTGTTCTGAAGCGCCAGCATGACCTGGACCAGGGGGTGGTGACCGGTCGAGCGTTGCGGGTTGAGCGCCTCCACCAGGTACTCGAACGGGATGTCCTGGTGGGTGTAGGCGGCCAGGTTGGTCTCCCGGACCCTCGCGAGGAGGTCGCGGAAGGCCAGGTCGGGCGAGACCTCGGTGCGCAGCACCAGGGTGTTGACGAAGAAGCCGATCAGGTCGTCCAGGCCTTCGTCGGTGCGGCCCGCGATCGGGGAGCCGATGGCGATGTCGGTGCCCGCGCCGAGCCGGGTCAGCAGCGCGGCCAGCCCGGCGTGCAGGACCATGAACAGGGTGGTGTCGGTGGAGCGGGCCAGCTCGCGCAGCGCGGCATGGGTGCGGGCGTCGAGCGAGAAGTCCACCGTGTCGCTGCGGTAGGACGGCTGAGCGGGCCTGGGCCGGTCGGTCGGGACCGAGACCAGCTCGGGCAGACCGGCCAACTGATCGGTCCAGTAGGCGGCTTGGCGGCGCAGCAGGCTGTCCGGGTCGGTCTCCTCGCCGAGGAGCTCGTGCTGCCAGAGCGTGTAGTCCGCGTACTGCACGGGCAGCGGCGACCACTGCGGTGCCTCACCGCCGCGGCGGGCGGCGTAGGCGGCCACCAGGTCCGCGGCCAGCGGCGTCATCGACCAGCCGTCACCCGCGATGTGGTGCATCACCAGGACGAGGCGGTGCTCCAACCGGCTCAGTGTCAGGAGGACGGCCTGCAAGGGGATCTGGTGATCGAGCTCGAAGCCGCGGCGGGTGAGGTCGTGGATCAGCCGGTCGCACTGTTCCGGGGAGTCGGCGTCCTCGGTGCGCAGGGTCAGGTGGGCGGTCGCCGGGGCGAGGATCTGCTGGTGGGGCCGGCCGTCGATGTCAGGGAAGACCGTGCGCAGCGGCTCGTGCCGGGCGATCACGTCGTTCAGCGCCGCCTCCAGCGCGGCCGGGTCGAGCTCGCCGGTCAGCCGCAGCACCAAGGGGATGTTGTAGGTGGCGGAGGGACCTTCCAGCTTGTGCAGGAACCACAGGCGCTGCTGGGCGAAGGACAGCGGCAGCAACTCCGGCCGCGGCCGCACCGCCAGTGCCGGACGCGAATCTCCTTCGGTCAGGCGGCGGGCCAGGGTGGCGGGGGTCGGGGCGTCGAACAGTGTCCGCAGGGACAGCTCGGCACCCAGCACGCTGCGCACCCGGTTGATCAGCCGGGTCGCCAGCAGGGAGTGACCGCC
>NZ_JBEOSA010000165.1:0-1752 GCF_040302625.1 Kitasatospora sp. NPDC097643 | reverse complement strand
CTAGTGCTCTGACCGCATACGTTCGCCGGGTTGGTGATGGCAGGCCGGAACAGGTTGGATGTGGCGGACATCCAACGGGTTGGGGGCGTGGTGGCGGAGCCGGTCAGGGTTCGGAGATTGACCGATCAGGAGGGCCAGCAGTTACAACGGATCGTGCGTCGGGGCAGTACCAACACGGTGCGCTACCGGCGGGCGATGATGCTGCTGGCCTCCGCCGGCGGGAACCGGGTCCCGGTGATCGCCCAGCTGGTCCAGGCGGACGAGGACACAGTGCGGGATGTCATCCACCGGTTCAACGAGATCGGCCTGGCCTGCCTGGACCCTCGGTGGGCGGGAGGCCGTCCCCGCCTGCTCAGTCCTGACGACGAGGATTTCGTCGTCCAGACGGCCACCACCCGACCTGCCAAGCTCGGGCAACCCTTCACCCGCTGGTCCATCCGCAAACTGCTCGCCTACCTGCGTCGGGTCCATGGCCGGGTGATCCGGATCGGCCGGGAGGCCCTGCGCTGCCTGCTCGCCCGACGCGGCGTCACCTTCCAGCGCACCAAGACGTGGAAGGAGTCCACCGATCCCGAGTACGACGCCAAGCTTGACCTGATCGAGCACGTCCTGGACCGCTTCCCGGACCGGACGTTCGCGTTCGACGAGTTCGGGCCGCTCGGCATCCGCCCCACCGCCGGCTCCTGCTGGGCCGAACAGGGCCACCCCGACCGACTCCCGGCGACCTACAAGCGGACCCACGGCGTCACGTACTTCCACGGCTGCTACTCGATCGGCGACGACACCCTGTGGGGCGTCAACCACCGCCGAAAGGGCACCACGAACACCCTGGCCGCGCTCAGGTCGATCCGGGCCGCCCGTCCGGACGGCGCCCCGGTCTACGTGATCCTGGACAACCTCTCCGCCCACAACGGCAAGAAGATCCGCCGCTGGGCCAAGAACAACAACGTCCACCTGTGCTTCACCCCGACCAACGCGTCCTGGGCCAATCCGATCGAGGCGCACTTCGGACCGCTGAGGCAGTTCACCCTGGCGAACTCGAACCACCCGAACCACACGGTCCAGACCCGCGCGCTGCACGCCCACCTGCGGTGGCGCAACGCCAACGCCCGCCACCCCGACGTCCTGGCCGCCCAGCGCCGTGAGCGCGCCAGGATCCGAAGCGAGAAGGGCATCCGTTGGGGAGGCCGGCCGCTCCGAACCGCGGCCTGACCTGACAGGAAGTCCGTGCGGTCAGAGCGCCAATGATGCGAGCAACGCATCGAACATGTCACGGAGTTCGGTGGCGTCGATGGGATTGATCTCCATCTGCAAGTGACACACGTCGTCGTCACCGTTGGGAGTCAGATACACGAAGAAGGCGAACCTGTCTTCCACGGGTTCGGCGCTCAGCCTCAGCGGGTTGTTGCGGCCGGGAGTCACCGCCGCCGAGAATCGAGAGCCCGACGGGGCGCGCAAATGGGAGAGCATCCGTGCGGCGAAGTCCGCAACCTCCTCCCCGGTGAGGTAAGCGGTGAAGTCGGCTGACAGTGATGAGCACCAGTCGGCAGTAACCCGCCAGCTGTCCTCACCGGTCTGAACCAGCTCCAGCCACGAACCATCGCCACCGAGGCGTATCTGCGGCATTTCCATCGTCACACACTCCGACCTTTGCACCCTGGGCCCGTGATCCTACAGAGGCGGCTTCCCCCTGTTGCATCAAGCCGCCACGCCCCCAACCCGGCGAACGTATGCGGTCAGAGCACTAGGTCG
>NZ_JBEOSA010000164.1:0-1753 GCF_040302625.1 Kitasatospora sp. NPDC097643 | reverse complement strand
GACCGCCCGGAGCGGCTGCTGCGGGCGGTGAAGGACCTCGACCTGGTCGAGCTCCCGGGCGCCGATTCGTGCTGCGGTTTCGGCGGCACCTTCTCCGTCAAGAACGCCGACACCTCCGCCGCGATGCTCGCCGACAAGGCGCGCGGCGTTCTGGAGAGCGGCGCCGAGGTGCTGTGCGCGGCCGACAACTCCTGTCTGCTGCACATCGGCGGCGGACTGTCCCGGCAGTCCGCCCCGGTGCGGATCATGCATCTGGCCGAGATCCTGGCCGGTACGGAAGGAGCCGAACGGTGAGCACTCGAGGAGTCGTCTGGCTCGGCTCGCCGTCCTTCCCCGAGGCGGCGCGCGAGGCGCTGAAGGACGACCAGCTGCGCGCCAACCTGAAGCGCGCCACCACCACGATCCGGGACAAGCGGCTCGCGGTCGCCTCGGAGCTGGACGACTGGGAGGCGCTGCGCGAGTCCGCCGCCGCGATCAAGAAGCGCACCGCCCGCCATCTCGACCGCTACCTGGTCGCGTTGGAGGAGTCCGTCACGGCGGCGGGCGGTACCGTGCACTGGGCCGCCGACGCGGCCGAGGCCAACCGGATCGTCACCGAACTCGTCCGCGCCACGGGCGAGTCGGAGGTGGTGAAGGTCAAGTCCATGGCGACCCAGGAGATCGGCCTCAACGAGCACCTCGCCGAGGCCGGGATCACCGCCTACGAGACCGATCTCGCCGAACTGATCGTGCAATTGGGCGACGACCGGCCCTCGCACATCCTGGTCCCGGCGATCCACCGCAACCGCACCGAGATCCGCGATCTCTTCGCGGCCAGGATGGGGGAGTGGGGGCAGCCGGCGCCCGAGGGCCTCACCGACGACCCGGCCGAACTCGCCGAGGCGGCCCGACGGCACCTGCGGGAGAAGTTCCTCGGCGCCAAGGTGGCCGTCTCCGGTGCCAACTTCGCCGTCGCCGACACCGGAACGGTCGTGGTGGTGGAGTCGGAGGGCAACGGCCGGATGTGCCTGACCCTGCCCGAGACCCTGATCACCGTCATGGGCATCGAGAAGGTCGTCCCCACCTGGAGCGACCTGGAGGTGTTCCTCCAACTGCTGCCGCGCTCGTCCACCGGCGAGCGGATGAACCCGTACACCTCCACCTGGACCGGCACCACCGAGGGCGACGGGCCGGCCGCCTTCCACCTCGTCCTGCTCGACAACGGCCGCACCGATACCCTCGCCGACACCGTCGGCCGCCAGGCCCTCGCCTGCATCCGCTGCTCGGCCTGCCTCAACGTCTGCCCGGTCTTCGAACGCACCGGCGGCCACGCGTACGGTTCGGTCTACCCCGGCCCGATCGGCGCCGTGCTGACCCCGCAGCTGGTCGGCGTGGAGAACGCCGCCAGCCTGCCGTTCGCCTCCACCCTGTGCGGGGCCTGCTACGACGCCTGCCCGGTGAAGATCGACATCCCGGAGGTGCTGGTCCACCTGCGGGCCAAGGCGGTTGAGGCCAAGGGGCGGTCGGCGGAGGCGCTGGCGATGAAGGCCGCCGCAGCCGTCCTCGACTCCCCGCGGCTGCTGAGCGCCGCCCAGAAGGCGGCCTCGATCGGCGGCCGGGCGCTGGCCCGGGGAGGCCGGATCGGCCGGCTGCCCGGCCCGCTGCACGGCTGGACCGACAGCCGCGACACCCCCGCACCGCCCGCCGAGTCCTTCCGCACCTGGTGGCGCAAGAACAGAGAGGAGGGGCGATGAGCAGCCGCGAGGCGATCCTC
>NZ_JBEOSA010000163.1:0-1850 GCF_040302625.1 Kitasatospora sp. NPDC097643 | reverse complement strand
ACCGATGTCTCCGGCGACCCGACCTTCCGTGAGCTCCTCGCCCGGGTCCGGGAGACCGACCTCGGCGCCTTCGAGCACCAGGACGTGCCCTTCGAACGCCTGGTGGAGCTGGTCAACCCGGTCCGGGACAGCGCCCGCCACCCGCTCTTCCAGGTCCAGGTGCAGGTGCAGAACACCGCCGAGGCCCGGCCCGAGTTCCCCGGGCTGGCGGCGGAGTTCCAGCCGCTCGGCTGGCACTGGGCCCGGTTCGACCTCAGCGCGGTCTTCTCCGAGACCTGGGACGCCGATGGCGCCCCGGCCGGGCTGATCGGCTCGCTGGAGTACGCGGCGGATCTGTTCGACCGGCGGACGGCGGAGTGGTTGGGGGCGTGTCTGGTCCGGGTGTTGGAGGCGGTGGCGGCGTTCCCGGACGTGCGGGTGGGGGAGTTGGACCTGCTCGGGGACGAGCAGTTGCGGCTGCTGTTGGAGGACTGGAACGGTCCGGCGGCTGCGCCGGTGACGGCCTGTGCGCATGAGGTGGTGGAGCGGTTCGCGGCGGAGACCCCGGAGGCGCTTGCGCTGGTCTTCGAGGACGGGCGGGTGTCGTACGGGGAGTTGAACGCGCGGGCGAACCGGTTGGCGCGGCAGTTGACGGCGGCCGGGGTGGGGCGCGGTGACGTGGTCGGGGTGCTGCTGGAGCGCGGCGTCGAGCTGGTGGTGGCGGTGCTCGCGGCGCTGAAGGCGGGCGCCGGGTACACCGTGCTGGACACCGACTTCCCCGTCGAGCGCTGGCGGCTGGTGCTGGAGGAGGTCGCCGCGGCCGCGGTGCTGACCACCACCCCGCACGCCGCGCTGCTGCCCGACGCCCCGACGCTCAGCCTGGACGCGCTGGCGGGGGAGATCGCCGGGCGAGCATCGGGGGACCTGGACGTCGGCGCGGGCCTGGACGATGTGGCCTGTGTGATGTTCACCTCCGGGTCGACCGGCCGTCCGAAGGGTGTGGTGGCCTCGCACCGGGCGCTGGTGGCGACGCTGACGGACCAGGAGTTCGTCGGCTTCGAGCCGGACCAGGTGTGGTTGCAGTGCTCGCCGGTGTCCTGGGACGCCTTCGCGCTGGAGCTGTTCGGGGCGCTGTTCTCCGGTGCGGCCTGTGTGTTGCAGCCCGGTCAGCGGCCCGAACCGGCGGTGATCGAGCGGCTGGTGACCGAGCACAAGGTGTCCACCGTCCACCTGTCGGCGAGCCTGCTGAACTTCATGCTCGACGAGTACCCGCAGGCCTTCACCTCCGTCGGCCAGGTGATGACCGGCGGCGAGCCCGCCTCGATGCCGCACGTGCGGCGCCTGCTCGCGGAGTACCCGGGGCTGCGACTGGTGAACGGGTACTCGCCGGTGGAGAACATGATCTTCACCATGTGCCACACCGCCGTGGAGGCGGACGGCGACGCGGTGTCGCTGCCGGTCGGGCGGCCGATCGCCCGCAAGAAGGTCTACGTCCTCGACGCCCACCTCAACCTCGTGCCGCCGGGCGTGGCCGGGGAGTTGTACATGGCCGGCGAGGGCCTGGCCCGCGGCTACGCAGGGCAGCCGGCCCTGACCGCCGAGCGCTTCGTGGCCAACCCGTTCGAGCCCGGCGCGCGGATGTACCGCACGGGTGACCTGGTGCGCTGGCGGGCCTCCGGGGTGATGGAGTTCCTCGGCCGCGCGGACCAGCAGGTGAAGATCCGCGGCTTCCGGATCGAACTGGGCGAGGTGGAGGCCGCGCTCAGCCGCCACCCGGGCGTCCGGCAGGCCGTCGTGCTGGCCCGCGAGGACGTGCCCGGCGACAAGCGCCTGGTCGGCTACGTCCTCGGCGACCCGGGCCTCGACCCGAC
>NZ_JBEOSA010000162.1:0-2015 GCF_040302625.1 Kitasatospora sp. NPDC097643 | reverse complement strand
AAGTCGAACCTGGGTCACACCCAGGCGGCGGCGGGTGCGGCCGGTGTGATCAAGATGGTGCTGGCGATGCAGCACGGCGTGCTGCCGCAGACCCTGCACGTGGGCGAGCCGTCCTCGCACGTGGACTGGTCGGCCGGCGCGGTGGAGCTGCTCACCGAGGCCCGTCCCTGGCCGGAGAACGGGCGGGCGCGCCGTTCGGCGGTCTCCTCCTTCGGCTTCAGCGGGACCAACGCGCACATCATCCTGGAGCAGGCACCCGCCGAGGAGCCGGTGCCGGTCGCCGCGGGCACGGGTGCGCCGTTGCCGCTGGTGATCTCGGGCAGGTCGGAGGAGGCGCTGCGCGGGCAGGCCGGCCGGCTGCGGGAGTTCGTGGCGGCGCGTCCCGACGTGGAGGTGGCCGACGTGGGGCTGTCCCTCGCGACCACGCGCTCCTCGTTCGAGTGGCGTGCCGGCCTGGTGGCGGGCGACCGTACGGAGCTGTTGGCGGCGCTGGAGGCGTTGGCGAGCGGCGCGTCGTCGGAGACGGTCGGTGCACCGACCGGTGGGCGGACGGCGTTCCTGTTCACCGGTCAGGGCAGTCAGCGGGTCGGGATGGGCTTGGAGCTGTCGGAGGCTTTCCCGGTGTTCGCGGCGGCGTTCGACGCGGTGTGTGCGGAGTTGGATCCGTTGGTGGATCGTCCGCTGCGCGAGGCGATCGTGGATGCGGGGCTGATCAATGAGACGGGGTACACGCAGCCGGCGTTGTTCGCGTTGGAGGTGGCGCTGTTCCGGCTGGTCGAGTCGTGGGGTGTGCGGCCGGACTTCCTCACGGGTCATTCGATCGGCGAGCTGGCCGCCGCGCACGTGGCGGGCGTCTTCTCGCTGGCGGACGCATGCAGGCTGGTGGCGGCGCGCGGTCGGCTGATGCAGGCGCTGCCGCGCGGCGGCGCCATGGTGGCCGTCCAGGCGGCGGAGGCCGACGTGCTGCCGCTGCTGACGGCCGAGGTGGGCATCGCTGCCGTCAACGGGCCGGCGTCGGTGGTGATCTCTGGCACCGAACAGGCCGTTCTGGACGTCGCGGAGAAGCTGGCGGCCGACGGCTGCCGGATCAGGCGGCTCACCGTCAGCCATGCGTTCCACTCGCCGCTGATGGACGGCATGTTGGCGGAGTTCCGCGCCGTGGCCGCTGAGTTGGCGTTCGCGGAGCCGCGGATCCCGATCGTGTCGACGCTCACCGGCTCGCTCGTGTCGGCCGAGCTCGCCGACCCGGAGTACTGGGTGCGGCACGTCCGCGAGGCCGTCCGCTTCGCCGACGCGGTGCACGTGCTGGAGGCCGAAGGTGTCCGGACGTTCCTGGAGCTGGGCCCGGACGGCACGCTGAGCGCGATGGCGCAGCACTGCCTCACCGAGGAGAGTGACACCTTCCTCACCCCCGTGCTGCGCCGCGATCGGTCGGAGGCGGAGAGCTTCACGACTGCGCTGGCCCGGCTCCAGGTGCGCGGCGCCGCGGTGGACTGGCACGCCGTGTTCGCGGGCACCGGCGCCCGCCGGGTGGATCTGCCCACCTATGCCTTCCAGCACGAGAACTACTGGCCGCGGGTCAGGCCCGGGCTGGTCGGGGACGTGCTCTCCGCCGGCCTGGCGAACGCCGACCATCCGCTGCTCGGCGCCTCGTTGGCGCTGGCCGATGCGGACGGCCACCTCTTCACCGGGCGGCTCTCTCTGGACGCCCACCCCTGGCTGGCGGACCATGCCGTCGCCGGCACGGTGCTGCTGCCCGGAACGGCCATGGTGGAGCTCGCGGTTCGGGCCGGCGAGCAGGTCGGCTGTCCGCTTTTGGAGGAGCTGACGCTGGAGGCGCCGCTGATCGTGCCCGAGCAGGGAGCGGTGCAGCTCCAGGTGTCCGTCGGTGCTCCCGAGGAGTCGGGTCACCGGACGATCGCCGTGCACTCCCGGCCTGCGGAGGGTGCCGATGACGTGCTCTGGACGCGGCATGCGGTGGGTCTGTTGGCGCAGGAATCGGCTGCTGGTGGCGA
>NZ_JBEOSA010000161.1:0-2185 GCF_040302625.1 Kitasatospora sp. NPDC097643 | reverse complement strand
ACGCCGTCCTGGTACCGATCCGCCTCGACCTCGCCGGACTCCGCACCCAGGCCGAGGCGGGCATGCTGCCGCCCGTCCTGCGCGGGCTGGTCCGGCCGACCGCCCGTCGGGCCGCAGGGACGGCCGTCCACGCCGCCGGCCCGTCGCTGGCGGAGCGACTGCTGGGCGTCCCCGAGGAGGACCGCGAGGCCGTGCTGACGGACCTCGTCCGCTCCGAGGTCGCGGCCGTGCTGGGCTACCCGGGCGCCGGGTCCGTGGATGCCGGTCGCGCGTTCAAGGACCTCGGGTTCGACTCGCTGACCGCCGTCGAGCTGCGGAACCGCCTCAACGGCGTCACGGGCCTGCGGCTGCCCGCCACCCTCGTCTTCGACTACCCGACTCCGGCGGCCCTGGTGGCGCTGCTGCGGGCGGAGGCCGTGCCCGACCCGGCGGCGGCCGTCCTGCCGCTGCTGGCCGAGCTGGACCGGCTGGAGGCCGCGCTGGTGGGGACACCGGCTGACGACGAGGGCCACCTGAGGGTCGCCCACCGGCTCCAGTCACTGCTCACCCGGTGGAACGACCAGCAGGCCGCCCCGGCCGAGAACCCCGCCGTCACCGAGGAGCTCGCGGAGGCCACCGATGACGACCTCTTCGACTTCATCGGCAAGGAATTCGGCATCTCCTGACCCCGCCACCGCCCGACCCACCGCACCATCCTGAAAGGTGACCCGACATGCCGGCAGACCAGGCGGCCGAGGACAAGCTCCGGTACTTCCTCAAGCGCGTCACGGCGGACCTCCACGAGACACGCCGACGGCTGAAGGAGATGGAGGACGGCGAGCACGAGCCGATCGCCATCGTCGGCATGGCCTGCCGCTTCCCCGGCGGGATCGAGTCGCCGGAGGACCTGTGGCGGCTGGTCGCCGACGGGCGGGACGCCGTGTCCCCCTTCCCGGAGGACCGTGGCTGGGACGTGGAGAACCTGTACCACCCCGACCCCGACCACCCGGGCACCTCCTATGCCCGGGAAGGCGGATTCCTGCACCGGGCGGGGGAGTTCGACCCGGCGTTCTTCGGCATCAGCCCGCGTGAGGCGATGTCGATGGACCCGCAGCAGCGGCTGCTGCTGGAGACCTCCTGGGAGGCGTTCGAGCGGGCCGGCATCGATCCGGTGAGCCTGCGCGGCAGCCGGACCGGTGTGTTCGTCGGCGTGATGTACAACGACTACGGCATGCTGCTCCAGCAGTCGGTGGAAGGAGCCGAGGGCCAGATCGGGACGGGGACCTCGGGCAGCATCGCGTCCGGCCGGGTCTCGTACACGCTGGGGCTGGAGGGGCCGGCCGTCACGATCGACACGGCTTGCTCCTCGTCCCTGGTGGCGCTGCACCTGGCCTGTCAGTCGTTGCGCACCGGCGAGTCGACGCTGGCGCTGGCCGGCGGTGTGACCGTGATGCTGACCCCGGGCACCTTCGTGGAGTTCAGCCGCCAGCGGGGCCTGGCCGCCGACGGGCGCTGCAAGGCGTTCTCGGACGACGCGGACGGCACCGGCTGGGGCGAGGGCGTCGGCATGATCCTGGTCGAGCGGCTTTCGGACGCGCTCGCCAACGGCCACCGGGTGCTCGGTGTGGTGCGCGGGTCGGCGGTCAACCAGGACGGCGCCTCGAACGGCCTGACGGCGCCGAACGGCCCGTCGCAGCAGCGGGTGATCAGGCAGGCGCTCGGCAACGCCGGGCTCACCGGCGACCAGGTCGATGCGGTCGAGGCCCACGGCACCGGCACCACCCTCGGCGACCCGATCGAGGCACAGGCCCTGCTCGCCACCTACGGCCAGGGCCGCCCGGGCGGACGCCCGCTGAAGCTGGGCTCGGTGAAGTCGAACCTGGGCCACACCCAGGCGGCGGCCGGCGCGGCCGGTGTGATCAAGATGGTGCTGGCGATGCAGCACGGGGTGCTGCCGAAGAGCCTGCACGTGGGCGAGCCGTCCTCGCACGTCGACTGGGCCGCAGGGGCCGTCGAACTCCTCAGCGAGGCGCAGGAGTGGCCCGAGACCGGCGAACCGCGCCGGTCGGCGGTCTCCTCGTTCGGCTTCAGCGGCACCAATGCCCACATCATCCTGGAGCAGGCGCCGGTGGTGGAGGCGCTTCCCGATGCGGTGGATGTGCCGGCGGTGGATGTGTCCGCGGTGCCTGGGCCGGTGCCGGTGGTG
>NZ_JBEOSA010000160.1:0-2251 GCF_040302625.1 Kitasatospora sp. NPDC097643 | reverse complement strand
CGAACGCCGCCCGGCCCGTCGCCAGCGAGAAACCCAGATCCGCCACACTCGGCGCACCATCGCCCTCGACCACCGCCACCAGCCCCGCCACCTGCCCCGCAAGCGCCTCCGGGCTCCGCGCCGAAAGCACCACCGGCACCACCGGCGACAGCGACGGCACAACCGCGGCCGAGGGCACCTCGTCCACCAGGGGAGCCTGCTCCAGCACGGCATGCGCATTGGTGCCGCTGAAGCCGAACGAGGAGATGCCCGCACGGCGCGGCTCACCGGTCTCCGGCCAGTCGACGTTCTCGGTCGCCAGCGCGACGGCGCCGGCCGACCAGTCGACGTGCGGGGACGGCGCATCCACGTGCAGGGTCCGCGGCAGCACCCCGTGCTGCATCGCGAGCACCATCTTGATCACACCGGCGACACCGGCCGCAGCCTGGGTGTGCCCGATGTTCGACTTCACCGACCCCAGCAGCAGCGCACGGCCGTCCCGACGCTCCTGACCGTACGTCGCGAGCAGAGCCTGCGCCTCGATCGGGTCACCCAGACGCGTGCCCGTGCCGTGCGCCTCCACCGCGTCGATCTGGTCCGCCGTCAGCCCGGCACTGGCCAGGGCCTGACGGATCACCCGCTGCTGCGACGGACCGTTCGGCGCCGTCAGACCGTTCGACGCACCGTCCTGGTTCACCGCAGAGCCACGGACCACCGCGAGTACCGGGTGCCCGTTCCGCCGGGCATCCGAAAGCCGCTCCACCAGCAGCATGCCCGCGCCCTCACCCCACGCCGTGCCGTCGGCGGCCGCGGAGAACGCCTTGCACCGGCCGTCGGCGGCGAGACCGCGCTGCCGGCTGAAGTCGAGGAAGGTGTCGGGGGTGGCCATCACGGTGACGCCGCCGGCGAGGGCGAGCGTGCACTCACCGTTGCGCAGCGCCTGAACGGCCAGGTGGAGGGCGACCAGCGAGGAGGAGCAGGCGGTGTCGACGGTGACCGCCGGCCCCTCCAGGCCGAAGGTGTACGAGAGGCGGCCGGAGACGACGCTCGCGGCCGTGCCGACGCCGAGGTGGCCCTCGAGCTCCTCGGGCGAGCTCATCAGCAGGGCGAGGTAGTCCTGGCCGTTGGTGCCGGCGAAGACGCCGGTGCGGCTGCCGCGCACGGTGGCCGGGTCGATGCCCGCACGCTCGAAGGCCTCCCAGGACGTCTCCAGCAGCAGCCGCTGCTGCGGGTCCATGGCGAGCGCCTCGCGCGGCGAGATGCCGAAGAACGCGGCGTCGAACTCGGCCGCGTCGTGCAGGAAGCCGCCCTCGCGGGTGTAGATCGTGCCGACCCGGTCGGGGTCCGGGTCGTAGAGGGTGTCGGTGTTCCAGCCGCGGTCGGTCGGGAGCCCGGACATTGCGTCGCCGCCGCCGACGAGCAGCTGCCAGAGCTGCTCGGGCGAGGCGACGCCGCCGGGGAAGCGGCAGCTCATGCCGATGATCGCGATCGGCTCGTCGTCGGCGGCCGTACGGGCGGTGCGCTCGGCGACGGCGGCGGGCTGGTGGCCCACGAGTTCGGTGCGGAGGTGGTCGGCGAGCGCAGCGGCGGACGGGTAGTCGAAGACGAGGGTGGTGGGCAGGCGCAGCCCGGTGGCGGCGGCCAGGCGGTTGCGGAGTTCGACGGCGGTCAGCGAGTCGAAGCCCAGCTCCTTGAACGCCCGGCCGGCCTCGACCTGGTCCGTGCCGGAGTGGGCGAGTACGGCCGCGACGGTGGTGCGGACGAGGTCGAGCATGACGCGCTGCTGTTCGGCGGCCGGGAGGCCGGCGAGGCGGTCGGCCTGCGAGGAGCTGACGGCGGCAGCGCCGGACGCCACGGTGGCCGCGGCCGCGACCTGGCGGGCCTCGGGGATCTCGTCGAAGAGCGTGGTGGGTCGGACGGCGGTCAGGCCGGGCAGGAAGCGGTCCCAGACGATGTCCGCGACGGTGAGGGCACCGTCGCCGTGCTCGACGGCCTGCCGGAGAGCGGCCATCGCCAGGGGCGGGGCCATCGGCGGGACGCCGTCGCGGTGCAGGCGCTGCTCGACGGTGCCGTCGGCAGCCATGCCGCCCTGTGCCCACGGGCCCCAGGCGATCGAGGTGGCGGGCAGGCCGTCGGCCCGGCGCTGCTCCGCGAGCGCGTCCAGGTAGGCGTTCGCGGCCGCGTAGTTACCCTGCCCGGCACTGCCCACCGAACCCGCCATCGACGAGAACAGCACGAACGCCGACAGATCATGCCCGACCGTCAACTCGTG
>NZ_JBEOSA010000159.1:0-2291 GCF_040302625.1 Kitasatospora sp. NPDC097643 | reverse complement strand
CGCCACACCGCACGCAGGCCCCGGAACACCGGCCCGTACGCGAACCCGGCCGCCCCGAAAGCCTCGTAGACCTCCTCCACCGCCACCGACTCCGCACCGGCCGGCGGCCACACCCTCAACTCCTCGCCACCAGCAGCCGATTCCTGCGCCAACAGACCCACCGCATGCCGCGTCCAGAGCACGTCATCGGCACCCTCCGCAGGCCGGGAGTGCACGGCCACGGTGCTGCGCCCGTCGGCGTCGACGGCACCCAGCCGCAGCTGGAGCCGGACCGCGCCGGTCTCGGGCACGATCAGCGGCGCCTCCAGCGTCAGCTCCTCCAAGAGCGCACAGCCGACCTGCTCGCCGGCCCGGACCGCGAGCTCCACCATGGCCGTTCCGGGCAGCAGTACCGTGCCCGCGACAGCGTGATCCGCCAGCCAGGGGTGCGCGTCCAGAGAGAGCCGCCCGGTGAGCAGGAGCCCGTCACCCTCGGCCAGCGGCACGGCGGCCCCCAGCAGCGGGTGGTCGGCCGCGCTCAACCCGGCCGCGCCGACATCGCCCAGCACACCGGTGTCGCCCTGCGGCCAGTACCGCTCCCGCTGGAAGGCGTAGGTGGGCAGATCGATGACGCGCCCGGCCCGTCCGGCGTACGCGGCCGGCCAGTCCACCGCCGTCCCGGCCACGGCAAGGCGGCCCAGGCAGGCGGCAACGGCCGCGGCCTCTGCCCGGTCGCGGCGCAGGGCCGGTACGAGGACGGCGCCACTCTCCTCGGCGAGGCAGTGCTGCGCCATGGCGGTCAGCGTGCCGTCCGGGCCCAGCTCCAGGAACGTCCGGACACCTTCGGCCTCCAGCACGTGCACCGCGTCGGCGAAGCGGACGGCCTCGCGAACGTGCCGCACCCAGTACTCCGGGTCGGCCAGCTCGGCCGACACGAGCGAGCCGGTGAGCGTCGACACGATCGGGATCCGCGGCTCCGCGAACGCCAACTTGGAAGCCACCGCACGGAACTCCGCCAACATGCCGTCCATCAGCGGCGAGTGGAACGCATGGCTGACGGTGAGCCGCCTCGCCCTCCGGCCCTGCGCCTCCCAGTCCGCCACGAGCTCCAGGACCGAACGCTCCTCGCCCGAGACCACCAGCGAGTCGGGACCGTTGACGGCGGCGATGCCCAACTCGTCGGCGCGGCCGATCAGTAGTGGCAGCACCTCGCCCTCCGATGCCTGGAGGGCCGCCATGGCGCCGCCGCGCGGCAGCGCCTGCATCAGCCGACCGCGCGCCGCCACCAGCCGGCATGCGTCCGCCAGCGAGAAGACGCCCGCCACGTGCGCGGCGGCCAGCTCACCGATCGAATGACCCGCCAGGAAG
Source organism: Kitasatospora sp. NPDC097643 (assembly GCF_040302625.1). Taxonomy (NCBI): domain Bacteria; kingdom Bacillati; phylum Actinomycetota; class Actinomycetes; order Kitasatosporales; family Streptomycetaceae; genus Kitasatospora; species Kitasatospora sp. NPDC097643. Next base: position 944 of record NZ_JBEOSA010000159.1, on the reverse strand, counting down.
TCCGGCCGCACACCCCACGACTCGACCAGCCGGAACAGCGCCACCTCCAACGCGAACAACGCCGGCTGCGTGTACCCCGTCTCGTGGATCAGCCCCGCATCCACGATCGCCTCGCGCAGCGGACGGTCCAACAACGGGTCCAGCTCGGCACACACCGCGTCGAACGCAGCCGCGAACACCGGGAAGGCCTCCGACAGCTCCAAGCCCATCCCGACCCGCTGACTGCCCTGACCGGTGAACAGGAACGCCGTGCGACCACCGGTCGGTGCACCGACTGTCTCCGACGACGCGCCGTTCGCCAACGCCTCCAGCGCCGCCAACAGCTCCGTACGGTCGCCCGCCACCAGGCCGGCACGCCACTCGAACGAGGAGCGCGTGGTCGCGAGGGACAGCCCCACGTCGGCCACCTCCACGTCGGGACGCGCCGCCACGAACTCCCGCAGCCGGCCGGCCTGCCCGCGCAGCGCCTCCTCCGTCCTGCCCGAGATCACCAGCGGCAACGGCACTGGCGCACCCGTGCCCGCGGCGACCGGCACCGGCTCCTCGGCGGGTGCCTGCTCCAGGATGATGTGCGCGTTGGTCCCGCTGATGCCGAAGGAGGAGACCGCCGAACGGCGCGCCCGCCCGTTCTCCGGCCAGGGACGGGCCTCGGTGAGCAGTTCGACCGCGCCGGCCGACCAGTCCACGTGCGAGGACGGCTCACCGACGTGGAGGGTCTGCGGCAGCACGCCGTGCTGCATCGCCAGCACCATCTTGATCACACCGGCCGCACCCGCCGCCGCCTGGGTGTGACCCAGGTTCGACTTCACCGAGCCCAGCCAGAGCGGCTCCTCCTCACTGTGTCCCTGACCGTACGTGGCCAGCAGGGCCTGCGCCTCGATCGGGTCGCCCAGGCGCGTCCCGGTGCCGTGCGCCTCCACCGCGTCCACCTCACCGGCCCTCAA
>NZ_JBEOSA010000158.1:0-2366 GCF_040302625.1 Kitasatospora sp. NPDC097643 | reverse complement strand
GCCGTCGGGCAGCAGGATGGTGTCGTCCTGGGTGCGGCCGAAGGCGCGGGACTTCTCGGCGGTCCAACTGCCGTTGGAGAAGCGCAGGGTGCTCGCGCCGACGGTGCCGGACTTGGCGATGGTGACCTTGGCCGAGGTGCGGCCGCTCTGCGAGCCCTTGGACTCGATCAGCTTCACGACGTCCATGCCCTCGACGACCTCGCCGAAGACGACGTGCTTGCCGTCCAGCCAGGCGGTCGGGATGGTGGTGATGAAGAACTGCGAGCCGTTGGTGTTCTTGCCGGCGTTGGCCATGGAGAGCAGGCCCGCCTGGGTGTGCTTGATCTGGAAGTTCTCGTCCTCGAACTTCTCGCCGTAGATGCTCTTGCCACCGGTGCCGTTGTGGTTGGTGAAGTCACCACCCTGCAGCATGAACTCGGGGATCACGCGGTGGAAGCCGGAGCCCTCGTAGCCGAAGCCGTTCTGGCCGGTGGCGAGCTCGCGGAAGTTGCGGGCGGTCTTCGGGACGACGTCGTCGTACAGCTTGAAGACGATGCGGCCCGACGGGACGCCGTCGATCTCGATGTCGAAGAAAACGTTGGAAGCCATGCAGGGATCATGGCACGAGCGGCGGGCCGTCGCGCGCCACCCCCGGTGGGGCGGCGCGTGGCAGTGGCGTGTTATCCGGCCCCGGACCGGGCTCGGCGGCCGGTGCGGGCGCTCAGGCCGAAGGCTTGCGGGCGAACACGTACGCCTGCGCGGCCGTCTCCACGCCCGGTTCCGGCTCGCGGACCGTCCGGGAGGTCACCTCCAGCCCGGCCGCCCGGGTCAGCTCCTCGATCCGGTCCGGCTGCCGGCGGCGGAAGTCCAGCACCACCGGGTGGCCGAAGGGCCGGTCGATCCGCAGGGGTTCGTCGCCGACCTGGAAGGCGAGCAGCAGATGACCGCCCGGGGCCAGCACCCGCGCGAACTCGGCGAACACCTCCGGCAGCCGCTCCGAGGGCGTGTGGATGATCGAGTACCAGGCCGCCGCACCGGTCAACTCGCCGTCCTGGAAGGGGAGGTCGAACAGCGATCCCTCGGTGAAGCTCAGCTCCGGGTAGGTCCGGCGGGCCAGCCCGACCATCTCCGGGGAGAGGTCGATGCCGCTGACGTCGAGGCCCAGCCCGTGCAGGTGGTGCGTCACCCGGCCCGGCCCGCAGCCGAGTTCGGCCACCCGGCCGTCCGCGCGCTCGCCCCGCACCAGCTCGGCGAAGAGGGCCAGCACCGCCCGGTCGACCGGGCTGCCCGCCAACTGCTCGCGGAAGCGCTCGGCGTAGTCCGCGGCGATGGCGTCGTAGAACGCCCTGGTCTCGGTGAGGAACTCCGGCTCGGTCATGGTCGAGCACCCTACTCACGGCCCCGCTAGACGGCTGCACCGATCGGCCGAGGAAGAGCGGTCACCCCGCCCCGGCGCGTGTAGGCGGCCGTGGGCATGCCGACCGTCCGTACCGCGAGCACGCGGTGACGGCCGGGCCGTGCGTGCTAGAACCGACGGCGGGCCCATCGAACGAACGACCGCGCGACTCCATGCCACCCACCACCCTGGGAGACCCATGTCTGCCGCACGTCGCCTCCGCCACCTCGTCGCCCTGCTCGGAGCCCTCGCCCTCCTGCTCTCCGGCGCCGCCACGGCCACCGCCGCGCCCACCGCACCGGCCGCACCGGCCGCGTCCGCCGCCCTCACCGGCCTGGACGGCACCTGGTCGTGCAGCGTGCCCTCCGGGTACGTCTACGACCAGGTGACCCAGACCGGCCAGTGCGGCTCCGGCAGCTGGCCCGGCCCGTCCTACCACCTGCGCACCCCGGTGGACGGCCTGACCGCCTGCGCCACCGCGCCCGGCTTCGTCTACGACTCGGTCACCGGCACCACCGCCTGCGACCAGCTCGGCCGCACCCCGACCACCACCTACCGGCTGCGCACCCCGGTGGACGGGATGACGGCCTGCGCCACCAACCCGGGCTGGACGTACGACCTGGTCACCAGCACCCAGACCTGTAGCCAGCTGAGCGGCGTCACCGCCACCACCTACCGCCTGCGGATCCCCGTCAACGGCCTCTGGGCGTGCAGCGTCCCCAGTGGCTGGACGTACACCTCGACCACCACCAACTACGACTGCGCCTACTACCGGGGCTCCACGGCCACCAAGTACCTGCTGGCCCACTGACCCGGCCACGGGACGGCGACGGCCCCCGACCGCGGGGTGCGGTCGGGGGCCGTCGGGGGCCGTCGGGGCCGTCAAGCCTCGGGGTTACGGGAGGTTGCGGGCCATGACGATGCGCTGGACCTGGTTGGTGCCCTCGTAGATCTGGGTGATCTTCGCGTCCCGCATCATCCGCTCCACCGG
>NZ_JBEOSA010000157.1:0-2676 GCF_040302625.1 Kitasatospora sp. NPDC097643 | reverse complement strand
GGTGCGGTGGAGTTGGCGGCGGAGCTGACCGGTCTGGGTGCCGAGGTGGCGTTCGCGGCGTGTGATGTCGCGGATCGTGCCGCGCTGGCGGCGGTTCTGGAGGGTGTGGAGCTGACCGCGGTCGTCCACACGGCGGGTGTGCTGGATGACGGGATCGTGCCTTCCCTCACGCCCGAGCGGCTGGATGCCGTGCTGCGTCCGAAGGTGGATGCGGCGTGGAACCTTCACGAGCTGACGATGGACCGTCCGCTCGCGGCGTTCGTGTTGTTCTCCTCCGCGGCCGGTGTGTTCGGCGCGGCGGGGCAGGCGAACTACGCCGCGGCCAACGCCTTCCTCGACGCCCTCGCCGAGCACCGCCACGCCGCGGGTCTCCCGGGGCAGTCCCTGGCGTGGGGGCTGTGGGCGGAGGACGGCGGCGGTATGGCCGGCGAGCTGGGCGACGCGGACGTGCAGCGGATGGCTCGCGGCGGTGTGCAGGCGCTGTCCACGGCCGAGGGCCTCGCGCTGCTCGACGCCGCCGGTGACCGCGACGACGCCGTCCTGGTACCGATCCGCCTCGACCTCGCCGGACTCCGCACCCAGGCCGAGGCGGGCATGCTGCCGCCCGTCCTGCGCGGGCTGGTCCGGGCGCCGCTGCGCCGGGCCACCGCCGCGGGGTCCCGGGTCGGCGCGGGGTCGGCGCTGGCCGCTCGGCTGGCGGCGCTCGGTGCCGCGGAGCGGGAGACCCTGCTGTTCGACCTGGTGCGCGGCGAGGTGGCGGAGGTGCTCGGCTACGGCGGTGCGGCCGCCGTGGATCCGAACCGGGCCTTCAAGGACCTCGGGTTCGACTCGCTGACCGCGGTCGAGCTGCGGAACCGCCTCAACGGTGCCACCGGCCTGCGGCTGCCCGCCACCCTCGTCTTCGACTACCCGAACCCGGCCGCGCTCGCCGAGCAGCTCCGGACCGAGCTGCTCGGTGCGCTGCCGGAGGCCGCCGCGGACGTGAGCACGGCCCTGGACGACGAGCCGATCGCGATCGTCGGCATGGCCTGCCGCTACCCCGGCGGGGTCGAATCGCCCGAGGACCTGTGGCGGCTGGTCGCCGACGGGCGGGACGCGCTCTCGGCCTTCCCCGAGGACCGCGGCTGGGACGTCGAGAACCTCTACCACCCGGACCCGGACCACCTCGGCACCTCGTACGTCCGCGAGGGCGGCTTCCTGCACCGGGCGGGCGAGTTCGACCCGGGGTTCTTCGGCATCTCGCCGCGCGAGGCGATGTCGATGGACCCGCAGCAGCGGCTGCTGCTGGAGACGTCCTGGGAGGCCTTCGAGCGGGCCGGGATCGACCCGCGGACGGTTCGCGGCAGTCGTACCGGTGTCTTCGTCGGCGTGATGTACAACGACTACGCCATGGTGCTCCAGCAGTCGGTGGAGGGAGCCGAGGGCCAGATCAGCACCGGCACCTCGGGCAGTATCGCCTCCGGCCGCGTCTCCTACACCTTCGGCCTGGAGGGGCCGGCGGTCACGATCGACACGGCGTGTTCCTCCTCGCTCGTCGCGCTGCACCTGGCCTGCCAGTCGTTGCGCACCGGCGAGTCGTCGCTCGCGCTGGCGGGCGGCGTGACGGTGATGCTGACGCCGAGCACGTTCGTGGAGTTCAGCCGCCAGCGGGGCCTGGCCGCCGATGGCCGCTGCAAGGCCTTCTCGGACGACGCGGACGGCACCGGCTGGGGCGAGGGCGTCGGCATGATCCTGGTGGAGCGGCTGTCGGACGCCCGGCGGAACGGCCACCCGGTGCTCGGCATCGTCCGCGGCAGTGCCGTCAACCAGGACGGCGCGTCCAACGGCCTGACGGCGCCCAACGGCCCGTCCCAGCAGCGGGTCATCAGGCAGGCGCTCGCGAGCGCCGGGCTGACGGCCGGCGAGGTCGACGCGGTGGAGGCGCACGGCACCGGCACCACCCTCGGCGACCCGATCGAGGCACAGGCGCTGCTCGCCACCTACGGTCAGGGGCGCGCGGAGGGCCGTCCGCTCTGGCTGGGCTCGGTGAAGTCCAACATGGGCCACACCCAGGCGGCGGCGGGTGCGGCCGGCGTGATCAAGATGGTGCTGGCGATGCAGCACGGGGTGCTGCCGAAGAGCCTCCATGTCGGTGAGCCGTCCTCGCACGTCGACTGGTCGGCCGGCGCGGTCGAACTGCTCGCCGAAGCCCGTCCCTGGCCGGAGAACGGGCGGGCGCGCCGCTCGGCGGTCTCCTCCTTCGGCTTCAGCGGCACCAACGCGCACATCATCCTGGAGCAGGCCCCGGAACCAGAGGCCGTGGAAGCGGCGGACCAGGACGGCGCACCGCTGGCCGCGCTCACCTCCGGTCTGCCGTGGGTGCTCTCGGCCCGCACGGCCGGCGCGCTGGCCGGCCAGGCCCGGCGGCTGCTCGACCTGCTGGACGGCGAACCGGACACCGCGCCGGAGGCGGTCGGGGTCGCCCTGGCGTCGACCCGAGCTGCCTTCGAACACCGTGCCGTGCTCGTCGGCGCCGACCGTTCCGAGCTCAGGGCGGCCCTGGAGACCCTGGCGGCCGACGGCGTGTCGGCCGGTCAGATCAGGGGCGTGAGCGGTTCGGCGGGGAAGGTGGCGTTCGTCTTCCCGGGTCAGGGTTCGCAGTGGGCTTCGATGGCGGTGGAGTTGCTGGAGTCCTCG
>NZ_JBEOSA010000156.1:0-2709 GCF_040302625.1 Kitasatospora sp. NPDC097643 | reverse complement strand
CGGGTCTCGCGCTGACCGATGTGGCGTTCACGCTGGCGACGGCCCGTTCTGCGTTCGAGCACCGGGCGGCGCTGGTCGGTGACGACCGGGCGCAGCTGCTGGCCGGTCTGGAGGTGCTGGCCGCGGGCGGGTCGGCAGGGGTTCGTGGGGTTGCGGGGACGGCCGGGCGTGCGGCGTTCCTGTTTGCGGGGCAGGGGAGTCAGCGGGTCGGGATGGGCTTGGAGCTGTCGGAGGCCTTCCCGGTGTTCGCGGCGGCGTTCGACGCGGTGTGCGCGGAGTTGGATCCGCTGTTGGACCGTCCGCTGCGCGAGGCGATCGTGGATGCGGGGCTGATCAACGAGACGGGGTACACGCAGCCGGCGTTGTTCGCGCTGGAGGTGGCGCTGTTCCGGCTGGTCGAGTCGTGGGGTGTGCGGCCGGACTTCCTGGCCGGTCATTCGATCGGTGAGCTGGCCGCCGCACACGTCGCGGGCGTCTTCTCGCTGGCGGATGCGTGCCGGCTGGTGGCGGCGCGTGGCCGGTTGATGCAGGCGCTGCCGCGTGGTGGTGCGATGGTCGCGGTGGAGGCGTCCGAGGCGGAGGTGGTGCCGCTGCTGACGGACGGTGTGGGCATTGCGGCGGTCAACGGGCCGACCTCGGTGGTGATTTCGGGTACCGAGGAAGCGGTTCTGGCGGTATCTGGTCAGTTGGAGGGCCGTCGGATCAAGCGGCTGACGGTCAGTCATGCCTTTCATTCGCCTTTGATGGACGGCATGTTGGCGGAGTTCCGTGCCGTGGCCGCCGAGGTGGCCTTCGCGGAGCCGCGGATCCCCATCGTCTCCACCCTGACCGGCACGCTCGCCTCGGCCGAGCTGGCCGACCCGGAGTACTGGGTGCGGCACGTCCGCGAGGCCGTCCGCTTCGCCGACGCGGTGCACGTGCTGGACGCCGAAGGTGTCCGGACGTTCCTGGAGCTGGGCCCGGACGGCACGCTGAGCGCCATGGCGCAGCCGTGCCTCCGCGAGGACACCGACGCCGTCCTGACGCCTACTCTCCGCCGTGACCGCTCCGAGTCGGAGAGCATCACCGCCGCGCTCGGCCGGCTGCACGTGCTCGGTGCGAAGGTCGACTGGCAGGCGGTTTTCGCGGGCACGGGTGCACGCCGGGTGGACCTGCCCACCTACGCGTTCCAGCAGGAGTACTTCTGGCCGCGGCCGCTGCGCGGGTTCGTGGGGGACGTGGTGTCCGCCGGCCTCGGGGCGGCCGACCACCCGCTTCTCGGTGCCTCGTTGGCGCTCGCCGACGCGGACGGCCATGTGTTCACCGGGCGGCTGTCGTTGGACGCCCACCCGTGGCTGGCGGACCACGCCGTGGCCGGCAGCGTGCTGCTGCCCGGCACGGCGTTCGTCGAGCTGGCGGTCCGGGCCGGTGACCAGGTCGGGTGCGGTCTGCTGGAGGAACTGACCCTGGAGGCGCCGCTGGTGCTTCCGCCGCGCGGTGCCGTGCAGATGCAGCTCTCCGTCGGCGTCCCGGACGACTCCGGCCGCCGGTCGGTGGCGGTCTTCTCCCGGCCGGAGGATGCACCGCTGGACGAGCCGTGGTCGCGCCACGCTGCCGGTGTGCTTGCGGCCGGCGGGAGTACGTCTGCCGCATTCGACCTGGCCGAGTGGCCGCCGGCCGGTGCCGAGCCGCTCGCGGTGGACGGTGTGTACGAGGCCTTCGCCACGGCCGGGTTCGCGTACGGGCCGGTGTTCCAGGGTCTGCGGGCGGCGTGGCGGCGGGACGGAGAGGTCTTCGCCGAGGTGGCGCTGCCGGAGGACGTGCGGGCCGAGGCGACATCGTTCGGCCTGCATCCTGCACTGCTCGACGCTGCGCTGCACGCGGTCGGCGCGGGCCGGGTGCTGGAGGACACCGGCCAGGGGCGGCTGCCGTTCTCCTGGTCGGGCGTGTCCCTGTTCGCCGCCGGCGCGACCGAGCTGCGCGTACGGATCGGTGCGGCCGGCGCCGACGGCGTGTCGCTGGCCGTGGCGGACGGCACGGGCCGACCGGTGGCCGAGGTCGGCACCCTGATCCTGCGGCCCTTCGCCCTTGAGCAGTTGGCGGGGGGCCGGCAGGATTCGCTGTTCCGCCCCGAGTGGCTGCCGGTGGTCCTGCCGTCCTCCGCGTCGACCGGGTCGATCGGTCTGCTGGGTGAGGACGAGCTGAGCCTGGCCGGTGCGGTCCGCTTCGCCGGTCTGGCTGCGGTGGCAACGGCCGAAGCCGTCCCCGACATCCTGGTGCTCCCGGTCCCCACTGGGCTCGGCCCCGATCCGGTGGCCGCCGCGCATGTGACCGTCCGGCACACCATGGCGCTGGTGCAGGAGTGGCTGGCAGCGGACGTGTTGGCGAACTCCCGCCTGGTGGTGGTCACCTGGGGCGCGAGTTCCGGCAAGGACCTGGCGGCCGCCGCGGTGCACGGCCTGCTGCGCTCGGCGCAGTCGGAGAACCCGGGCCGGATCACCCTGATCGACCTGGACGAGGACCCGGCCTCGCAGCAGGCCCTGCCGAATGCGCTCGACGCCGAGGAGCCCGACCTCGCCCTGCGCGCCGGCGAGGCCTTCGCCCGGCGGCTGATGCGGACCGCCGGGACGGACTCCCCGTCCATGGGTCTGCGGGCGTTGGACCCTGCGGGGACGGTGTTGCTGACGGGTGCGACGGGTTCGCTCGGTCGGCAGGTGGCCCGTCACCTGG
>NZ_JBEOSA010000155.1:0-2752 GCF_040302625.1 Kitasatospora sp. NPDC097643 | reverse complement strand
GCACACCCCACGACTCGACCAGCCGGAACAGCGCCACCTCCAACGCGAACAACGCCGGCTGCGTGTACCCCGTCTCGTGGATCAGCCCCGCATCCGCGATCGCCTCGCGCAGCGGACGGTCCAGCAGCGGATCCAGCTCGGCACACACCGCGTCGAACGCCGCCGCGAACACCGGGAAGGCCTCCGACAGCTCCAAACCCATCCCGACCCGCTGACTCCCCTGCCCCGCGAACAGGAACGCCGCACGCCCGGCCGTCCCCGTCGTTCCTTCGACCAGGCCCGTGAAGGAGGCCAGGTGCTCGATGATCCGGTCGGGTTCGGTGGTGACCAGTGCCGCCCGGTGGTCGAAGGCGGTCCTGGTTGTGGCGAGCGAGTGGGCGAGGTCGACGGGCGACCAGGCCGACAGTTCCTTCAGGTGCTCGGCGAGCCGGGCCGCCTGGGCGCGCAGTGCCTCGGGGCTCCTGGCCGACAGCACCAGCGGACGCGGCCCGGACGTGGGGCGGTCGTCGGTGGGTGTGGGCGCCGCGGGGGGCTGCTCGATGATGGTGTGTGCGTTGGTACCGCTGACGCCGAACGAGGAGATGCCGGCGCGACGCGGCCGCCCGGTCTCGGGCCACGGCCGGGCCTCGGTGAGCAGTTCGACGGCGCCCTCGGTCCAGTCGACGTGCGTCGACGGCCGACCGACGTGCAGGGTCTGCGGCAGCATGCCGTGCCGCATCGCGAGGACCATCTTGATGATGCCCGCGACACCGGCGGCGGCCTGGGTGTGGCCGAGGTTGGACTTCACCGAGCCGAGCCAGAGGGGCTCGTCGTCACTGTGCGCCTGGCCGTAGGTGGCGAGCAGCGCCTGGGCCTCGATCGGGTCGCCGAGCGAGGTGCCCGTGCCGTGCGCCTCGACGGCGTCGACCTCGTCGGCCGACAGTCCGGCCGAGGCGAGGGCCTGGCGGATGACGCGCTGCTGGGATGGGCCGTTCGGTGCGGTCAGGCCGTTGGACGCGCCGTCCTGGTTGATCGCCGAGCCGCGCACGATGCCGAGCACCGGGTGCCCGTTGCGGCGGGCGTCGGAGAGCCGCTCGACGAGCAGCATGCCGACTCCCTCGGCCCAGCCGGTGCCGTCCGCATCGTCCGAGAAGGACTTGCAGCGGCCGTCCCGCGCGAGCCCGCGCTGGCGGCTGAAGTCGACGAAGGTGTCGGGGGTGGACATCACGGTCACGCCGCCGGCCAGGGCGAGCGTGCACTCGCCGGTGCGCAGCGCCTGGATCGCCCAGTGCAGGGCGACCAGGGAGGAGGAGCACGCGGTGTCGACGGTGACGGCCGGGCCCTCCAGTCCGAGCACGTAGGCGACCCGGCCGGACGCGATGCTGCCGGAACTGCCCGTGCCGAGGTAGCCCTCGACGCCCGGTGGGATGGCGGGAAGGCGGGAGATGTAGTCGTGGTACATGACGCCGGCGAAGACGCCGGTGCGACTGCCGCGGACCGTCTCGGGGTCGATGCCGGCCCGCTCGAACGCCTCCCAGGACGCCTCCAGCAGCAGCCGCTGCTGCGGGTCCATCGCGAGCGCCTCGCGCGGCGAGATGCCGAAGAACGCCGGGTCGAACTCGCTCGCGTTGTGGAGGAAACCGCCCTCGCGCGTGTACGAGGTACCGGGGTGGTCCGGGTCGGGGTGGTACAGGTTCTCGACGTCCCAGCCCCGGTCGGTGGGGAAGGCGGAGATGCCGTCCGTGCCGCCCGCGACCATCCGCCACAGGTCCTCGGGGGAACGGACGCCGCCGGGGTAGCGGCAGGCCATGCCGACGATCGCGATCGGGTCGTCGGCGAGGGCGGTGGCCCGCACCGGCGCACTCTCCACGACGGCGTCGCGCAGGCCGAGCGCCTCGGTCAGCAGGTAGCCGGCCACGGCGTTCGGGGTCGGGTAGTCGAAGACGACCGTGGCGGGCAGCCGGACGCCGGTGGCCGCGTTGAGCCGGTTGCGCAGCTCCACGGAGGTCAGCGAATCGAATCCGGTCTCGCGGAACGCCTTCGCCGGGTCGACGGCGTGCGGGCCGCTGTGGCCGAGCACGTGGGCGACCTGGGTCCGGACGAGGTCCAGCAGTTCTCGCTGCTGCTCGTCCTCGGTGAGCGTGAGCAGCCGCTCGACCAGCGACGCACCGGCGGCGGAGGCCGCAGCACCCTCGGCGGCGCGGCGGCTGGGTGTGCGGACCAGCCCGCGCAGGACGGCGGGCAGTCGCCCGACCCGGGCCTGGACCCGCAGGCCCGCCTGGTCGAGCCGGATCGGCACCAGCGCAGCAGCGTCCTGGGCCAGCGCGGCGTCGAACAGCGCGAGGCCGAGTTCCGCGGTCAGCGGAGCCACGCCGCCGCGGGCCATCCGCTGCACGTCCGCGTCGTCCAGCCCGGCGGCCATGCCGCCCGCCCAGAGGCCCCAGGCGAGAGCGGTCGCCGGCAGCCCGGCGGCACGGCGGTGCTCGGCGAGGGCGTCGAGGAAGGCGTTGGCCGCGGCGTAGTTCGCCTGCCCCGCCGCACCGAACACACCGGCCGCGGAGGAGAACAACACGAACGCCGCGAGCGGACGGTCCTTCGTCAGCTCGTGAAGGTTCCACGCCGCATCCACCTTCGGCCGCAGCACGGCATCCAGCCGCTCGGGAGTGAGGGACGGCACGATCCCGTCATCCAGCACACCCGCCGTGTGGACGACCGCGGTCAGCTCCACACCCTCCAGCACCGCCGCCAGCGCGGCACGATCCGCGACATCACA
>NZ_JBEOSA010000154.1:0-2828 GCF_040302625.1 Kitasatospora sp. NPDC097643 | reverse complement strand
ACCGGCGCCCTGACCACGTCGATCACCCCGACCACCGAGGGCCGGCGCGTACTCAGCGTGCAGTCCAAGGACCGCGCGGGCAACCTGTCCCCGCCGGTGACGTACACCTTCCAGGTCGGCCAGGCCGGCATCAGCTCGCCGGTCAACGGCACCCAGGCAGCCAAGCGCGTCAAGCTGTCCGTGGACGCGCAGACGCAGTTCAAGCGCGTCGTCTACCAGTACCGCCGCGGCCCGGGCGCCACCGAGTACAACGTCCCGACCGCCAACCTCACCAAGGCGGACAACACCCCGGTCACCGAGGACAAGCCGCGGCTCGCGGACCTCGGCCCGAACGCCAACTGGAACGTCCTCGACACGCTCGGCCAGGTCGGCGGTGTCGTCCAGGTCCGCGCCCTCCTCTTCCCCGAGGACGGCTCCGGCAGCGGCTACGCCACCGTCTGGAACACCATGACGGTCGACCGCAACGCCGACGGCGCGGCCACCGAGAAGATCGGCCCCGGCGGGGTCAACCTGCTCACCGGCAACTACTCGACCGAGGCCACCGACGCCGATGAGCGCGGCCTTTCGGTCAAGCGCACCACCTCCTCCCGCGACCTCGGGCGTGGCTGGCAGCCGCAGGGCGAGCGTCTGACGCTCAACCAGCGCCAGGTCGGCACCGACCTGACCGGCTTCACCGCCGGCCAGGCGACCCTGTCCCGCTCCACGGCCCGTGGCCACGACAGCTCGACCGACTCGCTCCTGGTCGTCCCGGGCGGCTCCGGCACCTGGGACTCCTTCGCCGCGCTCGGCCCGGAGTACACGCTCGGCCAGGGCATGCAGCCCGGCAAGACCTACCGGCTGACCGGCTGGATCTACGTCCCCGGCGCCACCGGCCTGGACAACCCGCTGCCCAACCGCGGCCTGCGCATGGTCGGCGTCTACCGCACCCCGGCCGGCTACAGCGAGACCGCCTCGCCGAAGGCCTCGTTCACCGACGGCTGGCAACAGCTGACGCTGGACATGACGGTGCCCGCCGACGCCACCGAGGCCTGGTTCCGCCTCTACAACGGCAACGCCGGCGGCTCCGGCAAGGAGGTCTACTTCGACGACCTCTCGATGAAGGAGATCGTCGCCCCCTTCGGCCCGCAGTGGGCCGGCGGACCCGACGCCGGGACCGGCGACGACTACCGGTCGCTGTCCTTCCCGCAGTCGGACCTGGTGGAGATCAAGGGCAACGAGGACATCGCGCTGACCTTCGCCAAGGGCAACGACGGGACGTTCTTCCCCGAGCCGGGCGCCGAGTCGATGACGCTGAAGGCCGTCCCGGCCAAGTCCGGTGCGATCGTCCTGTCGACCTCGGGCCAGTGCCTGGAGGTGCCGAACGGCGCGGCCGGCAACGGCGTGACCCTGCAGTCGGCCGCCTGCACGGGCGCGACGAACCAGCAGTGGACCCGCGGTGACGACCTGACCCTGCGGGTGCTGGGCTACTGCCTGGACAACCCCTGGGGCCAGGCCGGCGACAGCACCCGCCTCACTCTGTGGGGCTGCAACGGCGGCACCAACCAGCAGTGGGAGGTGCGCACCGACGGCACGGTGATGAACCGCCAGTCGGGCAAGTGCCTCGACGCCTACAACGGCGGCACGATCTGGGTCTGCTGGGCCGGGCCGAACCAGATCTGGGACGTCCAGACCGCCGGCACCACCTACGAGCTGAGCGAGCTGGACGGCTCCAAGACCGTCTTCGCCCGCCAGGCCGGCTCGGACATCTACCAGGTGGTCAGCGAGACGGGGCCGCAGGCCGCGTCGACCACCCGCTACCAGTACGACACCACCAACGGCCGTTCCCTCGTCAAGCGCGTCATCCCGGCCGTCGAGCCGGGCATCGACGACGCCAACGGCTGCACCGTCGACCCGCTGCCGCGCGGCTGCGAGGTGATGGAGTACGACTACGCCAAGGCCACCACCGCCACGGCCGCGACCCCGGGTGACTACCTGGACCGCGTCCGGGGTGTGAAGGTCTGGACGTGGAACCCGGCGACCTCCAAGCAGGAGGCCGTCGAGGTCGCGCACTACGCGTACGACGACAAGGGCCGTCTGACGCAGGTCTGGGACCCGCGTCTGGCCACCCCACTGAAGACCACCTACAGCTACGACGACGCCGGCCGGGTCACCCGGCTCGACGCCGCCGGTCAGCTTCCGTGGAACTTCGACTACGGCAAGGCCGCGACCGACCAGGACCCGGGCCGACTGCTCAAGGTCCGCCGTGCCGCACTGGCCCAGGGTTCGAAGGACCAGGTCAGCGGCGAGAACGCGACCAACGTGGTCTATGAGGTGCCGCTGACCCGCGGCGCCGGCGGTCCGTACGACCTGGCCGGTGCGGACGTGGCCAAGTGGGCGCAGACCGACGCGCCGACCGACGCCACCGCCGTCTTCGGCCCCGAGGACGACCCGGCGACCAACACCGCCTCGGCCGCCAAGCCGGGCCCGGACGGCTACAAGCCGGCCTCCGTCCACTACCTCAACGCCTCCGGCAACGAGGTCAACACCGCAACCCCGTCCGTCACCCCCGGCGGTGACATCAGCACCAGGGAGTACGACCGCTACGGCCATGCCGTACGCACCCTGGACGCGACCAACCGCTCCATCGCGCTCGGCACCCACCCGGACGCCGACAAGTACGCGGCCGAACTGAACCTGCCGGCCGACTCCGCCTCGCGCGCCCGGCTGCTGGACTCCCGCACCGTCTACTCGCCGGACGGCGTGGACGTGCTGGACACCCTCGGCCCGGTCTACCGCGCCTCGCTCGCCGAGCAGGTCAACGGCCAGACCACCCCGGTCACCGTCACCGC
>NZ_JBEOSA010000153.1:0-2848 GCF_040302625.1 Kitasatospora sp. NPDC097643 | reverse complement strand
CACCACCGTGCTGTGCGTGCCACTGATCGCCGCAGTGCTGGTCGCCGGCTGGTACGCGATCCGCGGCCGCCTCGCGCGCGCCGCCGCCGGAACCGACGACTGAACCCGGGCGGCCCGGGGGATCCACGGACCCACCGCGCGTCCGCCCGGGCCACCGCCATCAGGCACCCGGGTCAGCAGCCCCAAGCCATCACGATCGAGGCAGCCATGTTCACCAGCCCCCTCGCGGACGCGCCCGCGATCCGCGAACCCCGCCACGCGCCCGTCGCCCACGTGATCCGTGGCGACGTGGTCGAGGGCGTCCACCACGGCTCCGTCGTCGTCCTCGACGGCGACGGCAAGCCCCGGTTCCGCCTCGGCGACGTGGAGGCCGCGTTCTTCCCGCGATCGGCCCTCAAGCCCGTCCAGGCCGTCGCCATGGTCCGGGGGGGACTGCCGCTCGACGGCGAACTCCTCGCCCTCGCCATGGGCAGCCACTCCGGCGAGGAACGCCACCTCGCCGGAGCCCGGCGGATCCTGTCGCTCGCCGGCCTCACCGAGGACGACCTGCGCAACGTCCCCGACCTGCCGTACGACCCGGCGGTCCGCGACACCTGGGTCCGGGAGGGCCGCCCGCCCTCCCGGCTCGCCCAGAACTGCTCCGGCAAGCACGCCGCGATGCTCCACCTCTGCAAGCTCAACGGATGGCCGGTGCAGGACTACCACGCCCCTGAGCACCCGCTCCAACGGATGATCGCGGAAGCCGTGGAGGACCTCACCGGCCAGCGCATCGCGCACGCCACCGTGGACGGTTGCGGCACCCCCCTGTTCGCCGTCTCCCTGCACGGCCTGGCCCGCGCCGCCGCGCGCATCGCCACCGGCGCACCCGGGACCCCCGAGTTCCGGGTGGCGAACGCGCTGCGCGGCCACCCGGAGATGGCCTCCGGCGCCGGACGGGACGTGGCCGAGCTGATGCGCGCGGTGCCCGGGCTGATCGCCAAGGACGGCTTCGAGGGCGTCCAGATCGCCGCGCTGCCGGACGGCCGCGCCGTCGCCCTGAAGATCGCCGACGGGGCGAACCGGGCGCGCGTCCCGGTGACGGCAGCCGCCCTGGCGCTGGCGGGAGTCGACCCGCGGCTGCTGACCGGCTTCGCGGGCGAGCCGACACACGGCGGCGGCCGGCCCGTCGGCGGCGTGCGGCCGGTGGCCGCGCTGGACCCCTCGGCCCTGCTCGCCCGCCCGTGACCCGAACCACCACTCCGAGAAGAGGACCCGCACACCCATGACCGCCGCCGCCCGCCGCGAACACGACCTGCTCGGGGACCGCGACGTCCCCGCCGACGCCTACTGGGGCGTCCACACCCTGCGCGCCACCGAGAACTTCCCCATCACCGGCACGCCCATCTCCGCCTACCCGCACCTGATCGACGCGCTGGCCGCCGTGAAGGAGGCCGCCGCCCTCGCCAACGAGGAACTCGGCCTGCTGGAACCCGCGAAGGCCGCCGCGATCGCCACCGCCTGCCGCGAGATCCGCGGCGGCAAGCTGCACGACCAGTTCGTCGTCGACGTCATCCAGGGCGGTGCCGGCACCTCGACCAACATGAACGCCAACGAGGTCCTCGCCAACCGGGCGCTGGAGCTGCTGGGACACGCCAAGGGCGAGTACCGGCACCTGCACCCCAACGAGGACGTCAACCTCGGCCAGTCCACCAACGACGTCTACCCGACCGCCGTCCGGATCGCGACCGTGTTCGCCGTGCGCGGCCTGCTCGACGCGATGGCCGTCCTCCAGGACGCCTTCGCCCACAAGGCCGTCGAGTTCCGCGACGTCCTGAAGATGGGCCGCACACAGTTGCAGGACGCCGTGCCGATGACGCTCGGCCAGGAGTTCTCCGCCTTCGCCGTCATGCTCGACGAGGACCGCAGCCGGCTCGCGGAAGCCGTCGAGCTGATCCACGAGATCAACCTCGGCGCCACCGCGATCGGCACCGGCCTGAACGCCCCTGCCGGATACGCCGAATCCGCCCGGCGCCACCTCGCTGACATCACCGGGCTGCCCCTGGTCACCGCCGCCAACCTGGTCGAAGCCACCCAGGACTGCGGCGCGTTCGTCCAGATGTCCGGCGTCCTCAAGCGCATCGCCGTCAAACTGTCCAAGACCTGCAACGACCTGCGACTGCTGTCCTCCGGGCCGCGCGCCGGCCTCGGCGAGATCAACCTGCCACCGGTGCAGGCCGGTTCGAGCATCATGCCGGGCAAGGTCAACCCGGTGATCCCCGAGGTCGTCAACCAGGTCGCCTTCGAGGTGATCGGCAACGACGTCGCCGTCACCATGGCCGCCGAGGCCGGGCAGCTCCAGCTCAACGCCTTCGAGCCGATCATCCTGCACTCGCTGTCGGAGTCCATCACCCACCTGCGCGCCGCATGCCTCACCCTCGCCGAGCGCTGCGTGGTCGGCATCACCGCCAACATCGAGGCGTTGCGCGCGACCGTCGAGAACTCCATCGGCCTGGTGACCGCCCTCAACCCGCACATCGGATACACAGCCGCCACCGACATCGCCAAGGAGGCCCTGGCCAGCGGCCGGGGCGTCGCTGAACTCGTGCTGGAGCGGGGGCTGCTGCCCGCGGAGCGGCTCGCGGCCCTGCTGCGGCCCGAGGTCATCGCCGGCAGCGGCGTGGCCGTGGTCTGAGGACTGCCCCGGCGCGGACCTGCGATGCCGAGGGTGCGGACCTGCTGGATCAGGCGGCGGTGCCAAGTCATGGCGATGGCCTTCCGGGACGTGCCGCCGCCGGGTGGGCGGCCTCTTAGACTTTGCGAGTCATAGAGAAACCAGAATCACCCCTCTGAACGTCACCTCGTCACCCGA
>NZ_JBEOSA010000152.1:0-2970 GCF_040302625.1 Kitasatospora sp. NPDC097643 | reverse complement strand
GTTCGACGCACCGTCCTGGTTGATCGCCGACCCGCGGACCACGGCCAGGACGGGGTGCCCGTTGCGCCGGGCGTCGGAGAGCCGCTCGACCAGCACCATGCCGACGCCCTCGCCCCAGCCGGTGCCGTCCGCGTCGTCGGAGAACGCCTTGCAACGGCCGTCGGTGGCCAGGCCGCGCTGGCGGCTGAACTCGACGAAGGTGCCAGGGGTGGACATCACCGTCACGCCGCCCGCCAGCGCCATGGTGCACTCGCCGCTGCGCAGCGCCTGGACAGCCAGGTGGAGTGCCACCAGCGAGGACGAACAGGCCGTGTCGACGGTGACCGCCGGCCCCTCCAGCCCGAAGGTGTACGAGACGCGGCCCGAGGCGACGCTGCCGAAGCTGCCCGTGCCGAGGTGGCCCTCGACGCCCTCGGGCACGGCACCCAGCCGGCTGGCGTACTCGTGGTACATCAGGCCGGCGAACACGCCGGTGCGGCTGCCCTTGAGCGTGCGCGGGTCGATGCCGGCCCGTTCGAACGCCTCCCAGGACGTCTCCAGCAGCAGCCGCTGCTGCGGGTCCATGGCGAGCGCCTCGCGCGGCGAGATGCCGAAGAACGCCGGGTCGAACGAGCCGGCGTCGTAGAGGAAGCCGCCCTGGTTGACGTAGCTGGTGCCGTGCGCGTCCGGGTCGTCGTCGATCAGCGCGTCGGCGTCCCAGCCTCGGTCGGCGGGGAAGCCGCCGATGGCGTCCGTCCCGGTGGCCGCCAGCTGCCACAGGTCCTCGGGCGAGGCCACCCCGCCGGGGTAGCGGCAGGCCATGCCGACGATCGCGATCGGCTCGCGGTCGCGCTCCTCCATGTCCCGCAGCCGCCGCCGGGCATTGCGCAGGTCGGCGGTGGCGCGCTTGAGGTAGTCGCGCAGCTTGTCCTCGTTCAGCATGTCCGTCCGCTCCTTGCGGCAAAGAAAAGGGGGGTGGCGCCCGGGTCAGGAGGTCTCGAGCTCGTCGTCGAGCAGGTCGAAGAGCTCGTCGTCGGTCGCCGTGTCGAGGTCGCGGTGGTCGTCGACGGGGTCAGCCGGGCCGCTGAGGGCGTCCCGCCACTGTGTGAGCAGGGCCTGAAGGCGGAGGGTGACCCGCGCGCCGGTCTCCGCGTCGGTCGGGGTGCCTGCCAGGGCCTCGGCGAGGCGGTCGAGTTCGGCGAAGACGCCGGGCCCGGCCGGGTCCCCGTCCTGCGGGACGGCGGCGGACAGGTGGGCGACCAGGTCGGCGGGGCTCGGGTGGTCGAAGATCAGCGTCGCGGGCAGCCGCAGGCCGGTGACCGCGGTGAGGCGGTTGCGCAGTTCGACGGCGGTCAGCGAGTCGAAGCCGAGTTCGCGGAACGCGTGGCCGGGCTGGACGGCGGCCGCGCCCGCGTAGCCGAGGACGGCGGCGACCTGGCCGCAGACCACGTCCAGCAGGATCCGCTCCCGGTCCTGCGCCGACTGCCCGGCGAGCCGCCGGCGCAGGTCCGCGGCCGGATCGGCCTCGGCCGCCCGCGCGGCGCGGCGGACGGGCGGCGGCACGAGGGACCGCAGCAGGGCCGGCACCTGGCCGCCCTGGGCGGCCGCGGCCCGCACAGTGGCCAGGTCGAGCCGGGCGGGCACCAGCACCGGGTGGTGCGGCAGGGCGGTGGCCGTGTCCAGCAGGGCCAGACCCTCGGCAACCGACAGCGCGGCCACCCCGCCCCGGGCCATCCGCTCGACGTCGGCGCCGGCCAGCGTGTCCGCCATGCCGCCGTCGTCCGCCCACAGGCCCCAGGCGAGCGAGGCCGCCGGGAGACCCGCGGCGTGCCGGTGCTCGGAGAGGGCGTCGAGGAAGCTGTTCGCAGCCGCGTAGTTGGCCTGGCCGGCCGCGCCGAACACCCCGGCGAGGGACGAGAACAGCACGAACGCGGCGAGCGGGCGGTCCTTGGTCAGTTCGTGCAGGTTCCAGGCCGCATCGACCTTCGGGCGCAGCACGGCGGCCAGCCGCTCGGGGGTCAGGGACGTGATGATGCCGTCGTCCAGGACTCCGGCGATGTGGACCACCGCCGTCAGGTCCGTGCCGTCCAACCGCCGTGCCAGCGCGTCCCGGTCGGCCGCGTCGCAGGCGGCGAACGCCGTCTCGGCGCCGAGCGCGGCCAGGTCGGCCGCCAACTCCACTGCGCCCGGGGCGGCTTCGCCGCGACGGGAGACCAGCAGCAGACGACGGACGCCGCGCTCCGCCACCAGGTGACGGGCGACCTGTCGGCCGAGCGCACCAGTGGCTCCCGTCAGCAGGACCGTGCCGCCGCCGAGGGCGTCCGTGCCGTCCGTGCCCGGCGCGGCGGTCTCGGTGACGCGCAGCAGGCGCAGGGCGGTGGCGCTGCCCGCGCGGAGCACCAGCTGCGGTTCGTCGCTGCCGAGCGCGCAGGACAGGGCCCGCAGCGAGGCGGGGTCACCGTCCACGTCGACCACCGTGATCCGGCCCGGGTGCTCCGACTGGGCCGACCGCAGCAGGCCCCGGACAGCCGCAGCGGGAAGGTCACCCGCGCCCGCGCCGGCCGACTTCCGGGTCACCACGACCAGGCGGGAGTCGGCGAACGCGTCCGCCGCCAGCCATTCCTGTACCAGGGCGAGCACGTCCCGGACGGCCGCGTGGGTGGCGGCCGCCGCGGCGGGGTCCTCCGCGGCGGGGAGGGCTACCACCAGGATGTCGGGGACGACACCGCCCTCGGCGGCGTCCGCCAGGTCCGCGAAGGCGATCGCGCCGGCCAGGCCCAGGTCGTCCCCGCCCAGGACACCGATCACACCGTCGGGCGCCGACACCGGCAGCGAGACAGGGGTCCACTCCGGACGGAAGAGCGCATCATGGCCACCCTGCGCGGCGAGCTGCTCCGGGGAGAACGCCCTCAGCACCAGGGAGTCGACCGTCGCGACAGGTGCACCGGAGGCATCGGCCACCGCGAGCGAGACCGCCTCAGCCCCCACAGC
>NZ_JBEOSA010000151.1:0-3009 GCF_040302625.1 Kitasatospora sp. NPDC097643 | reverse complement strand
GGCGCGGTCGGGCTTGCCGCCGGGCAGGGTGGGCATCGCGGCGACCGCGGTCCAGGTGGCGGGGACGAGCCCGCCGGGCAGCCGCTGGGCTCACCCTTCAAGGTGTCGACTCGGGTATCGGGTCGGGCAGAAGTAGTCCTGCGGGTGGGGCCGTCAAAACGCCGTCGTCGAAAAGTGGGGGCCGCCACCAGGCTGCCACGTATCGCATGTCGACGACACCGCCATCGAACCGAGCATCGAGGAAGCTCACCCTGCCGCCGGCGAACGTCGCGCTGTTGAAGTTCACCGTGCTGTTCCTGGCGAACGTGGCATCGGCGAAGTACACGGTGCTGCCGGAGAACGTGGCACCAGCGAAGTACACGGTGCCGCTGGCGAACGTGGCGCCGAAGTTCACCCTGCCGCTGGCGAACGTGGCATCGAGGAAGCTCACCCTGCCGCTGGCGAACGTGGCATCGGCGAAGTTCACCGTGCTGCCGGAGAACGTGGCACCAGCGAAGTACACGGTGCCGCCGGAGAACGTGGCACCAGCGAAGTACACGGTGCCGCTGGCGAACGTGGCATCGAGGAAGCTCACCTCGCCGCTGGCGAACGTGGCATCGGCGAAGTTCACCCTGCTGCCGGAGAACTTGGCACCAGCGAAGTTCACCGTGCTGCCGGAGAACATGCCACCGGCGAAGTTGACCGTGCCGCTGGCGAACGTGGCGCCGGCGAGGTTCACCGTGCCGCTGGCGAACGTGGCATCGGCGAAGTTGACCGTGCCGCTGGCGAACGTGGCATCGGCGAAGTTCACGGTGCTGCCGGAGAACGTGGCACCAGCGAAGTTCACGGTGCTGCCGGAGAACATGCCACCGGCGAAGTTGACCGTGCCGCCGGCGAACGTGGTGCCGGCGAGGTTCACCGTGCCGCCGGCGAACGTGGTGCCGGCGAGGTTCACCGTGCCGCTGGCGAACGTGGCATCGGCGAAGTTGACCGTGCCGCTGGCGAACGTGGCATCGGCGAAGTTGACCGTGCCGCCGGAGAACTTGGCACCGGAGAGGTCGCCGCCGTCGAAGACGGCGCCGGTGAAGTCGAGGTCGTATCCGCTCCACGATGCCCCGGATGGCGTGTTGGGCCGGAGGTGGTCGCGGATTGTTCGGATGACGGTGTGGCGGACTTCGCGGTTGGCCTGCCAGCCCAGGTGTTTGTCGGCTGGTGCATCGTCCAAGGGCTGTGGTGGGTAGGGCATGCGGAGGTAAGCACAGAGGACGTCGATGCAGGTCTGTCGGCGGTCGGTCCAGTCATCAGCGAGTCCAGCTATGGCGTGGACGCCGCCGAGGCGGCAGGCCGATTCGCCGTGACCGAGGAGTTCAGCGGCGGTGTTGAAGCGCTCATTGAAGAGACGGGTGCGTTCATGCTCCAGGGTCCGCTTCGCGCGGGTGCGTTCATGCTCCAGGGTCCGCTTCGCCTGGGTACGTTCCTGGGCCAGGGTTTGCTTCGCGTGGGCGCGTTCCTGCGTCAGGGTCTCCCGCGCGCTTTGGCGTTGGGAGCGTGCTGAGTGCCTGGCGGCTGAGTAGGCTCCCACGCCGACGAACAGGCCGCCGAGACCGGCAAAGATTGCGGCCCACGGCGGGTTGCCCGAGTCGGCACTCGGACTGGGAGCCTGCGAGACTGCGGGGCTGGGCGATGCGAGGCTGACGAGGTCGAGGAGACTGGCCAGGATCGTCATGCCGACACCGTAGGCGGGTGTTCCAACCCCGACCGGGTGGCGTGCCGGAGCGTGCATCTGCCTGGCCCCCGGATTGGTGCATGCCGCTCGCACTCACCGCGGCAGGCCCGATCCGTGGTGGGAGGACCGGGTGCTGCAGCCAGGCTCTATCTGGCGAGGGGCCGCTGGGTGTGACCTGTTGGTGTTGATGGGCTTTTCTGGCCTGTTTACGTATGTTGTCTGGACCTATTCCCCGTGGGCGTGGATGTGCTACTGGGCGGTGACTTGGGCCAGGGTTGGTTACTTTGCGTGGTGGCTGAGGGTGTCGGCCCGCCCTCCGGGGTCGCTTCCTGCCTGTTCCCACAATAGGGATATGGTGGGGCTCTTTTATGAGGCTTCCTGCACCTAGATGATCTTTGCGCTTTGTCCTCTCGGGGTGCCGGTTGATGGTTCGTGCACTCCGGCTCTAGAGTGTCCGTTCGAGGCCGCGGCATCCTGTTGCGGTCTTGAGCTTTGAATGGAATTGAATATGCAATACTTGCGCATTGGGAATTGGAATCGAAGAGAAAGAAGGAGTTACTATGAATTATTGGAATAAGGGGCGCGATTGGGCTACTTTCGTGCGGCTGTGGGTCCTTGTGGTGGGTCTGCCTTGGCTGTACACCGTGTTCGTCGGGCCGGTGCTGGATCCGCAGGGCTTGGCTGTCCTGACGCTGTGTGGGTTGATCTTCCTGTTGGGTGGCGGGGCGGCGCTGATGGTGTGGATCCCTGTTGTGGTGGCGGTTTGGGGACCCAAGGAGATGAAGAAGTAGTTCTGCTGGGGGCCTCCGCGAGCGGAGGTCTCACCTTGTATCGGACTGGGTCCGGGGCTGTTGCCCTGGGCCTGCTTTGGTTCTGTCGCGTGCTGTTGTCGTGTGGGGTGCTGTCGCGCCGTGTGACGTGGGCGGATATCCCTGATTCCCTGTGTGTGGTGGGGGCGTGACAGGTGGGTGCGACAGGGTGCCGGGGTGGGGCCGCGGGCGACGTCGGGTGGTGGCCGCAGCCGGGTGTCGACGACCGCCAGGTGTGGGCTGTCCTGGTCGCCGTCCGGGGCCGCCGTCCTGGGGGCTGCTGTCCGGGGCGGCGGGGTACGGCCGGGACGGGCGGCCGTTGTCGGGGCCGGCTTTCTCCTGGTGGTGGTGTTCGGTGGCCGGGTGGTCGGTGGCCTGGTGGCGGTGGGGGGTGCAACGCGGGGTGCGACGCGGTGTTGCGGTGGGGGCGCCACGGGGCTGTGTTGCGGGCCTGACCTGGTGTTATGTGGCCGGGAGTGGGGGTGGGTGGGCGTG
>NZ_JBEOSA010000150.1:0-3037 GCF_040302625.1 Kitasatospora sp. NPDC097643 | reverse complement strand
GGATGATGCCGTGGTCGGTGTTCTTGGTCAGCTGGCCGGAGAGGACGTAGTCGCCCTCCTCGGGGACGCTGACCCGCATGCTGTCGAACGCGCCGGCGGCGGTGCCGCGGATGGCCAGGTGGGCGCCGCCGGACCAGGTCAGGCCGCAGCAGTTGTTGTCGACCTGCACCTTGGTGTTGGTGCCGAGCTGCGGGAGCTTCTCGGCCTCGGCGGTGACGGTGACCGGGGTGGTCTGGCCGTTGACCTGCTCGGCGAGCGAGGCGCGGTAGACCGGGCCGAGGGTGTCCAGCACGTCCACGCCGTCGGCCGTGTAGATGGTGCGGGAGTCCAGCAGCCGGGCGCGCGAGGCCGGGTCGGCGGGCAGGTTCAGCTCGTCGGCGAACTTGGCCGCGTCCGGGTGGGTGCCGAGCGCGATGGAGCGGTTGGTCGCCTCCAGGGCGCGCACGACGTGGCCGTAGCGGTCGTACTCCCTGGTGTCGATGTCACCGCCGGGGGTGACGGACGGGGTTGCGGTGTTGACCTCGTTGCCGGAGGCGTTGAGGTAGTGGACGGAGGCCGGCTTGTAGCCGTCCGGGCCCGGCTTGGCGGCCGAGGCGGTGTTGGTCGCCGGGTCGTCCTCCGCGTCGAACACCGCGGTGGCGTCGGTCGGCGCATCGGTCTGCGCCCACTTGGCCACGTCGGCGCCCGCCAGGTCGTACGGACCGCCGGCGCCGCGGGTCAGCGGCACGTCGTAGACGACGGTGCTGGCGGTCTCGCCGTTGACCTGGTCCTTGCTGCCCTGGACGAGCGCGGCGCGCCGCACCTTGAGCAGTCGGCCCGGGTCCTGGTCGGCGGCGGCCTTGCCGTAGTCGAAGCTCCACGGCAGCTGGCCGGGCGGCGTGGTCTGCGTGACGCGACCGGCGTCGTCGTAGCCGTACGTGGTCTTCAGCGGGGTGGCCAGACGCGGGTCCCAGGCCTGGGCCAGGCGGCCCTTGTCGTCGTACGCGTAGTGCGCGATCTCGACGGCCTCCTCCGCGGAGGTCGCCGGGTTCCACGACCAGAGCTTCACGCCGCGCACCCGGTCCAGGTAGTCACCCGGGGCCGCGGCCGTGGCGGTGGTGGCCTTGGCGTAGTCGTACTCGACGACCCGGCAGCCGCGCGGCAGCGGGGTGACGGTGCAGCCGTTGACGTCGTCGACACCCGGCTCGACGGCCGGGATGACGCGCTTGACCAGCGAGCGGCCGTCGGTGGTGTCGTACTGGTAGCGGGTGGTCGACGCGGCTTCCGGCCCCGTCTCGCTGACCACCTGGTAGATGTCCGAGCCGGCCTGGCGGGCGAAGACGGTCTTGGAGCCGTCCAGCTCGCTCAGCTCGTAGGTGGTGCCCGCGGTCTGGATGTCCCAGATCTGGTTGGGCCCGGCCCAGCAGCCCCAGATCGAGGCGCCCGTGTAGGCGTCGAGGCAACTGCCCGAGTGACGGTTCCTCACCGTGCCGTCGGTGCGCACCTCCCACTGCTGGTTGTCGCCGCCGTTGCAGCCCCACAGGGTCAGTGCGGTGCCGTTGGCGGTCTGGCCCCAGGGGTTGTCGAGGCAGTAGCCCAGCAGCCGCAGGGTCAGGTCGTCACCGCGGGTCCACTGCTGGTTCGTCGCGCCGGTGCACGTGGCAGGCTGCAGCCTCGCGCCGTTGCCGGCCGCGCCGTTCGGGACCTCCAGGCACTGGCCCGAGGCGGACAGGACGATCGCGCCGGACTTGGCCGGGACGGCCTTCAGCGTCATCGACTCGGAGCCCGGCTCCGGGTAGAAGGTGCCGTCGCTGCCCTTGGCGAAGGTCAGCGAAGTGTCGTTGTTCGCCTTGATCTCGACCAGGTCGGACTGCGGGAACGAGAGTGCGCGCAGGTCCGAACCGGCTCCGGCGTCGGGGCCGCCGGCCCACTGCGGGCCGAAGGGGGCGACGATCTCCTTCATGGAGAGGTCGTCGAAGTAGACCTCCTTGCCGGAGCCGCCGGCGTTGCCGTTGTAGAGGCGGAACCACGCCTCGGTGGCGTCGGCGGGCACCGTCATGTCCAGCGTCAGCTGCTGCCAGCCGTCGGTGAACGAGGCCTTCGGTGAGGCGGTCTCGCCGTAGCCGGCCGGGGTGCGGTAGACGCCGACCATGCGCAGGCCGCGGTTGGGCAGCGGGTTGTCCAGGCCGGTGGCGCCGGGGACGTAGATCCAGCCGGTCAGCCGGTACGTCTTGCCGGGCTGCATGCCCTGGCCGAGCGTGTACTCGGGGCCGAGCGCGGCGAAGGAGTCCCAGGTGCCGGAGCCGCCCGGGACGACCAGGAGCGAGTCGGTCGAGCTGTCGTGACCGCGGGCCGTGGAGCGGGACAGGGTCGCCTGGCCGGCGGTGAAGCCGGTCAGGTCGGTGCCGACCTGGCGCTGGTTGAGCGTCAGACGCTCGCCCTGCGGCTGCCAGCCACGCCCGAGGTCGCGGGAGGAGAAGGTGCGGCTGATCGAGGTGCCGAACTCGGCGGCGTCGGTCGCGTTGGTGGTGAAGTCACCGGTGAGCAGGTTGACCGCACCGGGGCCGATCTTCTCGGTGGCCGCGCCGTCGGCGTTGCGGTCGACCGTCATGGTGTTCCAGACGGTGGCGTAGCCGCTGCCGGAGCCGTCCTCGGGGAAGAGGAGGGCGCGGACCTGCACGACACCGCCGACCTGGCCGAGCGTGTCGAGGACGTTCCAGTTGGCGTTCGGGCCGAGGTCGGCCAGGCGCGGCTTGTCCTCGGTGACCGGGGTGTTGTCCGCCTTGGTCAGGTTGGCGCGCGGGACGTTGTACTCGGTGGCGCCCGGGCCGCGGCGGTACTGGTAGACGACCCGGGTGAACTGCGCCTGCGCGTCCACCGCGAGCTTCACGCGCTTCGCGGAGCGGGTGCCGTTGACCGGCGAGCTCATGCCGGCCTTGCCGACCTGGAAGACGAACTCGGTGGGCGGGGACAGGTTGCCCGCGCGGTCCTTGGACTGCACGCTGAGTACGCGCCGGCCCTCGGTGGTCGGGGTGATCGACGTGGTCAGGGCGCCGGT
>NZ_JBEOSA010000149.1:0-3063 GCF_040302625.1 Kitasatospora sp. NPDC097643 | reverse complement strand
GTGGAGGTCAGTGCGCATCCGGTGCTGGCGATGGCGGTGCAGGACGCCGCCGAGGCGGCCGGTCGGTCGGCGGCGGCCTTCGGGACGCTGCGCCGCGGCGAGGGCGGCCCCCGCCGGGTGCTGGCCTCGTTGGCGGAGGCGTGGGTGCGCGGCGTGGCCGTCGACTGGCGGGCGGCCGTCTTCACCGGCGGCACCGCCGTCCCGCCGCTCGAACTCCCCACCTACGCCTTCCAGCGTGCGCACTACTGGCTGGACGCGCCCACCGCGGCATCCGACCAGGAGCACCCGACCGGGGTCGACCCCGTCGAGGCCGAGTTCTGGGCCGCCGTCGAGAACGAGGACCTCGGCGTCCTCGCCGGCTCGCTCGACCTGGACGCCGACGCGCCGCTGAGCGCCGTCCTGCCCGCGCTGTCGACCTGGCGGCGCGAACGCCGCGAGCAGTCGACCGTGGACGGCTGGCGCTACCGCATCACCTGGCAGCCCCTCACCGATCTGCCCGCACCGCTGCTCTCCGGCACCTGGGCGGTCATCGCGACGGAGGACGACCGGGACCGCGCCGACGACCTCGCCCAGGGCCTCGAACGACGCGGCGCCGACGTCACCGTGGTCACCGTCGGCGAGGACGATCTCGACCGCACCGCACTGGCCGCCCGGCTGACGGCGGAGCTCCCCGAGGGCGCCTCCCCGGCCGGCCTGCTCTCCCTGCTCGGCACGGTCGAGGACCGCTGCTCCGCGTACCCGTCGGTGCCGTTCGGCCTGGCGGGCTCCGTGCTGCTGCTCCAGGCGCTGGCCGACGCCGGGATCGAGGCGCCGGTGTGGACGGCCACCCGCGGCGCCGTCGCGGTCGACCGGGCCGAGCGCCTGACCGGCCCCGTGCAGTCCCTGGTCTGGGGCCTGGGCCGGGTCGCCGCCCTGGAGGACGCCCCCCGCTGGGGTGGCCTGGTCGACCTGCCGGAGCTGCTGGACGACCGGGCCCTGGACCGGCTGGCCGGGGTGCTGGCCGGTACGGGCGGTGAGGACCAGGTCGCGATCAGGGCCTCCGGTGTGCTGGTGCGCCGCCTGGTGCACGCCCCGGCCGGCCCGGTAGCGGGGGAGGGCTGGCGGCCGTCCGGCACGGTGCTGGTCACCGGCGGCACCGGCGCCCTGGGCGCCCACGTCGCCCGCTGGCTGGCCCGCAACGGCGCCGAGCACCTGCTGCTCACCAGTCGGCGCGGCCCGGAGGCCGACGGCTCCGCCGAACTCGCCGCCGAACTCACCGCCCTCGGTGCCGCCACCGACATCGTCTCCTGCGACGTCTCCGACCGGACGGCGCTCGAAGCCCTGCTGGCCGGGATCCCCGCCGAGCGTCCGCTGACCGCCGTGATGCACACCGCGGCCGTGCTGGACGACGGCGTGATCCAGGCGCTCACCACCGACCAGCTGGAGCGGGTGCTGCGGGTCAAGGTCGACTCCGCGCTGCACCTGCACGAGCTGACCCGGGAGCTGGACCTCTCCGCGTTCGTCCTCTTCTCCTCCTTCGCCGCCACGTTCGGTGCCCCCGGCCAGGGCAACTACGCCCCCGGGAACGCCTTCCTGGACGCGCTCGCCGCCCAGCGGCGGGCCGACGGCCTGTCCGCCACCTCCGTCGCCTGGGGCCCCTGGGGCGAGGGCGGCATGGCCGAGGGCGGCGTCGGCGACCGGATGCGCCGCCACGGCATCCTGGAGATGGCCCCGGACCTGGCCGTCTCCGCCCTACAGCACGCACTGGACCGGGGCGACACCGAACTGACCGTCACCGACATCGACTGGCAGCGCTTCACCCTCGCCTTCACCTCGGGCCGGGTCCGCCCGCTGCTGTCCGCCATCCCCGAGGCCGCCCGGGTGCTGGAGGGCGTCCGCGCCGCTACCGAGGAGCAGCACTCCGCCGACGGCGCACTCGCCGTCCGGCTCGCGGGTGTCGCCCCGGCCGAGCGGGAGCGCATCCTGCTCGACCTGGTGGCCTCGCACGTCGCCGCCGCACTCGGCTTCCCCGGGCCGGAGGCCGTCGACACCGGCCGGGCCTTCAAGGAGCTCGGCTTCGACTCGCTGACCGCCGTCGAACTGCGCAACCGCCTCGGTGCCGCGGCCGGCCTGCGGCTGCCCGCCACCCTCGTCTACGACCACCCCACCGCCCTCGCGCTCGCCCGCCACCTCGGCGAGGAGCTCTCCGGGACGGTCGCCGACGCGACGGGACCGGTGGTGGCGAGCACCGCCGCCCACGACGAGCCGATCGCCATCGTCGGCATGAGCTGCCGCTTCCCCGGCGGCGTGGACTCACCGGAGGCGCTCTGGCAGCTGCTGGCCGCCGGAGGTGACGCCCTGTCGGGGTTCCCGACCGACCGGGGCTGGGACCTGGACGCGGTGTTCGACGCCGACCCCGATGCGAAGGGCACCTCGTACATCCGCGAGGGCGGCTTCCTGCACGACGCCAGCCGCTTCGACGCCGGGTTCTTCGGGATCTCGCCGCGCGAGGCGCTGGCGATGGACCCGCAGCAGCGGCTGCTGCTGGAGACGTCCTGGGAGGCGTTCGAGCGGGCCGGCCTCGACCCGCACGCACTGCGGGGCAGCCGTACCGGTGTCTTCGCAGGCACCAACGGCGGCGACTACCTGGGTCTGCTCGCCGGCGCCGCGCAGTCGGCCGAGGGCCATGTCGCGACCGGCACCGCCGCGAGCGTGGTCTCCGGCCGGGTCTCCTACCTGTTCGGCCTCGAAGGCCCAGCGATGACCGTCGACACCGCCTGCTCGGCCTCGCTGGTGGCGCTCCACCTGGCCGTCCAGTCGCTGCGCAACGGCGAGTGCGAACTCGCGCTGGCGGGCGGTGTCACGGTGATGTCCACCCCTGGCACCTTCATCGAGTTCAGCCGCCAGCAGGGCCTGGCCACGGACGGCCGCTGCAAGCCGTTCTCGGCCGCGGCCGACGGCTTCACCCCCTCCGAGGGCGTCGGCATGCTGCTGGTCGAGCGGCTCTCCGACGCCCGGCGCAACGGGCACCCCGTCCTGGCCGTGGTCCGCGGGTCGGCGATCAACCAGGACGGTGCGTCGAAC
>NZ_JBEOSA010000148.1:0-3117 GCF_040302625.1 Kitasatospora sp. NPDC097643 | reverse complement strand
GTGCATCCCGTAGACGCGGTCCGCGCCCAGCAGCTCCGGGCGGGCGTCGCACACCAGCCCGGTCGTGAACGACTCCTCCGGCGTGAGCTGGCTCAACACCTTCAGATGCGCCGCGAACAGCACACTCTTCAACGAGGTCCGCGTCGACGACGCCAACCCCCGAAGCCCCGACTCCAGGTCCCCGAACGGCACCTCCACCACATGCGTCGCCCGTGAAGCCTCCTCACCCTCACCCCAACCCGACGGCAGGACGAAAGCCGCGTGACCATCGACCACCGAGCGCCAGTACTCCTGGTCGCCCTCATCGGCCAATGACTCCAGCTCTCCGGCGATGAAGTCCGCATAGCGTGCTCCGCCGGTGGCCGGCGGCTCAACCGCGCCACCGTCGCGAATTGCCTGATAGGCCATCAGCAGGTCAGAAAGGAAGGCATTCTGGCTCCAGCCTTCGAGAATGGCGTGGTGGTACGTCAGGACGAGCCACCAGGAACCGTTCTCCTCAACCAGGGTCGCCAACCCGAACAACGGGGCCTGGCTGACATCCACCAACTTCGTCCGCTGACCGTCGACATAGTCCTCGACGACACGGTGTGCGGAGTCACCGGCCCTGAGCGACAATCGCTCGATCGGGACCCGCACCCGGCTCGCGGGCCAGACGAGTTGCATCGGTGCCGAGAAGGTCGTCAGATCAACCGAGGTCCGCAGGGCCTCCTGGCGAGCCACCACGAAGGCGGCTGCCTCCACCAGCACCGTGTGGTCGTACGGCTCGGTTCCAGGAACACGGAACGCCGTCACCCGCTGGTAATCGTCCTTACCGATCCCGAGGAGCCCTTCCACGACCATGCCCGTCTGGACCTGCGACAACGGGTACGCATCGACGAGACCAGCCGGAAGCGCGGCCCGGTCGGATTCTCCGACCAGCGCGAACGGCTCGACGAGCACATCGTCGACCTCGATGTCGTCGCCGGTGATGTGTTGTGCGAGTTCGGCGATGGTGGGGTGGTCGAAGATGTCGCGGACGGCGAGGTCGAGCCCGGCGGCACGTGCGGTGCCGACCAGCACGACGGCCCGGATGGAGTCCCCACCGAGGTCGAAGAACGTTTCGTTCACCCCCACCCTGGCCAGCCCGAGTGCCTCCGCCCAGACTGCGGCGAGGCGTCGTTCGGTGTCGGTACGCGGTTCGACACTGTCCCGCGACACGAGCTCGGGGGCGGGCAGGGCGGCGCGGTCGAGCTTGCCGGCCGCGGTGAGCGGCCAGCTGTCCAGCGTGATCACAGCGGTAGGCAGCATGTACTCGGGCAGGCTCTGTCGCAGGTGTCGGCGCACTTCGTCCAGGCCGAGCTCGGCCGCTGCGATCAGATAGGCGGTGAGGCGGGGTTCGTCGGTGTGGTCGGGGATCGCGGTGACATGCGCGTCACGGACCTGGGGGTGGCTGCGCAACGCGGTTTCGATCTCCGCGGGTTCGATCCGGTATCCACGGATCTTCAACTGGTCGTCGCTGCGGCCGAGATACTCCAGTTCACCGGTCAGGGTGCGTCGTACCAGGTCGCCGGTGCGGTAGAGCCGGGTACCGGGCGGGCCGTAGGGGTTGGGCAGGAACCGTTCCGCCGTGAGGGCGGCGTGACCGCGGTAGCCCTGGGCCAGGCCGTCCCCGGCGATGAAGAGCTCACCGGCGACGCCCGACGGCACCGGGTTCAAGTGCCCGTCCAGCACGTGGACGGTCGTGTTCCGGATCGGCGTGCCAAGCGGAATGCTTACCGGATCGAAGGGCATGTCCACGGCGGTGGACCAGATCGTCGTCTCGGTCGGCCCATAGACATGGACCAGACGTTCGGCGCGTGCCCGCAGCTGGCCGGCGAGTTCCAGCGGCAGTGCCTCGCCGCCCACCAACAGCGTGAGACCGGCCGGGTCGAGACCGGCCCCGAGCAGGACCTTCCACCCCGACGGGGTCGCCTGCACATGCGTCACACCGTGCTTGCGGATCAAGCCGATCAGCTCGTCCGCATCCCCGACCTGATCGTCTCCGGCCAGCACGACACACTGCCCGCTCACCAGGGGCAGGAACAGCTCCAGGCCCGAAATGTCGAACGACACCGACGTCGAGGCCAGCCACACCTCGCTCGCCGGCGAGGCAGCTCCCAGAATCTCCCGCATACCCGCGAGAAGGTTCGCCAGAGCCCCCCGGGTGACCTCCACACCCTTCGGCGTACCGGTCGAACCCGACGTGTAGAGCACATACGCGAGCACGTCAGGATCCACCACCGGCCAGGCACCGGTGGGTAGTTGGGCATCAATCACGTCGGCATCACGGTCCAACACGACCATCGTGCCCGGATGCACGGCCCGCGCCGTGTGCGCATGGACCTCCTGCGTCACCACGACCACCGGCTTGGCATCCGCCACGATCCCGGCCAGCCGTCCCACCGGGAACGCCGCATCCAACGGCAGATACCCGGCACCCGACTTCAGTACCGCCAGCATTGCGATCAGAAGTTCCGGCGAGCGTTCCACCAGAACTCCGACCACATCACCCGGACCGACGCCCAGCGAGCGCAGGTGATGGGCGAGCCGGTCCGAACGCGCATCCAGCTCCGCATAGGAGATCTGCATGCCCTTGGCGATCACCGCCACCGTGTCCGGCGCCGACGCGACCTGCGCGGCGAACGCGTCGAGGACATCCGCCGACGTGCCCGTCACGCCCGTGATCGTCGAGATCTCACCCGGCGGCATGAACACCGCGTGTGCATCGCCCGTCCCGCCGGCGGCCATGGACTCCAGCACCAGGCGGAACATCACTCCCAACCGCTCAACATGCGCCTGGGACAGGAGTCCGGCATCGGCGTGCAGAATCACTCGGCTGTTCAGTGTTGATGCCACGAGCGGGAACTGTGAACCGGCGCGATGGGTGTTCGCGACCGCATCGATCAGCTTGCGGTCGACCTGACCGAACTCCTGGTAGTTGAAGTAGACGTCCGGCACTTGCCGGTTGTGCGCCAACCGTTGGATCGCGGGCAGGGGAAAGCGGCGGTGTGGCCACAACTCGGCCTCACGCCCGAACACCTGCCGTACCAGCTCCGCCCACGTCCCGGCCGTGCGGTCGAAGACGAACGGGACCGTGTT
>NZ_JBEOSA010000147.1:0-3390 GCF_040302625.1 Kitasatospora sp. NPDC097643 | reverse complement strand
CCCTCCCCCAACACACCACCGTCCGACCCGGAATACACCGAGTCATAGATCTCCCGCCACTCCTCCACCTGCTCACCCGTCGACCCCTCCGAGTCGGCCGACGACGGCACCACATACGCCACCAGACGGACGTCATCGTCCTCATACCGCCGCGCCACCACCAGCGCCTGCGACACCCCAGGCTCCCACTCCAACACCGCCTGCACCTCGGCCGGTTCGACGCGGAAGCCGCGGATCTTCACCTGGTCGTCGGCGCGGCCCAGGTATTCGAGCAGGCCGTCGGTGTTCCAGCGGACCACATCGCCGGTGCGGTACATGCGCTCACCCGGGGTGCCGAACGGGTTGGCAACGAATCGCTCCGCAGTGAGCCCCGGCCGGTTGCCGTAGCCACGCGCCAGGCCGGCGCCCGACACATACAACTCACCCGGGACGCCTGCCGGTACCAGGCCGAGCCGCTCGTCCAGCACCAGCACACCCGCCCCCGGGACCGGGCGGCCGATCGGCGCACCCCCTCCCGGGAGCAACGGATCACTGATCGCCGCCGCCACGGTGATCTCGGTGGGGCCGTAGGCGTTGATCATCCGACGCCCGGGTGCCCAGCGCTCCACCAGCTCCGCCGAGCACGCCTCCGCACCAACAACCAGCCCGACCAAGTCGCCCAGCCGCTCCCACGCACCCGCGGGCAACGTCGCCAGAACCGAGGGCGGCAGGAACGCATGCGTCACACCGCCCGACGCCAGCGCCTCCTCCAACTCCCCACCCACCAACACCGAACCACCCGGCACCACCAGCGCCGCCCCCGCGCCCCAGGCCAGGACGAGTTCCAGGACGGATGCGTCAAAGCTCAGCGAAGCCGACCGCAACACCCGACTCGATCCGCCCACACCCGCACGCCCGCACAACCCGGCGGCGAAACCGCCCACACCGGCGTGTGTGACCGTCACGCCCTTCGGCATGCCCGAAGTGCCAGAGGTGTAGATGACATACGCCGCACTGTCCGCACGCACCGACACTCCGGGCGCTCCCGTCGGCTGACCATCCCATGCCGCAACCGTCGCAGGATCACCGATCAGCACCGACCGGACATCGATGCCGAGTTCACTCGTCGTCAGCACCAGCTCAGGCTGGGCATCCCCGATCAAGTACGAGATCCGCTCCACCGGATACTCCGGATCGATCGGCAGATACGCGGCACCCGCCTTCAACACCCCCAGCACCAGCGCCACCTGCGACCGCGACCGCTCCACCGCGACCCCGACCACGCTCTCCGCACCAACCCCCCGAGCAAGCAGCCAGTGCGCGATCTGGTTCGCCCGCGCATCCAGCTCCGCGTACGAGACCACGCCCGCGGCGTCGACCAGCGCCGGCGCCTGCGGAGTCACCCGAACCTGCGCCTCGAACAACCCCGGCAACGTCACCTCGCCACCCACGCCCGCCGAACCACTCCACTCGGCCAGCTCCCGCCGCTCCTCCTCCCCGAGAAGCGCCAACTCACTGACCCGCAACCCAGGTTCGGCGAGAACCTCGTCGAACACCCGCCCCAGCCGGGCTGCGAACGCCTCCACCGTGGCCCGGTCATACAGGTCCGTCGCGTACTCGACGAACCCACGGATCCCCGTCGGCCGACCCGCCGCATCGAAGGTCTCCGACAGGCTTACCGTCACATCGAACTTCGACGTCCCCGTCGCCAACGACTCCGCCCGCACGCGGAGCCCCGGCAGCTCGAACCGCGCCTCCTCCGCGTTCTGCAACACCAGCGCCACCTGGAACAACGGATGCCGCCCACCCGACCGCACCGGGTTCAGCCGCTCCACCACCAACTCGAACGGCACGTCCTGGTGCGCCCACGCCTCCAGACACACCTCCCGCACCCGCTCCAACAGCTCCGCGAACGACGGATCCCCCGACACATCCGTCCGCAACACCAACGTGTTCACGAAGAACCCGATCAGGTCGTCCAGGCCCTCGTCCGTCCGGCCCGCCACCGGCGAGCCGACCGCGACGTCCGACCCCGCGCCCAACCGCGACAGCAACGCCACCAGCCCCGCCTGCAACACCATGAACAAGGTGGCATCCCCCGACCGCGCCAGCTCACGCAGCCCCGCATGCCCCACCGCACCCACCTCGAAGGGCACCACCGCACCCTCGAACGAGCCCACCACCGGACGCGCCCGGTCCCCCGGCACCGTCACCTCATCCGGCAACCCGGCCAAACGCTCGACCCAGTAACCGAACTGGCGACCCACCACACTCCCCGGATCCGCCACATCCCCCAACACCTCG
Source organism: Kitasatospora sp. NPDC097643 (assembly GCF_040302625.1). NCBI lineage: Bacteria > Bacillati > Actinomycetota > Actinomycetes > Kitasatosporales > Streptomycetaceae > Kitasatospora > Kitasatospora sp. NPDC097643. The sequence goes on along the minus strand of NZ_JBEOSA010000147.1, from coordinate 1,107 downwards.
CCCTGCCACACCGTGTAGTCCGCGTACTGCACCGGCAGCGCCGACCACCCCGGCGCCACACCGCCCAGCCGCGCCTCGTACGCCGCCACCAGATCCCGCGCCAACGGACCCGCCGACCACCCGTCCCCCGCAATGTGGTGCAGCACCAGCACGAGGATCGCGTCCGCGCTGTCGGTGACGTCGAGGAGATGGGCGCGGATCGGAATGTCGCGGTCGAGCCGGAAGCCGAGCCGGATGACGTCGGTGATCCGGGCGGCCGCCTCGGGTTCGGTGACGGACTCGGCGATCAGCGGGACCCGGGCCTGCCCCACCGGTACGACGCGCTGGTAGGGGCGGCCGCCCGTCTCGGGGAAGACGGTGCGCAGCGGCTCGTGCCGGGCCACCACGTCGTTGATCGCGGCCTCCAGCGCACCGGCGTCCAACTCACCGGTCAGCCTCAGCGTGAAGGGCATGTTGTAGGTGGCGGACGGCCCCTCCAGCTTGTGCAGGAACCACAACCGCTGCTGGGCGAACGACAGCGGCAGCAACTCCGGCCGGGCCCGCGACACCAGCGCCGGGCGCACCTCACCCGCCTCCAACCGCCGCGCCACCCCCGCCACCGTCGGCGCCTCGAACAGCACCCGGAGTGGCAGTTCCACACCCAGCACCCGGCGCACCCGGCTCACCAGCCGGGTCGCCAACAGCGAATGCCCACCCAACTCGAAGAAGTCGTCGTCCACGCCCACCTCGGGCACCCCGAGGATCCCGGCGAACAACGAGCACAGCACCTCCTCACGCGGCGACCGCGCTCCCGCCCCACCACGCCCAACGGCGTACACCGGCGCCGGCAGCGCCGCCCGGTCCAGCTTCCCGTTCGCGTTCAGCGGCAGCTCGTCCAACACCACCACGGCCGACGGCACCAGATACCCCGGCAGCACCGCACCCAACCGAGCCCGCAACCCCGCCGACGACACCACCACCCCCACCACACCCACCACATACGCCACCAACCGCGTCTCACCCCCGTGCACAAACGGCACCACCACCGCCTGCGCCACCCCCGACAACCCCCGCAACACCCCCTCCACCTCACCCGGCTCCACCCGGAACCCACGAATCTTCACCTGA
>NZ_JBEOSA010000146.1:0-3677 GCF_040302625.1 Kitasatospora sp. NPDC097643 | reverse complement strand
CAGCAGCGGGAGGACCTCGTCCTCCGCCGCCTCCACGGCGACCATCGCGCCGCCGCGCGGCAGCGCCTGCATCAGCCGGCCCCGCGCCGCGACCAGCCTGGCCGCGTCGGAGAGCGAGAACACCCCGGCGACGTACGCGGCGGCCAGCTCACCGATCGAGTGACCGGCGAGCAGGTCGACGCCGAGGCCCCAGCTCTCCAGCAGGCGGAACAGCGCCACCTCAAGCGCGAACAGCGCGGGCTGGGCGTACGCCGTCTCGTCGATCAGGGCCGGGTCGGCGATCGCCTCACGCAGCGGACGGTCCAGCAGCGGGTCGAGTTCGGCACAGACCGCGTCGAACGCCTCCCGGTACGCCGGGTACGCCGCGTACAGCTCCTCGCCCATGCCGGCCCGCTGACTGCCCTGGCCGGTGAACAGGAAGGCGGTCCGGCCCTCGGCGGCCGCGACGCCCTGCACCAGCTGGGGTGCGGACGCGCCGGCGGCCAGCGCGTCCAGGCCCGCCAGCAGTTCGGTGCGGTCGGCGGCGAGCACGGCGGCCCGGTGGTCGAGCGCGGCACGGCCGGTGGCGAGCGAGTGCGCGAGGTCGGCGGGCGCGGGTGCGGGCACGGCGTCCAGGTGGGCGCGGAGGCGGGCGGCCTGGGCGCGCAGGGCCTCGGCCGTCCGCCCGGAGACCAGGTACGGCAGCACGGCGGGCGGCACCGGCGTGTCCGCGGACGCGGGCGTGTCGGTGGTCCCGGGCGTGTCGGTGGTCCCGGGCACGTCGGTGGTCCCGGGCACGTCGGTGGTGGCCGGGGCGGGGGCCTGCTCGATGATGGCGTGCGCGTTGGTACCGCTGACGCCGAACGAGGAGACGCCCGCGCGGCGCGGCTCGCCCGTCCGCGGCCACTCCCGGGACCGGTCGAGCAGGCGTACGCCGCCGGCCGCCCAGTCGACGTGCGGCGACGGCTCGTCCACGTGCAGGGTCTGCGGGAGCAGGCCGTGCTGCATGGCGAGCACCATCTTGATGATGCCGGCGACGCCGGCGGCGGCCTGGGTGTGGCCGAGGTTGGACTTGACGGAGCCGAGCCAGAGCGGCTGCTCGGCCGGGCGCTCCAGCCCGTACGTGGCGAGCAGCGCCTGGGCCTCGATCGGGTCGCCGAGGACGGTGCCGGTGCCGTGCGCCTCGACCGCGTCCACCTGGGCCGGGGTGAGGCCCGCATCGGCGAGGGCCTGGCGGATCACCCGCTGCTGGGAGGGGCCGTTCGGCGCGGTCAGGCCGTTGGAGGCACCGTCCTGGTTGACGGCGGAGCCGCGGAGCACCGCCAGCACCGGGTGACCGTTGCGCCGCGCGTCGGACAGCCGCTCCAGCAGGAGCATGCCGACGCCCTCGCCCCAGCCGGTGCCGTCGGCGGCGGCGGCGAAGGACTTGCAGCGGCCGTCGGGTGCCAGGCCCCGCTGGCGGCTGAACTGCACGAACGCCCGCGGGCTGGACATCACGGTGACGCCGCCGGCCAGCGCGAGCGAGCACTCGTGCTGGCGCAGCGCCTGCGCGGCCAGGTGCACGGCGACCAGCGAGGACGAGCAGGCCGTGTCGACGGTGACCGCCGGCCCCTCCAGCCCGAAGGTGTAGGACAGGCGACCGGAGAGCACGCTCGCCGCGTTTCCGGTCAGGGTGTAGCCCTCGACGCCCTGCGGCACCTGGTGGAGCAGGTCGCCGTAGTCCTGGCCGTTGGTGCCCGCGAAGACTCCGGTGCGGCTGCCCTTGAGCGAGGTCGGGTCGATGCCGGCGCGCTCCAGCACCTCCCAGGAGGACTCCAGCAGCAGGCGCTGCTGCGGGTCCATGGCGAGAGTCTCGCGCGGGCTGATGCCGAAGAACGCGGCGTCGAACTCGGTCGCGTCGTAGAGGAATCCGCCCTGGCGGGTGTAGCTGGTGCCCTGCTGGTCCGGGTCGTCGTCGAAGAGCGCGTCGGTGTCCCACCCGCGGTCGGCCGGGAAGTCGCCGATCGCGTCGCGGCCCTCGGCCACCAGCTGCCACAGGTCCTCGGGCGAGTTCACCCCTCCCGCGAACCGGCAGCTCATCGACACCAGGGCGATCGGCTCGGATTCGCCCGCCTCCGCCTCGCGCAGCCGCTGACGGGTCTGGTGCAGATCCGCCGTGACGCGCTTCAGATAGTCGAGGAGCTTTTCCTGGGACACTGTGGAACCTCACCCTGTTGATGACGGCCGTCCTTGGTGGCGGCCGTCCTTGATGGCTTCAGGTGGTTGCGGGCCGTACGGGGCCCTGCCGTGCGGGGGCGGGCCGTGCCGCCGGTGGCGCGGGGTGCCGGTGGTCGCCGGCCCGCCCGCGCCGCCCGGCGGTCAGGCCATGCCCAACTCGTTGTCGATGAAGGCGAACAGCTCGTCGGCGGAGGCCTCCCGGAGCTGCTCGGCCACCTGCTCGTCCGGCTGCCGCTCGCGCGGTGCGGCGCTCCACCGAGTCAGCAGGGCCTGGAGGCGGGCGGCGACGTCGGCCCGGGTGTCTGGGTCCTCGGTGACGGTGGCCAGTGCGGCCTCCAGCCGGTCGAGGTCCGCGAGGGTGCCTCCGCCCCCGCCGTGCGCCGGACCGGCCGGGACCAGGTCGGCCCGCAGGCGGGCGGCGAGGGCGGCCGGCGTCGGGAAGTCGAACACCAGCGTGGCCGGCAGGCGCAGGCCGGTGGCGGCGCCGAGGCGGTTGCGCAGTTCCAGCGCGGTCAGCGAGTCCAGGCCGAGTTCCTTGAACGCCCGGTTGGCCCCGAGCTCGTCGACCGTGGTGTGTCCCAGCGCGGCGGCCGCGTGGGCGCGTACCAGGTCCAGGACGGTCTGCTCGCGCTCCAGTTCCGCCATGCCGGCCAGCCGCCGGCGCAGCTCGGCGGCGTCGGTGGCGGCGCCGGCCGCGGCGTCCGGCCCGGCTCCGGCGGCCGGGCGGCGGACGCCGGGCAGCCCGTCCAGCAGCGCGGACGGGCGCACCGAGGTGAAGCCGGGTGCGAAACGGTCCCAGGCGACGTCGGCGACGGTGACCACGGTCTCGTCCAGATCCAGGGCCTGCTGGAGGGCGGCGATCGCCGACTCGGGCCGCATCGCGGGCAGGCCGGCGTGGTCGAGCCGGTCGCCGATCAGGCCGTCCGCGGCCATGCCGCTCTCGCCCCAGCGCCCCCAGGCCACCGAGGTGGCGGCCAGCCCCTGGGCGCGGCGGTGCTCGGCGAAGGCGTCCAGGAAGGCGTTGGCGGCGGCGTAGTTGGCCTGCCCGGCGTCGCCCAGGGTGCCGGCGAGGCCGGAGAACAGGACGAACGCGGAGAGGTCGAGGTCGCGGGTCAGCTCGTCCAGGGCGAGCACGGCTTCCGTCTTCGGGCGCAGCACCGTGGCGAAGCGCTCGGGCGTCAGCGCGTCCAGCACGCCGTCGTCGAGGATCCCGGCGGTGTGCATCACGGCCGTGAGGGGCTGCTCGGCGGGGATCGTGCCGAGCAGGGCGGCCAGTGCGGTGCGGTCGGCGACGTCGCAGGCGGCGACGGTGACCCGGGCGCCCAGCGCGGTCAGTTCGGCGGCGAGTTCGGCGGAGCCGTCGGCCTCCGGACCGCGGCGGCCGGCGAGCAGCAGGTGCTCGGCGCCGTTGCGGGCCAGCCAGCGGGCGACGTGGGCGCCCAGGGCGCCGGTGCCGCCGGTGACCAGCACCGTGCCGGACG
>NZ_JBEOSA010000145.1:0-3887 GCF_040302625.1 Kitasatospora sp. NPDC097643 | reverse complement strand
CAGTTCGCCTCGCCGAGCTTCGATGCCTCGGTGTCGGAGATCTACACCGCCCTGTTGTGCGGCGCGGCGCTGGTGCTGCCTCCGGCGGCGGATCCCGTCGCGGCGCTGACCGATCCGGGCCTCGGCGTCACCCACGCCACCGTGCCGCCGTCCGTCCTGGCCACCGTGCCGGAGGGCTCGGTGACCGTGTCGACGCTGGTGGTGGCGGGTGAGGCGTGCTCGCCGGAGCTGGTGGCCCGGTGGGCCCCGGGCCGGCGGATGATCAACGCCTACGGTCCGACCGAGACGACGGTGTGCGCGACGATGAGCGACCCGCTGTCCCCGGGGGCGGGTGTGCCGCCGATCGGCCGGCCGATCACCAACGCCCGGGTGTACGTCCTGGACGAGCGGCTGCGGCCGGTACCGCCGGGCGTGCCCGGGGAGCTGTACGTCGCGGGCCCGGGGCTGGCGCGTGGCTACCTGAACCGGCCCGGCCTGACGGCGGGGCGCTTCGTCGCCTGCCCGTACGGCCAGGACGGCGAGCAGATGTACCGCACCGGCGACCTGGTGCGCTGGCGCGCCTCGGGCGAGCTGGAGTACGTCGGCCGCGCCGACGACCAGGTCAAGGTCCGCGGCTTCCGGATCGAGCCCGGCGAGATCGAGGCCGCTCTGGCCGAGCACCCCGCCGTCGCCCGGGTCGCCGTCCTCGCCCAGGACGACCGGCTCGTCGGCTATGTCGTCCCGCACCAGGACACCGCCCGGGACAGCGGCCTGGAAACGGACCACGTGGGCGAGTGGCAGGACATCTACGACGCCCTGCCGATCGCCCCCGAGGAAGCCGCCTTCGGCCAGAACTTCGTCGGCTGGAACAGCAGTTACGACGCGAGCCCGATCCCGCTGGAGCAGATGCGGGAGTGGCGGGACGCCACCGTGGCCCGCATCCTGGCCCTGCGCCCCCGCCGGGTGCTGGAGGTCGGAGTCGGCACCGGTCTGCTGCTCTCGCAGATCGCACCGCACTGCGAGACGTACTGGGCGACCGACTTCTCCGCCACCGCCATCGACGCGCTGACCGCGCAGGTGGCCGGCCAGGAGGACCTGGCCGGGCGCGTGGTGCTGCAAACCCGTCCGGCGCACGACACCGATGGCCTCCCGGCCGGGGAGTTCGACACCATCGTCATCAACTCGGTGGTGCAGTACTTCCCGTCCGCCGACTACCTCGCGGACGTGATCGGGAAACTGATGCGGCTGCTCGCCCCCGGCGGCGCGCTGTTCCTCGGCGACATCCGTAACCTGCGACTGCTGCGCCCGCTGGCCACCGCTGTCCAGCTGCACCGGACCACTGCCGGTACCGATCTCGCGGCCGTGCGGCGGGCGGTCGAGCAGGCCGTGCGGGTGGAGAAGGAGCTGCTGGTCGACCCGGACTTCTTCGCCGTCCTGCGGGAGCAGGGCACAGAGGTCGGTGCGGTCGTGGTGGAGCTCAAGCGCGGCAGCCACCACAACGAACTGAGCCGCTACCGCTACGACGTGACGCTGCACAAGCAATCGGCGCCGCCGGTCGACGCGGAAGCGCGGGCGTGGGGCCGGGAGGTCACCGGCCTGGACGGGCTGCGCGAGCTGCTCGCCGAGCCGCCCGTCGGGGTGCTGCGGATCACCGGGGTGCCGAACCGGCGCGTCGCCCGGGAGGCGGCGCTGGCCAGGGCGGTGCAGAACGGCGACGGCACGCTCGCCGAGCTGCTGGAGCGGCTGCACACCCCGGAGGAGGACGGCCTCCCCGACCCGGAGGACTTCCACGCCCTCGGGGCGGAGTCCGGCCGCCCGGTGGCCGTCACCTGGTCGGCGACCGAGGCCGACTCCCTGGACGTGGTCTTCGCCGACCCGCGGACGCACCACGGCTCCCCGGTCGAGCCGTACCGGCCGGCCGGGACCACCGGCAGGCCGCTGTCCGCGCTGACCAACCGCCCGACCGGCAGCCGGGGCACCGGCGCCCTCCTCGGCGAACTCCGCGACTGGCTGCGGGGCCGGCTGCCCGACTACCTGGTCCCGTCCGCGCTGGTGGCACTGGAGGCGCTGCCGCTGACGGCCAGCGGCAAGCTCGACCGCCGAGCGCTGCCCGCGCCCGACCTCGGCTCGACCCATGCCGGGCGGGCCCCGCGCACCCCGCAGGAGCAGCTGCTCACGGAGCTGTTCGCCGAGGTGCTCGGGCTGGCTCAGGTAGGTGTGGAGGACAGCTTCTTCGACCTGGGCGGGCACTCGCTGCTGGCGACCCGGCTGGCCTCCCGGGTCCGGGCGACCCTCGGCGTGGAGCTGGAGGTCCGGACGCTGTTCGAGACCCCGACCGTGGCCGCCCTGGCGGCCCGCCTGGACGGCTCCGGGGCGGCGCGGCCCGCGCTGACCGCCCGGCCGCGACCCGACCTGGTCCCGCTGTCCTTCGCCCAGCGCCGCCTGTGGTTCCTGAACCGGATGGACGGGCCGAGCGGCACCTACAACATGCCGTTCGCGCTGAGTCTGACCGGCGACCTCGACCGGTCGGCCCTGCACGCCGCGCTCGCCGACGTCATCGCCCGGCACGAGAGCCTGCGAACGGTCCTACGCGAGACGGACGGCGTGCCGCACCAGGTCGTGCTGAGCGCCTCGCAGGCGCGGCCGGCGCTGCCGGTGGTCGAGGTCGACGAGAGCCGGCTGGCCGAGCGGCTGGCGGAGACGGCCCGGCGCGGCTTCGACCTGGCCACCGAACCGCCGCTCCGGGCGGAGCTGTACGCGCTCGCGCCCGACCGGCACGTGCTGCTGGTCGTGGTGCACCACATCGCCGCCGACGGCTGGTCGACGGGCCCGCTCTCCGGTGACCTCGCGGCGGCCTACGCGGCGCGCTGCCGGGGCGAGGAACCGCAGTGGTCCCCGCTGCCCGTGCAGTACGCCGACTACACCCTGTGGCAGCGCGACCTGCTCGGCGACGCCGCCGACCCCGACAGCCTGTTCGCCCGGCAACTGGCCTACTGGAAGGACGAGTTGGCCGGAATGCCGCAGCAGCTCCAGCTGCCCGGTGACCGCCCCCGGCCGCCGGTGGCCTCCCAGCAGGGCGGCCAGGTCACGGTCCGGCTGGACGCCGAACTGCACCAGGCCCTGCGGGACCTGGCCACCGCACACGGCGCCAGCATGTTCATGGTGCTCCAGGCCGGCCTCGCCGCCCTGCTCACCCGGCTCGGCGCCGGCACCGACATCCCGATCGGCAGCCCGATCGCCGGCCGCACCGACCAGGCGCTGGACGAACTCGTCGGCTTCTTCGTCAACACCCTGGTGCTGCGCACCGACACCGGCGGCGACCCCGGCTTCGCCGAACTGCTCGGCCGGGTACGGCAGAAGGCGCTCACCGCGTACGACCACCAGGACGTGCCGTTCGAGTACCTGGTCGAGGTGGTCAACCCGGCCCGGTCGCTCGCGCACCACCCGCTGTTCCAGGTCATGCTGGGCCTGCACAACGCGCCGGGCGGCGACTTCGACCTGCCCGGCCTGGACGTGGCCGCCCATCCGGTGGCCGCCCTGACCGCCAAGTTCGACCTCGGCGTGAGCCTCGCCGAACGGTTCGGACCGGACGGCAGCCCGGCCGGGATCGTCGGTGCGGTGGAGTACGCCACCGATCTGTTCGACCGTTCGACGGTGGAGACGCTCATCGTCCGGTGGACCAGGTTCCTGGCCGCGGTCGCCGCCGCTCCGGAGCTGCCGATCGGCGGGATCGACCTGCTGTCCGCCGGGGAGCGCCGCGAACTGCTGCCCGCCGCCGAGGGCGAGGCGGTCGCCGGGACCTTGCCGGAGCTGTTCGAGGCGCAGGTGGCGGCGACGCCCGATGCGGTGGCCCTCGTCCATGGCGAGGTAGAGCTGACGTATCGTCAATTGAACGCCCGGGCGAATCG
>NZ_JBEOSA010000144.1:0-4073 GCF_040302625.1 Kitasatospora sp. NPDC097643 | reverse complement strand
AGCAGCTGGATCGAACCGTCCTGCTGCGGGGCGACGTTGAGGCCGGTGGTGTCCAGCGGGATCGTCACGGTGCCGGTCTGGCCGACGGCGGAACGGTCCTTGACGACGAGGAACTGCTCGAAGCCGGTGCGGGTGGCCTCGAGGACGAGGTCGACGCCCGGGCGGGCGTTGACGTAGGTGGCCTTGTTGCCGTCCAGCTTGGGCTTGGGCAGCTTGCCCAGCCAGCCGAAGCGGACCTGCTGGTCACCGGTACCGATCTTGACCAGCGCGCGCTCGGCGGGCTTCTGATCGGTGGGCTTCGGGTCGGCAGGCTTCGGGTCCGCTGCCGGAGCGTCAGCACGGGCCGCGCTGCGCGAAGCCCGCTCCGGGGCGGCCGACGCAGAGGCGTTCGGCGTAGCAGCCGCCGTAGCAGTGGCCGTCGCACTGGGCGTGGCCGTCGGCGTTGCGCTCGCAGCCGCCGTAGCAGTGGCCGTCGGCGTTGCGCTCGGCGTCGCACTGGGCGCGGTCGCCGGCGCCGCAGCGCCTGGCGCGCTGTCGCCCACCGTCACGCCGGCGTCGCCGCCCTCGAAGACGACCCCGCCGGGGTGGGCCTTCGGCGCGACCTTGCCGTCGGGCGTCTGCACCAGCGTGGTGTCGACGGGCACCCAGGCCTCGCCGACCTTCATCCGGATCGGACCGGTGGAACGGTCCGAGGTCAGCGTGCCGTCCGGGTTCGCCCACAGCGTGGTGAACTCCGTCCGGGCGCCGGTGACCTCGATCCGCCGCTTCTGCAGCCGGGCCGCGAGCAACGCCGACGCCTCGTTCGGCGCCTCCGTGGTCGGGGCGGCCGGAGGCGTGGTCGGCTTGGGCGCGGCAGCGGCCGGATCGGCCGTCACCGCATCCACCACCACGCTGGCCTGCACCAGCAGGCCGAGTGTCAGGAGCGCCGATATCGGGCGCATCCGACGCGTAGAGAAGGCCCCGCCCGCAAATGCGGACGAGGCCCGAGACCGTCGTGACATCAAGACTCTCTCAAGAGGTAACCAATAGTCAGAAGGACTTCTTTCAAAGCCAACTGACAATCTCTCACCTCAGGAACCTCTCAGCGGCCACTCAGGATGACGATCATGTAACGGATCACGCGTCCATCGGAGTTCAGCAAGGATGCTTGGTAGCCAAACCTGATGGTTTGTCTGGTTTCCTTCGGGGGCTGACGGCGGTCTGTCGGCCATCGACCGGCACCGCTTCCCGTTGATTGGAAGCGCTCCGGGGCGAGACCGCGCGGAACGCCGAAACGGCCCGCCGAGGGGTCGGCGGGCCGTTGGGTGGGTCTTCGTCAGAAGGCGTATTCCAGCCATCCGAAGAAGAGGATCAGCGCCTTCTTCGCCGAGCAGGTCGGCTTGTGTCCGGCGATGGCGAAGAAGATGAATGCGGCGATCACGACGAGGGCCGCGAAGGCCAGCAGGCCGAATCCCGGTGCCGGTCCGACGAAGACGAACAGGATCGCCGACAGCACTGCCAGGCAGGCCATGCCCAGTCCGGTCTGACGCAGCGTCCTGAGCAGCGATACGTGCCCGGACCTGCCCTGTCGCTGATCCGCTTCGACGACAACGTGCTCCGTCGTGTTGCAGAGCTCCTTGTCGATCATGACGGCCCCTCCATGAGAATCGAGAACGGGGGCGGGAAAGTCGTGCTTTCCCGCCCCCGCCTGGCTAATTCGTCAGCTTACGCTATTCCATAATCCGCTTGAACCAGCCGAATATGCTCTGGCTCCATGAGGTCCGGGGCGTGTTGTAGAGCAGCGGAGGCGTTCCGCCGCCCATGATCGCCTTGAGGCCCCACTTCGGTGCGGCGCCCCTGGCGTAGCCGGTGAAGCAGCCACGGCCCCAGAGGGCGCCGCAGATGCCGCCCTTGACCTCGGAGATGGCGGTGGACTTCACCCACTGGCCCATGCCCCGACGGCGCTCCGCCGAGTTGGACACCGCGTAGTGTGCGCCCAGGCCGCCGGCGAAGATGGCGCCGGCACCGACCAGGACCATGGCACCACCGCAGGCCACGGTGGCGACGCAGACGCCGGCCGCGGTCGCGGACACGAAGCCCACACCGACGTTGACCAGCTTGTGCTTCCAGTTCTTGCCCCAGTCGGCCTTGGTCTCCTCCCACTTGTTCTTCGCCTTGTTGACGACCTTGCGGCAGAAGCTGCAGCTGATGCGGCCGTCGAGGTCGTAGCGGTTGACCGGGTCGCCGTACGTGTACTCGTACGCGTTGGCGTTGCCGCCGTAGACCGGGTCGACGGAGAGGAAGCGGCCGGTGGCCGGGTTGTAGAGGCGCACGCCCATCAGGACGATTCCGTCCTGGGCCTCGGCCGAGCGCTGCTTGCCGCCGAGCCAGCCGTAGCGGGTGGCGGACTGGCCGGTGGCCGGGTTGCCGTACTCGTCGGAGTCGAGGAGGACGGGCTTGGTGAGCGCGGTGTCGGTGGTCAGGACGACCGAGCCGAACAGGTTGGTGAGTTGGAGTCGGATGTCCCCCTTGTCGGTGACGGTGGCGGCCATGTCGCCGTCGGTGCCGGGGACGTAGCGGGTCCAGGCGCCCGCGGTGACGTCCTCGACGATCCAGCGCGGGCTGTCGCCGTCGCCGCTGTAGTGGTTGAGCTTCGACGCGACGGTCGACCAGGTGCCGTCGGCCTGCTTCTTGGCGGTGGTGCTGCCGTTGAGGCGGCCGGCCGGGTCGAGGGTCCAGGTCTGCCGGGTGTCGGCGGTCTCCTGGGACGCCACCAGGTCGTTGACGCGGTACCCGACAGTCGTGCCGGACGGCGTCTTCACCGTGCGGCCGAACGCGTCGTACTGGTAGCCGGCGTCGGTGATCCGGTCAGCGCTGTCGAAGGTGGACGTGGTCGTGGTGGCGCCGGCGGTGGAGCAGGTGCCGTCGCCGGCCGGTCCGGAAACCGCCTTCCCGGTGCGGTTGTAGTGGGTGTCGTAGGTGTAGACCCGGGTCGTGCAGCCGCCGTTGGCGGTGCTCTGCTCGGCCTTCACCAGTCGGCCCAGGCGGTCGTAGCCGTAGCTCTTGCTGCCGTTGCCGGTGGCGTCCTTCACCACCTGGCCCTGGGTGGACAGTTCGTTGGTCTGCGACCAGACGACCGCGCCGTCGGACGCCCGGGTGTAGCTGCGGGCGACGGCCTTGCCGGAGGCGTTGAAGGTGTCCTTGCGGACGATGCCGCCGGGGTAGGTCTGCTCGACGAGCTGGCCGTCCGGGCTGTACTTGGCGGTGAACTCGCCCGTCTTGCTGTCGCTCACCGAGGTGACCAGGCCGCGGGGTTCCTTGGCGCGGTCGTAGGTGAACGTCAGGGTGCCGGTGACGTCGGTGAGCTTGACCGGCTTGCCGAAGCGGTCGTACTCGGTCGTGGTCGCCGCGCCGTCCGCGTCGGTGTACGAGATGGTGCGGCCGAGGGCGTCCCGGGCCGTGCTGACGACCCCGTTGCCCGCGGTGACCTTGACGACCTCGCCGGTGGCGGGGTCGTACGTGGTCTCGCTCTTCGGAACGGCCTGGCCCTCGGTGCCGGTGGTCTCGACGGAGAGCTGCCGGTCGATGGCGTCGTAGCCGGTCACCGTCTTGCGGGTCTTGCCGGCGTTGGTCTCGGTGACCTCCTCCGGCTTGCCGCCGCGCGAGTACCGGGTGACCTGCTTGACCGGCAGGGTGGTCGGCATCCGCGCGGAGTCCGCGCCGGTGACGGCGGCACCCGGGGCGGTGGTGCAGGCCAGGCCCGCCCACTCCGGCCGGTTGGCGCAGGCCGGGTCGGCGGCGTTGGCACCGGCCGTGTAGTACACGGACTTGACGGTGTTCGAGTCCGCGTCGGTGGTGCCCGGGACCCGGATCTCGACCGTGCGGCCCTGGGCGTCGTAGGCGGTGTTGGTGGTGAGCTTGGCGCCGAGCGCGTCGGTGGTGACCGAGGTGGGCTTCTTCAGCGTCCAGCCGGCGGTGCCGCCGATCGGGGTGTCGAAGCCGTGCTTGGTGACGCGGAGTTCGACGTCGTCGGCGTAGCCGTCGATGCGGGCGCCGTCGGTGGCGGTGGTGACCAGGTGGTAGGCCTGGCCGTC
>NZ_JBEOSA010000143.1:0-4080 GCF_040302625.1 Kitasatospora sp. NPDC097643 | reverse complement strand
ACGCCGTACTCGTCCAGCTCCGACAGAAGGCCGTCCACGCCCTCCCGGTCGGTGGTGTGGTCGTCCGCGAAACGACGGTCACCCGTCGCGTCCGGCACGTGCTTCACACAGACAACGATCCTCAAGCTCACGGCCTGTCTCCTGTACTGGTCTCGTCCGGCGGCTGCGGCTGTGCAAGCGGGCGCGAACACGGAAGGCACCCGCTCCGGGCAGCGGTGTTTCCCGTGCCGGTCCGGAACTTCCTGGCAGCATACTCGCCAGTAGCTCAGTGGTCACTACTGGCCAGTAGCTTACGCCGGGCGACTGCACTTGCCGCCTGCGCCCATCCTGCCCCAGGCCGACCCCGACACCACCCGACGGGGCGGCACTTCCGCGACCGGATTCGCCACCCTCGCCTTCACACCGCCTCGCCGAGCGCCGCGATCACGTCCGCCTTGCGCGGCAGCCCGGCGGCCCGCCGCACCACCCGGCCGCCCGCGTCCAGCACCAGGACGGTCGGCGTCCGCAGGACCGCCAGCCGGCGGACCAGCTCCAGCTCCGCCTCGGCGTCCACCTCGATGTGCGCCACCCCGTCGACCATGCCGGCCACCTCGGCGAGCACCCGGCGGGTGGCCCGGCACGGCTGGCAGAACGCCGTCGAGAACTGCACCAATGTGGCCCGCTCACCGAGCTCCCCGCCCAGCTCCGCCCCCGACAGCCGTACCGACCCGTCCTTGGTGCGCACCCTCAGCCTTCCGTCACGTCGTCCCCGCAGCAGCCCGAACGAGGCCGCCGCCGCCAGCACGACAACGCACACCACCCATCCGGTCATCCCCCCAGTCTGCGCCGTCGCCGCACGGCCCCGGAACGCAGGTCGACCGCCCGGGCCGGGCCCGCGTACGATCGGCGCGTGGACTCCGACCGCCTCGCCCCGCCGTTGCCGATCTCCCGCCGCGTCGTCGACCCGGTCCCGGCCACCACCTCCCGCTGTCGCTGACGAGCCCAGCCGCCGCCCGTCGCGACCCTCCCGGAGTCCTCGTGCAGATCGACCCCCGCGGTCCCCGCTTCTCCGCCCTGCTCACCTCCGTGGTGCTCGCCGCCGCGCTGATCACCGGCAGTGGCGCGCTGCTCGCCGCCCAGGCCCTCGTCTTCGCGTGGGGCGCCGCCGGCGGCCTCTGCCGCTCCCCCTACGGCTGGCTCTACCGGACCTTCGTCCGCCCCCGGCTGTCGCCGCCGACCGAGACCGAGGACGAGCGGCCGCCGCGCTTCGCCCAGGGCGTCGGCCTGGTCTTCGCCGCCGTCGGCACCCTCGGATACCTCACCGGGGTCATCTGGCTCGGCCTGGCGGCCACCGCCTTCGCCCTGGCCGCCGCCTTCCTCAGCGCCGCGTTCGGCTACTGCCTCGGCTGCGAGATCTACCCGCTCGTGCGGCGCGCCCAGGGCCGGCTCGGCGCCGGCGCCTGAAAAGTTCCCCGCCGGACTCATCACGGAGATCACACCGCGAAAATCCGGTTGACCGCACGGCTCAGGTGACAGCAGGCACTCGTTCGGGGGATCATCTCTCGTGTATCACCCGTGACCGCCGCGGCGTGCCGTGCTCCGGTCGGCCCCCGCGCAACGGCGCGGGTACCGCCGTACCGGGCCCCCGGCCCGTGGAAGTCAGGACTGACCGTGGCAGAGTTCGTGTACCCGCCGGTGATCCGCGCCGCACTCACCGCCTTCCGCGCACTCGACGTGCGGATCCGGATCGTGGGTGCCGAGCACATCCCCGCCGAGGGCGGAGCGGTCCTGGTCAGCAACCACATCAGCTACCTGGACTTCCTGTTCGCCGGCCTCGGCGCCTACCGCGGCGGGAAGCGCAAGACCCGCTTCATGGCCAAGGACGAGGTCTTCAAGCACCGGATCTCCGGCCCGCTGATGCGCGGCATGAAGCACATCCCGGTCGACCGCACCGACGGACAGCCCGCGTACGAGGCCGCCGTGCGCGCCCTCAAGGCCGGCGAGGTCGTCGGGGTGTTCCCCGAGGCGACCATCAGCCGCTCCTTCATGCTGAAGAAGTTCAAGACCGGCGCCGCCCGGATGGCCGCCGACTCCGGCGCCCCGCTGCTGCCCGTCGTCCTCTGGGGCACCCAGCAGCTGTGGACCAAGGGCCGGCCGAAGACCCTGACCAAGCGGCACGTCCCGGTCACCATCATGATCGGCGAGCCGATCCACCTCGGCCCGAACGACAAGCCCGTCATGGTCACCCGACGACTGCGCGCCGCCATGGCCGAGATGCTCGACCAGGCCCAGCGCGAGTACCCCGGCAAGCCCTCCGGCCCGGACGACACCTGGTGGCTGCCCGCCCAGCTCGGCGGCACCGCGCCCACTCTGGAGGTCGCCGAGGCCGAGGACGAGGCCGAGGCCCTCGCCAAGGCCGAACGCCGCGCCGCCCGGAGCTGACCCACCCGCGTCTACTCCGTGTGACCGAGTGAATGCGATACGTCGCGTGTCGCCCGGCCACCGACGCCGTCCGTCTGACACAGTGACAGCCCCTTTCGGGGGCCTTCGTCCTGAATCGGAGACGGAGCGAACGTCGGAGAGGTCGGAAAGGTCGCAGACGGAGATGACGAGGCAGACCACGAGGCAGACCCCCAGGACGGCCGCCACACCGCGGCCACCCGGCACCACCAAGGCCCGCACCCGCGCCAGCGCAGGTGCGGGCCTTCTGCTCCTGGGCACCCTGCTCACCGGCTGCGGGGCCGAACCCGGTGAGATCCCGCTGTCCGAGATCCGGCCGGACACCCCGACCGCCACCCCCGAGCCGACGCCCACCGCAAGCCCCGGCGTCGTCGGCGCCGCCGTCGGAGCACCCGCCGTCACCGCGCAGAACGGCCTGATCGTGGGCCGCGCCTACGTCGACGCCACCCGCGCCACCGCCATCGTCACCCTCGCGGCCGACGGCACCGGCCGACGCCAGGTCACCCTGCCCCCCGACGGCGCCCGCGACGACCGACCCGACTGGTCCCCCGACGGCAGCACGATCGCCTTCGACCGCACCGACCCGCAGAGCGGCGCCGCCCACCTCTGGACCGTCTCGGCCAGCGGCGACAGCGCCCACCAGATCGGCCAGCTCTGCGAAACCGGCGGCGCCGACTGCACCAACGAGGACGAACGCGCCCCCGCATACTCCCCCAACGGCAGACAACTCGCCTTCAGCCGCTCCTGGGGCGCGCTCGACCAGGCCCACAACAAGCAGATCCAGTACTCGGACCTCTACCTGATGAGCCCCGACGGCACCGACGTCCAGCGGCTCACCTTCCTCACCAACGACAAGCCGTACTCCGGCGAGGTCGGCAACCCCAGCTGGTCCCCGGACGGCAGACAGCTCACCTTCGAGTACCGCACCAGCGCCACCGGCCAGCCCGCCAACAGCCGGGCCCTCTACGTCGTCAGCGCCGACGGCACCGGCCTGCGCCAGCTCACCCCCTGGGAGCTGCGCGCCGGCGACCGTGCGAGCTGGTCCCCCGACGGCACCCAGATCCTGTTCACCACCTACCCGGCCGGCCCCGAGAACGCCCCCGGCGGCGGCATCTACACCGTCCACCCCGACGGCAGCGCCATCGGCGCCCTCACCCCCGCTCCCTCGGACGTCTTCTACGGTGCCGCCTCCTACGCGCCGGACGGCAAGTCCATCGTCTTCGCCCAGGCGCCGGCGGGCGGCAGCGCCGACCTGTTCAGCATGCGGGCCGACGGTACGGGCGTCACGCGGCTGACCAACAGCGCGGGCACCTGGCTGAGCCGGCCGAAGTGGGGCACGGCGGCGGCAGCTCCCGTCCAGTCCCAACCACAAGCCCAGCCCGACGAGGCACAGGCCGCGGCCCAGGCTCAGGGCCAGCCCTCGGCTCAGCCGTCGCCCCAGCCGTCGGATCAGCCGTCGGCAATCCCTCAGGAAGATGAGGAAACGCAGATCCAGAGCGGGTGAAATGCAGGTGAAATGCAAAGAACCCCCATCCGGATTCCGGATGGGGGTTCTTTGTGAATGATTGTTCGGCGGCGTCCTACTCTCCCACAGGGTCCCCCCTGCAGTACCATCGGCGCTGTGAGGCTTAGCTTCCGGGT
>NZ_JBEOSA010000142.1:0-4085 GCF_040302625.1 Kitasatospora sp. NPDC097643 | reverse complement strand
CCGTTCGACGCACCGTCCTGGTTGACGGCACTGCCGCGCACGACCGCGAGCACCTGGTGTCCGTTGCGGCGGGCGTCGGAGAGCCGCTCGACCAGGAGCATGCCGACGCCCTCGCCCCAACCGGTGCCGTCCGCCTCCGCCGAGAACGCCTTGCACCGGCCGTCCGCGGAGAGTGCCCGCTGGCGGCTGAAGTCCACGAACACCTCGGGGGTGGACATGATCGCCACGCCGCCGGCGAGCGCCATCGTGCACTCGCCGTTCCGCAGTGCCTGGATCGCCCAGTGCAGCGCGACCAGAGAAGAGGAGCAGGCGGTGTCGACGGTGACCGCCGGGCCCTCCAGGCCGAAGGTGTAGGCGACGCGGCCGGAGGCGATGCTTCCGGAGTTGCCGGTGCCGAGGTAACCCTCCACGCCGTCGGGGAGCTCACCCAGGTTGTTGGCGTAGTCGTGGTACATCACGCCGGCGAACACGCCGGTGCGGCTGCCACGCAGCGTCGCCGGGTCGATTCCGGCCCGCTCGAACGCCTCCCAGGACGTCTCCAGCAGCAGCCGCTGCTGCGGGTCCATCGCCAGCGCCTCGCGCGGCGAGATCCCGAAGAACACCGGGTCGAACAGGCCCGCGTCGTGCAGGAACCCGCCCTCGCGGGCATACGAGGTGCCCTGGTGATCGGGGTCGGGGTGGTACAGGTTCTCCAGGTCCCAGCCGCGGCCGGTCGGGAAGCCGGAGACCGCGTCCCGGCCCTCCGACACCAGCCGCCACAGGTCCTCCGGGGACTCGACGCCACCCGGGAAGCGGCAGGCCATCCCGACGATCGCGATCGGCTCGTCATCGACCGCCACCGTCCGGACCGCCACTGCGGCACCCGGCGCCTCGCCGACCAGTTCGGCGAGCAGGAAAGCGGCCAGGGCGCCCGGCGTCGGGTGGTCGAAGACCAGCGTCGCCGGCAGGCGCAGGCCGGTCGCGCCGTTGAGCTCGTTGCGCAGCTCGACGGCGGTCAGCGAGTCGAAGCCCAGCTCCTTGAACGCCCGGTTGGCGTCCACGGCGCCCGCGTCCCCGTAGCCGAGGACGGACGCGACCCGGGCACGGACCAGGTCCAGCAGGAGTTCCGTCCGTTCGGCGGCCGGCGCGGCAAGGACGCGCTGCGCCAGGGACGAGCCGACCGTACGGCCCGCCGAGCCGTTCTCGGCAACGCGGCGGAGCGGGGTGCGCACCAGGCCGCGCACCAGCGGCGGCAGGGTGCCGGCGGCAGCCTCGGCGCGCAGCGCGGCCAGGTCGAGCCGGATCGGAACGACCAGGGACTCGTCCGCGGCGATCGCCGCGTCGAAGAGCGCCAGCCCCTCGTCGGCGAGCAGGCCCTGCACACCGCCACGGCTCATACGGCGGACGTCGACATCGGCGAGACTGCCGACCATTCCGCCTTCCGCCCAGGCACCCCAGGCGAGGGAGGTCGCGGGCAGCCCGGCAGCCCGGCGCTGGGCGGCGAGGGCGTCCAGGAAGACGTTCGCGGCCGCGTAGTTGCCCTGCCCGAGTCCGCCGAAGGTGCCGGCGGCGGAGGAGAACAGCACGAACGCGGTCAGCGGGTGGCCGGCCGTCAGCTCGTGGAGGTGGAGGGCCGCATCGACCTTCGGACGCAGCACGGTGTCGATCCGCTCGGGAGTGAGCGAGGCGACGATGCCGTCGTCCAGGACACCGGCCGTGTGGACCACACCGGAGAGCTCGTGGTCGGCGAGCAGCGCGGCCAGCGCCTCCCGGTCGGCCACATCGCACGCCGCCAGCGTGACGGTGGCACCGGCCTCCGTCAGCTCGTCCCGCAGCTCGACCGCTCCCGGCGCGTCCGCACCACGGCGCGACACCAGCAGCAGACTCCGCACCCCGTGCTCGACCACCAGGTGACGGGCCACCAGCCCGCCCAGCAGACCCGACGCACCCGTCACCAGGACCGTGCCCGACGACCCGAACACCGGCACCGCCTCGGGCGACACTGCCGCCCGGGCCAGACGCGGCACCCGCACCTCGCCACCGCGCACCGCAAGCTCCGGCTCGCCGGCGGCCAGCGCGCCCGCCACCAGGCCCTCCGCGACCTCCGGACCGTCCAGATCCAGGAGGACCAGGCGGCCGGGGTTCTCGGACTGCGCCGAGCGCACCAGGCCCCAGACCGGGGCGTGCACCAGGTCCTCGACCTCGGCACCGACCGCCCCACGGGTCACCAGGACCAGACGCGACGCCGCGAACCGCTCATCCGCCAGCCACTCCTGCACCGTCCCCAAAACCCCGTGCAGCGCGGCGCGCACAGCCGAGGCCACACCATCAGACGCCTCGACCGACTCCAGCGCCAGGAACACCGCATCCGGGGCGGCCGTACCGGCGTCGACCGCCGCACCCAGCTCCGCCAGGTCCGCGAACCGCTCCGCACCGAACCCGCCCGCACCCAGCACGGCCCACCGACCCGCCGGCGCCTGCGACACCGGCAGCGCGGTCCACTCCACCCGGTACAGCGAGTCGACCGAGCCACCGCGGGCGGCCCGGACCTGCTCCTCGGACACCTCGCGCATCGCCAGCGAGGCCACGGATGCCACCGGGCGCCCGGACTCGTCGGCCAGCACGAGAGAGACCGTGTCGCGGCCCGCTGGCGACATCCGCACCCGGACGGCCGAAGCCCCGGCGGCGTGCAGCGTCACCCCGTTCCACGCGAACGGCAGGCGGCCGCCGCCGCTCTCCTCCAGCAGGTTGCCGATGCCGACCGCGTGCAGCGCGGCATCGAGCAGGGCCGGGTGCAAGCCGAAGAGTGCGGCGTCGGCCTCGGCACCCTCCGGCAGGCGCACCTCCGCGTAGACGTCCTCGCCACGGCGCCACGCGGCGCGCAGGCCCTGGAACACCGGTCCGTACCCGAACCCGGCCGCCTGGAAGACGTCGTAGAGATCGTCCACGCCGACCGTGGTCGCGCCCTGCGGAGGCCACTCGGTGAGGTCGAAGGACGGCAGATCGTCACCGTCGCCGGGGGCCAGCACGCCGGTGGCGTGCCGCGTCCAGACCTCCCCCTCGGCCGTGTCCTCCAGCCGGGAGTACAGGCCGACAGCCCGGCGGCCCGACCCGTCGGCCTCCTCGACCGCGAGCTGGACATGGACGCCGCCCTGCTCGGGCAGCACCAGCGGGGCCTCCAGCGTCAGCTCCTCCAGCAGCCCGCAGCCGACCTGGTCACCGGCCCGGATCGCCAGCTCGACGAACGCCGTGCCCGGCAGCAGCACCGCGCCCATCACCGCGTGATCGGCCAGCCACGGGTGCGACTGCACCGACAGGCGGCCCGTGAAGAGGAATCCGTCCACCGCGGGCAGCGAGACGGCCGCCCCCAGCAACGGGTGCCCGGCCGCCGCCAGTCCGACCGAGGCCACATCGCCGACAGTCCGACCGACCCGCTCAGGCCAGTAACGGCGACCCTCGAAGGGGTAGGTGGGCAGGTCGACCCGGCGCGCGCCGGTACCGGCGAACACGGCCGGCCAGTCGACGGCGAGGCCGCGGACGTGGGCCTGGGCGAGGGCTGCCGTGAGCGTGCGGGCCTCGGGGCGGCCGGCGCGGAGGACGGGAACGAACGCGGCCTCGGCCGCGGACTCCTGTCCCATCGCGGACAGCACACCGTCCGGGCCCAGCTCGACGAACGTCCGGACACCGTCCGCCTCCAGGACGGAGACCGCGTCGGCGAAGCGGACGGCCTCGCGGACGTGCCGCACCCAGTACTCGGCGTCGGTCAGCTCGGTCGAGACGGGAGCGCCGGTGAGGGTGGAGACGATCGGGATCCGCGGGGACCCGTATGCCACCTGCTGCGCCACGGCGCGGAAGTCGTCCAGCATGCCGTCCATCAGCGGCGAGTGGAAGGCGTGGCTGACCGTCAGCCGCTTGGACTTCCGCCCCTCCAACTGCCCGACCAGCGCGAGCACCGCATCCTCGGCACCCGAGACCACCACGGACGTGGGCCCGTTGACCGCGGCGATCCCGACGCCCTCGGTCAGCAGCGGCAGCACCTCCGCCTCGCTCGCCTGCACCGCGACCATCGCACCACCGCCCGGCAGCGCCTGCATCAGCCGGCCACG
>NZ_JBEOSA010000141.1:0-4220 GCF_040302625.1 Kitasatospora sp. NPDC097643 | reverse complement strand
CCGCGGAGACCACCACGGTGTGGGACACCCCGGGGGTGTTGTCCACGAAATTGGTGATCAGCCAGTTCAGGTTCTGTGCGGCCTGGCTCATCTGAGTCAACTCAACGCTCCTGGTGGTTCGAGCCGCCGAAGAGATCGGTGCTCCGGTTCTGCTGTCCGTTGCCGGACGGGTCTACCTGATCGGGGTCGATCCGGAAGCTTCCGGTGTTGCCGGCGCTGCGGCCCTGCTCCACACCGCGGCGCAGGTTCGTGAGACGTCCACGGACCTCCTCGGGGCTGCGGGAGACCTGCGGCCCGTCCTGCGGGGTGGGCTTGGCGTTGCCGGCCACCAGGTTCTGCTTGGGCACGCGCCGGGGCAGACCGGAGGTGGTCGTGCCGCCGGAGGCGGGCTCGCGCAGCTGCTCGGCCCGCTGCCAGTCGCCGTCGTTGGGCGACTGCCAGGCGGCGTTGGCGGTCGGGCCGGTCGGGCCGTACCCGCCGAGCGCGGACACGTCGTGGCCGCGCGGCTCGCTCGGCGCCGAGGTGTCCTTGGCGCCGGCGAACCAGTTCGGGGTCTCGCCGGTGGAGCCGTTGTCGGCCGGGGCGGCGAAGCCGCCACCCGCCAGCTGCTGGCCGGGGCGGCGCTGCGGCAGCCCGGACGGCAGGGTGGTGGTGGGCTCGGCGGCGGGCAGGGCGGGCGCCTCCGGGGCGTACGGGTGGCCGGCGGGCGCCTCCTCGGCCTGCTGGCCGTAGTGGTCGCCGCCGTAGCCGTCGTCGTAGCCCTGGTAGTCCGTGCCCTGGTAGTCCTGCTGGCCGTACTGGTCGTCGGCGTAGCCGGACTGGTCGTAACCCTGCTGCGGGTACTGGCCGTACGCGTCCTGGCCGTAGCCGTCCTGCTGGTAGCCGTCGTGGCCGTAGCCGTACTGGTCGTCGGCGTAGCCGGACTGCTCGTAGCCCTGCGGGGCGTACTGGTCGTAGCCCTGCTGCGGGTACTCCTCCTCGACCTCGGCGTCCAGCACCGGCGGCTCGCCGTGCGGGCCGCTCTCCAGCGCCTGGCGGCGGACCTGGTCGAGGCGCTGCGAGCGCTGGACGGACTCCAGGGCCGGGCTGAAGCCGGAGGAGCCGGCGATGCCGTGGCCGGTCAGGTGGTCGTCGAAGCCCAGTTCGGCGGCGCTGCGGGTGGGACCCTCGGGGGCCCACTCGGAGGTCGGCGCCTGGTCGGCGAAGATCCGGGAGACGGTGAATTGCTCCTCGGGCTCCGGCGCGGCACCGCCCTGGGTGACGAACGGCGGGAGCATGACCAGCGAGGTGGTGCCGGCCGACTCGCCGGAGGGGCGGAGCTGGACGCGGATGTCGTGCCGCTGGGACAGCCGGCCGACCACGAAGAGGCCCATGCGGCGGGAGATGGTGGCGTCGACCGTGGGCGGCTCGGCCAGCTTCTCGTTGATCTCGGCGAAGTCGTCGGCGGTGAGGCCGATGCCCTTGTCGTGGATCTCGACCAGCACGCGGCCGTCCGGCAGGCGGGTCGCGTTGACCAGGACCCGGGTCTGCGGGCTGGAGAACGAGGTGGCGTTCTCCAGCAGCTCGGCGAGCAGGTGGACGAGGTCGGTCACGGCGGCGCCGACGACCTCGACCTCCGGGATGCCGGCGAGCTCGACGCGCTCGTACTGCTCCACCTCGGAGGCGGCGGCGCGGAGCACGTCGACCAGCGGGACCGGGGTGTTCCAGCGGCGGCCGGCCTCCTCGCCCGCGAGGACGAGCAGGTTCTCACCGTTGCGGCGCATACGGGTCGCGAGGTGGTCCAGCTTGAAGAGGTTCTCCAGCTGGTCCGGGTCGGCCTCGTTGTTCTCCAGGTCGGTGATCAGCGCCAGCTGGCGCTGGATCAGGCCCTGGCTGCGGCGCGACAGGTTGGTGAAGATCGCGTTGACGTTCCCTCGCAGCAGGGCCTGCTCGGCGGCGAGCGCCACGGCCTGCTGGTGGACCTGGTCGAAGGCCCGGGCGACTTCGCCGATCTCGTCCTTGCCGTGCAGCGGGATCGCGCTGACGGAGGTGTCGACCCGGTCGGGGTCGGTCTTGGAGAGCTTCTCGACCAGGTCCGGCAGGCGGTGGTCGGCGATCTCCAGGGCGGCGCTGCGCAGGGTGCGCATGCCGAGGATCATCGAGCGGGCGACGTACCCGGTGAGCAGACCGGCCAGGATCAGTGCGGCGACGACGATGATCGTGTTGAGCACGGCGTCGTAGAGCGCGTTGTCCTTGAGCTCCTTGGCGCCGTCGAGGACGTCGTCGAGGAGGCCGATCTCGGTGTTCCGGAGGGCCTGGATGTGGCTGTTGGAGGCCTGGTTCCAGTTGTCCGGGGTCAGACCGGAGGCGATGGCCTCCTTGAGCGCCTGGTCGGCGACGGCCTTGCCGCGGAGCTGACCCTCGGCGGCCTGCTCGCTGTACGCGGCGCCGAGCGCCAGCAGACCCTGCATGGTCGGCAGAGTGCCGTTGGGCATCTTGTACGCCGAGCGCGCGTCCACGGTGGCCTGGGCGACCTGGGCGTCGGCGAACCTCCGGGCGTCCTCGGGGGCGCTACCGGTGGTGAACTCGTTCAGCGAGACCTGCTCCAGCTTCTGGGAGACCAGGATCTGCTGGATCATGTCGGCGTTCTCGTGCCGGGTGGTGGCGTTGGCCGAGATACCGACGAGCAGCTGCATCATCAGCACGCGCTGGGTCGAGGCCGAGGCCTTGGCCAGCGACATCGCGTAGATCGCGCGGCCCTTGCTGGTGAGGTTGTTGGAGCCGCCGAGGCCGACCGAGTTGTCGTAGGAGAGCAGCGGCGCGAACATCACCGAGTAGGCGTTGGCGGTCGCGGAGGCGAACAGCTCGGGCGTGTAGGCGACCTGGCGCAGGTGCGGCAGGGCGCCGACCATGCTCGCGAAGGCCTCGTGGCGCCGCGGCAGCTCGCCGACCTTGTCGGAGGCCTCGTAGGCGGCGTTGTAGGCCTTCAGCGCGGCGTCGGTGGCCGCGCGGGTCTTGGCCACGTCGTTGTTCGGGTCCTGCTTGGTCAGCAGGGGGCCGACGGTCTTGTCACGCTCGTTCTGCAGCGCCTCGGCGAGTTCGGTCGCGGCCTTGGCCAGCTCGGCGGTCTTCTCGGCGTGCGAGGCCTTGATGTAGCCGTCGACCGAGGTGTTGACGCGCAGGCCGCCGAAGACCAGGGAGATGACGACCGGGATCAGCAGGATCGCGATCAGTCGGGTCGGCACACGCCAGTTGCGCGGGCGGAGGAAGTCGTAGCGGCCGCCGTCCTTGTCGTCCTGGACGGTGTCGGCCGATCCGCCGCGACGCTCCTTCGAGGAGGTCGGCGGCGGTATGGAGGCAGCTTGGGGACGCTCCTCGGTCGGGGTGAACGCGGAGAATCCGGCCGGCTCCGGGGCGGTACCGTTCGGCTCGCTCTGGCGGGGCTCGGAGCGCCGCTGCGGGGCGGGTTGCTGCTTACGCCTCACTCGACAACTACCTCTCGGCCGACTGCCGGCCATGGATCAATCCAGCGCTACCCCCGGGCCCTGGCCCGTCACCGGGTGGGCCGGCGCCGAGAGCATTCAGGGGTAGCTGGAATTTCAGCACGTGCAGGGATGGGGGACAAACAGCCGTCGGATAGCCCTCGCGTCGGCACAATCCGGACATTCACCGACATGACGGAGCAAAACCGTGGTCATCTGGCGCTGAGTGACGCTGATTCGCCACGCTGCGTCACTGTTGATCACAAAATGCCTACCGAACTGTTATCCGCCGCTTATAACCGGGTCTTGCGCGGTGCCCCCGGAGGACACCTGCCGGTAAGTGGCGCTGCCCCGGCGACCATCCGTTCGACGGTCGCCGGGGCGTTCGACGGTGCGCCTCCCGGGGCGCGCCCTCCGTGGTCGCCGGTCAGCGCAGCCGGGCGAGGAGGGCGTGCTCGACGAGGGTGATCAGCGCGCTCTTGGCACTGTCACGCCGGCGGGCGTCCAGGGCGACGACGGGGGTGTCGGCGCCGAGCTGGAGCGCTTCGCGGACCTCGTCGGCGGTGTGCGGCTGGTGCCCGTCGAAGCCGTTGAGGGCGACGACGAACGGCAGCCCGCTGTTCTCGAAGTAGTCGAGCGCGGGGAAGCAGTCGGCCAGCCGCCTGGTGTCGACGAGGACGATGGCGCCGATGGCGCCGCGGACGAGGTCGTCCCACATGAACCAGAAGCGGTCCTGTCCGGGGGTGCCGAACAGGTAGA
>NZ_JBEOSA010000140.1:0-4343 GCF_040302625.1 Kitasatospora sp. NPDC097643 | reverse complement strand
CTGCTGGACCGTCCGCTGCGCGAGGCGATGGCCGACCCGGAGCTGATCCACGAGACGGGGTACACACAGCCGGCGCTGTTCGCGTTGGAGGTGGCCCTCTTCCGGCTGATCGCGTCGTGGGGTCTGACTCCGGATGTGCTGGCCGGGCATTCGATCGGTGAGCTGGCTGCCGCCCATGTCGCGGGTGTGTTCTCGCTGGCGGATGCCGCGAAGCTGGTCGCCGCTCGCGGTCGGCTGATGCAGGCGCTGCCGGGCGGTGGTGCGATGGTCGCGGTGCAGGCGAGCGAGGCGGAGGTGCTGCCGCTGCTGACCGAGGGCGTCGGTATCGCCGCGGTCAACGGGCCCACGTCCGTGGTGATCTCGGGTGCCGAGGATGCGGTGCTGGCCGTGGTCGCGCAGCTGGAGGGACGGAAGTCCAAGCGGCTGACGGTCAGCCACGCCTTCCACTCGCCGCTGATGGACGGCATGCTGGACGACTTCCGCGCGGTCGCGCAGCAGGTGGCATACGAGTCCCCGCGACTCCCGATCGTCTCCACCCTCACCGGCGCCCCCGTCTCGACCGAGGTGACCGACGCCGAGTACTGGGTCCGCCACGTCCGCGAGGCCGTCCGCTTCGCGGATGCGGTCTCCGTCCTGGAGGCGGACGGTGTCCGGACGTTCGTCGAGCTGGGCCCGGACGGTGTGCTGTCCGCGATGGGACAGGAGTCCGCGGCCGAGGCCGCGTTCGTCCCGGTGCTGCGCACGGGCCGCCCGGAGGCCCGTACGCTCACGGCAGCCCTCGCCCAGGCCCACGTCCGCGGCCTCGCCGTCGACTGGCCGGCGGTGTTCGCCGGCACGGGCGCGCGCCGGGTCGACCTGCCCACCTACCCCTTCCAGCGGCAGCGGTTCTGGCCGCGGACACCCGTCCTGGCCGTCGGCGATGTCGCGTCGATCGGGCTCGGTGCGGCGGGGCACCCGCTGCTCGGTGCGAGTGTGGAGCTGCCGGAGTCGGACGGTGTGGTGTTCACCGGCCGGCTGTCGGTGCAGTCGCACCCGTGGCTGGCCGACCACGCGGTGATGGGCGCGGTGCTGCTGCCGGGCACGGCGTTCGTCGAACTGGCGATCCGGGCCGGTGACCAGGTCGGCTGCGGGCTGCTGGAGGAGCTGACGCTGGAGGCGCCGCTGGTGCTGCCCGAGCGCGGCGGCGTTCAGCTGCGGCTGGCGCTCGCGGGCGTGGAGGAGACGGGCCGGCGGACGCTGAGCCTGCACTCGCGCCCGGAGGACGCTGTGGAGGGCGAGCCGTGGACGCGGCACGCCACCGGTGTGCTCGCGCTCGGCAGCACAGCTGCCCTTCCCTGGTTCGAGCTGGCCGAGTGGCCGCCGACCGGTGCGGTGCCGGTTCCCGTCGACGACCTGTACGAGCGGCTGGCTGCGGCCGGGTTCGGGTACGGGCCGGTGTTCCAGGGCCTGCGCGCCGCCTGGCGGCACGACGGAGACACGTACGCCGAGATCCGGCTTCCGGAGAGTGCCCACGAGGACGCCGAGCAGTACGGACTGCACCCGGCGCTGCTCGACGCCGCGCTGCACGCCCTCGGCCTGGACATCGCCGACGGCTCGACCGCGGACGGCCCCCGCCGGGCCCGGATCCCGTTCTCCTGGAACGGGGTCACCCTCTACGCCGCCGGTGCGACCGCCCTGCGCCTGCGTCTCACCGAGGCCGGGCAGGACACGGCCTCGCTGCTGCTGGCGGACGAGACCGGTCGGCCAGTGGCCGCGGTGGAGTCCCTGGTCTCCCGTGAGGTGTCCGAGGAGCAGGTGCGCAGTGCGCGCGGTGGCTTCGTCGACTCGCTGTACCGGGTGGAGTGGACCGCGATGCCGGTGTCGCAGGCGCCGGCGGGTCGGTGGGCCGTGCTGGGTGCGGGCGGGTTCGGTGCGGAGCGGTTCGCGGACCTGGCGGAGCTGGGTGCGGCGGTCGACGCCGGTACGGCCGCCCCGGATGCGGTGTTCCTGGCGCTGGAGTCGGTTCAGGCGTCTGATGGTGTGGCCTCGGCTGTGCGCGCCGCGCTGCACGGGGTTTTGGGGACGGTGCAGGAGTGGCTGGCTGATGAGCGGTTCGCGGCGTCGCGTCTGGTCCTGGTGACCCGTGGGGCGGTCGGTGCCGAGGTCGAGGACCTGGTGCACGCGCCGGTGTGGGGCCTGGTCCGCTCGGCCCAGGGGGAGAACCCCGACCGCCTCGTCCTGCTGGACCTCGACGGCGGCGACTTCTCCCGCGAGGCGCTCTCCGCCGCTCTGGCGGCCGGCGAGCCGGAGCTCGCGGTGCGTGCCGGCGCGATTCAGGTGCCGCGTCTGTCGAGGGCGGCTGCGTCCTCGGAAGCGGTGCCGGTGTTCGGGTCGTCGGGCACGGTCCTGGTGACGGGTGCGTCGGGTCTGCTGGGCGGGCTGGTGGCCCGTCATCTCGTGGTCGAGCACGGGGTGCGGAGTCTGCTGCTGGTGTCGCGCCGTGGTGCGGACGCGCCGGGTGCGGTCGAGCTGCGGGACGAGCTGACGGAGGCCGGTGCCACCGTCACGCTGGCGGCGTGCGATGTGGCCGACCGGGAGGCGCTGGCCGCGCTGCTCGCCGACCGCGAGCTCTCCGGTGTGGTCCACACGGCCGGTGTCCTGGACGACGGCATCGTCGCCTCGCTCACTCCCGAGCGGATCGACACCGTGCTGCGTCCGAAGGTCGATGCGGCCCTCCACCTCCACGAGCTGACGGCCGGCCACCCGCTCACCGCCTTCGTGCTGTTCTCCTCCGCCGCCGGCACGCTCAGCAGCCCCGGCCAGGGCAACTACGCGGCCGCGAACGTCTTCCTGGACGCCCTCGCCGCCCAGCGCCGGACCGCCGGACTGCCCGCCACCTCCCTCGCCTGGGGTCCGTGGGCCGACAGCAGCGGCATGGTCGGCAGCCTCGACGCGGTGGACGTCCAACGCATGAGCCGCGGCGGCATTCACGGCCTCGGCTCCGCCGAGGGCCTCGAGCTGCTCGACGCGGCCACCGCCACCGGCAGCGCCGCCCTCGTCCCGATGCACCTGGACCTGGCTGCCCTGCGCGCCCAGGCCGCCGCCGGCACCCTGCCCGCCCTCCTGCGGGGCCTGGTCCGGGTCCCGACCCGGCGGGTCGCCCGCGCCGGGGCGACGGCCGGCGGCTCCGAGCTGGTCGCCCGACTGCTGGCCCAGCCGGCCGCCGCCGACCGGGAGGAGACTCTCCTCGGCCTGGTCCGCTCCCGCGTCGCCGCCGTGCTCGGCTACGCCGACGCGGGTGCGGTGGAGTCCGCGCGGGCGTTCAAGGAGCTGGGCTTCGACTCGCTGACCGCCGTCGAGCTGCGCAACGAGCTCAACGGCGCGACCGGCCTGCGCCTGCCGGCGACGCTGGTCTTCGACTACCCGACGCCGGGCGCCCTGGCCGCTTTTCTGCTCGCCGAACTCCTCGGCGACGACGCGGACGAGCACGCCACCGTGACCGGCGCCGGCGCCGCCCGGCCGTCCGCGGCCGCGAACGACGAGCCGATCGCGATCGTCGGCATGGCCTGCCGCTACCCCGGCGGGGTGGAGTCCCCCGAGGATCTGTGGCGCCTGGTGCTCGGGGCCGGTGACGCGATCTCCGGTTTCCCGACCGGCCGCGGCTGGGACCTCGACGGTCTCTACCACCCCGACCCCGACCACCAGGGCACCACCTACGCCCGCGAGGGCGGCTTCCTGCACGACGCGGGCCTGTTCGACCCGGAGTTCTTCGGGATCTCGCCGCGCGAGGCGCTGGCGATGGACCCGCAGCAGCGGCTGCTGCTGGAGACCTCGTGGGAGGCCGTGGAGCGGGCGGGGATCGACCCGGCGACGCTGCGCGGCAGCCGGACCGGTGTGTTCGCCGGTGTGATGTACCACGACTACGCCACCGGGATCGGCGAACTCCCCGAGGGCGTGGAGGGCTACCTCGGCACCGGTGTCTCGGGCAGCATCGCCTCGGGCCGGGTCGCCTACACCTTCGGTCTGGAGGGCCCGGCGGTCACCGTCGACACCGCCTGCTCGTCCTCGCTGGTCGCGCTGCACTGGGCGATCCAGGCGCTGCGCCAGGGCGAGTGCACGATGGCGCTCGCGGGCGGTGTCACCGTGATGGCGACGCCCGAAACCTTCGTCGACTTCAGCCGCCAGCGCGGCCTGTCGGCCGACGGCCGGTGCAAGGCGTTCTCGGCGGAGGCGGACGGCACCGGTTGGGGCGAGGGCGTCGGCATGCTGCTGGTCGAGCGGCTCTCCGACGCCCGCCGCAACGGACACCAGGTGCTCGCGGTCGTGCGCGGCAGTGCCGTCAACCAGGACGGTGCGTCGAACGG
>NZ_JBEOSA010000139.1:0-5045 GCF_040302625.1 Kitasatospora sp. NPDC097643 | reverse complement strand
CTGACTCCGGATGTGCTGGCCGGGCATTCGATCGGTGAGCTGGCTGCGGCGCATGTGGCGGGTGTGTTCTCGCTGGCGGATGCCGCGAAGCTGGTCGCTGCGCGTGGCCGGCTGATGCAGGCGCTGCCGGGCGGTGGTGCGATGGTCGCGGTGCAGGCGAGCGAGGCGGAGGTGCTGCCGCTGCTGACCGAGGGCGTGGGTATCGCCGCGGTCAACGGGCCCACGTCCGTGGTGATATCGGGTGCCGAGGATGCGGTGCTCGCGCTGGTCGCACAGCTGGAGGGACGCAAGTCCAAGCGGCTGACGGTCAGCCACGCCTTCCACTCCCCGCTGATGGACGGCATGCTGGACGACTTCCGCGCCGTCGCGCAGCAGGTCACCTATGAGTCCCCGCGACTTCCGATCGTCTCCACCCTCACCGGCGCCCCCGTCTCGACCGAGCTCACTGACGCCGAGTACTGGGTGCGGCACGTCCGCGAGGCCGTCCGCTTCGCGGATGCGGTCTCCGTCCTGGAGGCGGACGGTGTCCGGACGTTCGTCGAGCTGGGCCCGGACGGTGTGCTGTCCGCGATGGGACAGGACAGTGCGGCCGAGGCCGTGTTCGTCCCCGTCCTCCGGGCCGGCCGCCCGGAGGCGCGCACGCTGACCACTGCGCTCACGCAGGCGTTCGTCCGCGGCCTCGTCGTCGACTGGCCGGCCGTGTTCGCCGGCACGGGCGCGCGCCGGGTCGACCTGCCCACCTACCCCTTCCAGCGCCGGCGGTACTGGCTGGAAGGCGGCACGTCGGTCGGTGACGTCGCGTCGATCGGGCTCGGTGCGGCGGGGCACCCGCTGCTCGGTGCGAGTGTGGAGCTGCCGGAGTCGGACGGCGTGGTGTTCACCGGCCGGCTGTCGGTGCAGTCGCACCCGTGGCTGGCCGATCACGCGGTGATGGGCGCGGTGCTGCTGCCGGGTACGGCGTTCGTCGAGCTGGCGATCCGGGCCGGTGACCAGGTCGGCTGCGGGCTGCTGGAGGAGCTGACGCTGGAGGCCGCGCTGGTGCTGCCCGAGCGCGGCGGCGTCCAGCTGCGCCTGTCCCTGGCCGGCGTGGACGAGGCGGGCCGGCGGACGCTCAGCGTCCACTCGCGCCCGGAGGACGCCGGGGAGGGCGAGCCGTGGACGCGGCACGCCACCGGTGTGGTCGCACCCGACAGCACGGCCGCCGCCCCGTCGTTCGACCTGGTCGAGTGGCCGCCGACCGGTGCGGTGCCGGTTCCCGTCGACGACCTGTACGAGCGGCTGGCCGCGGCCGGGTTCGGGTACGGGCCGGTGTTCCAGGGCCTGCGCGCCGCCTGGCGCCATGACGGAGACACCTACGTGGAGGTGGCGCTGCCGGACGACGCCCGGGACTCCGCCTCGTCCTTCGGCCTGCACCCGGCGCTGCTGGACTCCGCGCTGCATGCGGTCGGACTCGGCGACCTGCTCGACGACACCGGGCGCGGGCGCCTGCCGTTCTCGTGGAACGGCGTCACCCTGTTCGCCTCGGGTGCCGGCGTGCTGCGGGCCCGGCTGTCCCGCGCCGGCGCGGACGCGATCACGCTGGGGCTCGCCGACGAGAGCGGCCAGGCCGTCGCCGAGGTCGGCTCGCTGGTGCTGCGTGAGGTCTCCGAGAGCCAGGTTCGCGGCGGTCCGGCCGAGTCGCCGTACCGGGTGGAGTGGACCGCGCTGCCGGTCTCCCCGGCGCCGACGGGCGACTGGGTCGTGCTCGGCGGGGAAGGCCTCGGCGCCGAGCTGTCCGCCGAGCCGTTCGCTGACCTGGTGCGGCTCCGCGAGGCGGTCGACGGGGGCCGGTCCGTCCCCGACACCGTGTTCCTCCCGCTTCTCGCGACTTCCGACGGCGAGGTGTCCGCTGCGGTCCGCGCCGCGCTGCACGGGGTTTTGGGGACGGTGCAGGAGTGGCTGGCTGATGAGCGGTTCGCGGCGTCGCGTCTGGTCCTGGTGACCCGTGGGGCGGTCGGTGCCGAGGTCGATGACCTGGTGCACGCCCCGGTCTGGGGCCTGGTGCGCTCCGCGCAGACGGAGAACCCCGGCCGCCTGGTCCTCCTGGACGTGGACAGTCCGGAGGTCGCGGAGGGCCTGGTGGCGGGCGCGCTGGCCGCCGATGAGCCCGAGCTTGCGGTGCGTGGTGGCGAGGTGCGGGTGCCGCGTCTGGCCCGGGCGGCAGTGTCGCCCGAGGCGGTGCCGGTGTTCGGGTCGTCGGGCACGGTCCTGGTGACGGGTGCGTCGGGTCTGCTGGGCGGGCTGGTGGCCCGTCATCTGGTGGTCCAGCACGGGGTGCGGAGTCTGCTGCTGGTATCCCGGCGTGGTGCGGACGCGCCGGGTGCGGCGGAGCTGGTCGCCGAGCTGACGGAGGCCGGCGCCACGGTGGCGGTCGCGGCCTGCGATGTGGCCGACCGCGACGCGCTGGCCGCGCTGCTCGCCGACCACGAGCTCTCCGGTGTGGTCCACACGGCCGGTGTCCTGGACGACGGCATCGTCACCTCGCTCACTCCCGAGCGGATCGACACCGTGCTGCGTCCGAAGGCCGACGCCGCCCTCCACCTCCACGACCTGACGGCCGGCCACCCGCTCACCGCGTTCGTGCTGTTCTCCTCCGCCGCCGGCACCTTCGGCGGCCCGGGCCAGGGCAACTACGCGGCCGCGAACGTCTTCCTGGACGCCCTCGCCGCCCAGCGCCGGACCGCCGGACTGCCCGCCACCTCCCTCGCCTGGGGCCTGTGGGCCGACGGCGCGGGGATGGCCGGCAACCTGGCGAGCGGTGATGCCGACCGGATGGCCCGGTCGGGTGTCGAGGGGCTGGCCGCAGCGGAAGGGCTGGCGCTCTTCGACGCCGCCGTCGCCACCAACGCCGCGACCCTGGTGCCGATGCGGCTCGACCTCGCCGCCGTCCGGCGCGAGTCCACCGCCGGGGTGCTGCCGCTGCTGCGAGGGCTGGTCCGGGTGCCGACCCGCCGCTCCGCCCGCGTCGGGGCTGCGGCGGGCGGCTCCGAGCTGGCCGCCCGCCTGTCGGCCCAGTCGGCCGCGGACCGGGAGCAGACCCTGCTCGGCCTGGTCCGCACCCGGATCGCCGCCGTGCTCGGCTACGCCGACGCGGGCGAGGTCGACGCCGGGCGGGCGTTCAAGGAGCTCGGCTTCGACTCGCTGACCTCCGTCGAACTGCGCAACCAGCTCAACGGTGAGACCGGTCTGCGGCTGCCCGCGACGCTGGTCTTCGACTACCCGACCCCGGGTTCCCTGGCCGCGTTCCTGCTCGCCGAACTGGTCGGTGACGCCGTCGAGCAGGGCCCCGCCGCGGGCCCGGCCGAGGCGACCGACACCGATCCGATCGCGATCGTCGGCATGGCCTGCCGCTTCTCGGGCGGCATCGGCTCGCCGGAGGACCTGTGGCAGCTGGTCTCGGAGGGCCGCGAGGCCGTCTCCGGCTTCCCGACCGGCCGCGGCTGGGACCTCGACGGTCTCTACCACCCCGACCCCGACCACCAGGGCACCTCGTACGCGCAGGAGGGCGGGTTCCTGCACGACGCAGGGCTGTTCGACGCCGCGTTCTTCGGGATCTCGCCGCGCGAGGCGCTGGCGATGGACCCGCAGCAGCGGCTGCTGCTGGAGACCTCCTGGGAGGCGTTCGAGCGGGCCGGAATCGACCCGGCGACGCTGCGCGGCAGCCGCACCGGCGTGTTCGCCGGCGTGATGTACCACGACTACACCAGCAATCTGGGTGAACTCCCCGACGGTGTCGAGGGCTACCTCGGCACCGGCAACTCCGGAAGCATCGCCTCCGGCCGCGTCGCCTACACCTTCGGCCTGGAGGGCCCGGCGGTCACCGTCGACACCGCCTGCTCCTCCTCGCTGGTCGCGCTCCACCTGGCGATCCAGGCGCTCCGCAGCGGCGAGTGCACGATGGCGCTCGCCGGCGGTGTCACCGTGATGGGCACCCCCGAGACCTTCGTCGACTTCAGCCGCCAACGCGGCCTCTCGCCCGACGGGCGCTGCAAGTCGTTCGCCGCCTCGGCCGACGGCACCGGCTGGGGCGAGGGCGTCGGCCTGCTCCTCGTCGAGCGGCTCTCCGACGCCCGTCGCAACGGACACCGGGTGCTCGCGGTCGTCCGCGGATCCGCGGTCAACCAGGACGGCGCCTCCAACGGTCTCACCGCGCCGAACGGCCCGTCCCAGCAGCGCGTGATCCGCCAGGCCCTGGCCGCCGCGGGGTTGACGGGCGACCAGGTGGACGCGGTGGAGGCGCACGGCACCGGCACGACGCTCGGCGACCCGATCGAGGCGCAGGCGCTGCTCGCCACCTACGGGCAGGCCCACACGGAGGAACTCCCGCTCTGGCTGGGCTCGGTGAAGTCGAACCTCGGCCACACCCAGGCCGCGGCCGGTGCGGCGGGCATCATCAAGATGGTGATGGCGATGCGGCACGGGATGCTGCCGCCGACCCTGCACGTGGACGAGCCCTCGCCGAACGTCGACTGGACGGCCGGCGCGGTCGAACTGCTCACCGAGTCGCGGCCGTGGCCCGAGACCGGACGGCCCCGACGGGCCGCGGTCTCCTCGTTCGGCATCAGCGGCACCAACGCCCACACCATCATCGAGGAGCCGCCGAGCGACCTCCGCACCGCGCAGCGCCGGCCGGCGGAGCGCCGGGCGCCGGTGCTGCCCTGGCTGCTGTCGGCCCGCGGCGAGGATGCACTGCGGGCGCAGGCCGAGCGGCTGACGGCCCTGGTGGAGGAGTCGCCCGATCTCGAACTCGCCGACGTGGCACACTCCCTGGCGACCGGGCGCGCCGTCCTCGAACGGCGTGCCGCAGTGGTCGGCGAGGACCGCGCTGCCGTACTGCGTGCGCTGCGCGCACTGGCGGCGGGCCAGCAGGACCCGGGGCTGGTCCAGGGCGTGGCCGTCGCCGGTCGGCAGGCCTTCCTCTTCACCGGTCAGGGCAGCCAGCGGGCCGGGATGGGGGAGGAGTTGTGTGCCGCCCATCCGGCGTTTGCTGCGGCGTTCGACGAGGT
>NZ_JBEOSA010000138.1:0-5708 GCF_040302625.1 Kitasatospora sp. NPDC097643 | reverse complement strand
CTACACACTCTTTCTCAACATCTCTCCCTCCCGACCCCTCTAGTTTTCTTTTGGGTGGCCCCCTGGTTTGGCCTCCTGGTCTGTGCTGCGCGCGTACTCGGCCGCAGCACAGCCGAGCGTGGGTCGCTTCAGTCGCTCGGTCGCTGCCCTGGCCCGGTGGGAGTTGCCCGCCTGTGCGGCCCGACCGCTCGGCTTCTGGCGGGATCTCGTCCTTCCGGGCAGCTACTCAAGCGACCCAAGCGACTGTGGGTTCGATATGCCGACGCCAACTGTCGCCGGCGCGACCGCCCCCGCCCCCGCCGCCGCCACCACCACCGCCCCCGTCGTGGTCGTCGTCAGGCAGAGAGCTCGGCGGTGGCGCAAAACAGGTTGGCCGACCGGCACCGGGCTGCGACGATGCCTGCGTTCCCGACACGGAGGACATGTGTTCGTTTTCGAGTGCATGGGGTGCGACACCAGGTTGACCGCCCCGCTGTCCCAGGTCGCGCTGCCGGCCCATGCCCACCAGACGTACGGGAACGGGATCCAGCTCCCGGTCCTGATGGAACCGGGCACGTTCGCCGTGGACCCGGAGCCCGGAGGGCCACCCTGGCGGATGTGGGAGGAGATCGACCCGGACGAGGCGGCGGCCCGCGGCATCTATGCGCCGGTCGACACCCTGTCCGACGGCCCGTCCGGTGCGATCGTCATCGCTCCCGGAGACACCCGCGGCACCGTACTGATCCCGGAGAGACGCGGCGGCGCCTGCTGCGGCATCGACGGGGCCGACGGTCCCAACATGCTCTGCGAGGCATGCGGCCTCCCCGTGGCGACCCGGATCGACGACTGTTCGCTCTGGCAGGCCGTGTGGCTCGCCCCCGACGCCGTACGCCGTCTCCCCGTCGACGGTGCGGGCGCGGATGCCGTGCCGCTCTCCTGGGCAGAGCTGATGGCGGAGGGGAAGAGCATGCCCCCGTTCGAGCCGATCACCACGTGGGGATCGCGGCGGGGGTCGGACTACTGGTGGTCATGGAGCCCACGGTGGGAGGCGGCAGCGGGCCAGGCGCTCGCCCACCTGCTGGCGGCCTCGGCCGGCCGGCCGGTGACCGTCCCGGACGGCCTGAGCGCAGAGGTGTTCCAGCGGGCTCTCGACGCCCTGCTGCCTGCGGGTCCGCCGCCGCGGCGCGCCGTCCTGGCCGGGCCGGGACGGCCCGCCCCCGAGGATGCCGACATTCTCCTGGTGCCGACTCACCCGCAGACAGGGGAGACCTGGGCCCCGGCCGGGCCGGCCTCCTCGGCCTACTCGGTGGCCCTTCCGTTCGGGGTGTGGCTGTGGCTGGCCTTCCCCGAGCCGTACCTGACCGCCCCCGCGTCGGGCCAGATGCCCGACGGCGTCCTGCGCGACGACCCGCCACCGCCGCGCCCCGGGTACCTGTTCCAGGCCAACTCGGGAGTGTTCCGGCACACCCTGGTCCGGTTGCCGGCCGTCCGCAGCCCGTGGCTGCGGGAGATCCTCGAGAACCTCACGCCGCACATGCGCGCCGGGCTCTTCTCCTGGATGTGACGCCTCCGAGGTGGTGAACGCGCGTTGCCCGCGGCCCTCCCATCGGGCCCTCCCATCGGGCCCTTCAGCGAGTGGCCGACAACATCGAGGGCGGCCACCCGCCCCGCCTCTACTCCACCGACCGCGAGACGCAGGCCTACCTCGCCTCCGTGCTGTGGTTGTCTTCACCATTTCCGACAGCAGCTGTTCAGCACTTTCGGAGGCACCCGTTGCGCGCCTTGCTCGATGTTCACGAGAAATGACAGCACCCTGGCCAGCGTCGGGCGCAGTCGGGCGTGCAGACTCCACGCCGCGCCGACGTGCGCGAAGACGTACGCCACCCCGGCGCCGCGTCGTGCCACGGCTGGATCCGCTGGCGGACCCTGGGGTCCGCACGGTGCCGCCCCTGACCGAGCTCGTCGTTGACGGTCTGTCCGTGGATGAACCGGGGAGCGTCCCCGGTCGCGGCGCTGGATTGAAGCTGTGAAGCTGTTGGGACCTGCTCACCCGACGGAGGTTTCGTAATGGCAGCGGACACATTCATCGCCTACGTGGGCGTGTACGACTCGGTTGCTGACGCCGAGGCCGACTACGACCTGGTCAAGGAGCTGCACACCAAGGCGAACCTGATCGATGCCTACGACGCCGCGGTGATTGACCGGAGGGCGGACGGCAAAGTCAAGATCGCCAAGAAGCACGAGACGCCCACCCGCGTCGGCGGCGTTCTCGGCGGAGGCGTGGGCCTGGCGACCGGGCTGGTCGTGGCGCTCTTCCCGTTCGCCGCGATTGGCGGCGGCCTGCTGGCGGCCACCGCGGGCGGCGGCGCGGTCCTCGGCGCAGTGGCCGGTCACGCGGCCGGCGGAATGAGCCGGCAGGACCTGAAGGAGCTCGGCGAGCACCTCGACGCGGGTCAGGCGGGCCTCGTCGTCGTCGGTGTCTCCGACATGGGCGCGAAGATCGAGGCGGCGATGAAGAAGGCCCAGAAGGTCGAAACGAAACAGTTGAAGGCCGACTCCGCCAAGATCGAGGCCGACGTCCAGTCCGCCGGCACCTGACGGCTGAGGGCCGCCCACACCGACCACGTGGCGCCCGCTGCTCAGCACTGACCGCGGTAGGGGCGCTGTCGGAATTCGTGGACCGTTCGATTCGTCGCGGTGCCCCTCCTACCTCCCGAACTGCTGAACAACTGCTGCCCGAACTCGTGAACAGAGCCAGTGCTGCCCGGTTCCTGAAGCCGGAGGTATTTCGTTGGAGCGGGCGCAGGGATGGTGGCTACGCTGCCTGGGCAGCCGTCCATTTTCGGGGAGGGGCGATGGCGGTTCAGTACATGACGCTGGTCTGCGACGAGAAGCCGAACCGTGTCGTGGTGACCGATCCCGGCCCCCGGCCGCTGGAGGTCCTGAAGGCGATCAGGTGGCGGACCGGGCTGAGCCTGTGGCACGGCAAGCTGCTCCTCGGCCGGCTTCCGGCGACCATCTGCGAGGACGTGTCCTCGGACGTCGCCGAGAAGACGGTGAACGAGCTCCGCGCGGCGGGGGCCGTCGCCGAGGTGTGGCACTGAATGCCGCACGGGTTGATGTGGGCACCGCCCGCCCCGCAGAGCCTCAATACTCCGTGGTTATCCCACCCGCCTACTGTGACAATCACCCGGTGAAAGAAGCCCCCACCTCGCCGGTACCCGTCGTCCTCGGCATAGACGACCTCCGCCCCCTTCCCCAGGCCACGCGGATTGCCCGCACCAGCCGCGAAGGTATCCAGCTTCTGGAAGAGCACCGCAACAGCTTCATTGACGAGCTGTGGCTCGACCACGATCTCGGCGGCGACGACACCATCATGCCGGTGGTGACCCTCATGGAAGAAGCCGCCTTCAACGGACAGCCCTTTCAGATCGGAGCTGTCTTCGTCCACAGCGCCAACCCCATCGGTGCCGAAACCGTCGTCAGGTCACTCGCCCGCTGGAACTACCGTGTCCGGCGGGCAACGGCCTAGCGAGCCCGGCCGTCTCAACCAGTGCCGCGGCAGGCAACGTTTGCCCCGAAGCAGCCCGTGAGGGCTACCCGTCGCAGGTATACCGGTAGCTGGTAGCGGGCAGCCGGTGGCATGCTTGCCACTCGCATGTGATCAACCGGGCTGTCCGTGTCTGCAGAACCATCAGGGTCCAACCTGTCCTCGGCGGCGCCGAGGCCTGACACTCTGACAGAGCGGATGCTTTTGATGGACGATGCCGACCGCCTTCCCGAGGATCTGACCGAACTCGAACGGCTGCTCATGCGCAGCGCATCCACCTTCCGGTGGGTGGAGGCGGCCGAGCGGCTCGTCCTACAGGTGGACAACCTGCGGGACTGGCTCATCAAGAACCACTTCCTTCGTATGCACATGAGCGAGTCCGGTCCGTATGCCGCCACCGATTTCGCTGAGGCCTTCGACGCTGCGTGCGAGATCCTGCGCGGCGGCAGCAGTGCCCTGGAGGCATCCGGTCTGAGCAGGTCGAGCTTCTCGGTTCTCGGCGTCGCCGCCAACCTCTGCGGCCGTGTGCAGAACTCGCTCCGCTACTGCGCCGACAAGATCGACGACCACGATGCCCAGGCGGTGGCGTTGGCGGTCCTTTACGCCATGGGCTACATGGACGCCACCGTGGACGTGAACGGCAATGAGGTGGACGGTTGGGGGCCGAACTCGCTGGCCTACGAAGAGCGGTTGTCCCAGCCCTGAGCAGCCGCGCTGCTTCCACGAAGCATTCCGCCGCCGCCCGCCGAGTCGTTGGCGTTCCAGGCTGAAGGGTCGCCTCCCCGACGCCCGAGCCCGGCCCGGAATCGAGGACACCTATGTCGTTCGGAAGCTTGTCTCCGATCGGAGTAGGCATGCCGTGTGTTCGCAACTATGTCGAGGCGAAACGTTGTCCGATGCGGCACTAGCAATTCCCCAGGCTCTGACCTGACTCACTCGTCCGAGATTGTGCCGTCTGCCGGCAGGTGAGCCACCACGAGAGCGGCAGCCTCCTGCGGCGTCGCTGGTTCGCCGAGGAGGGTGATGTAGCCGGATGTGTAGACCTTGTAGGGCGGTCCGCCGCAGACGATGAATGGCAAGTCATCGTGGTTCCCATCCCATGGAGGGGCAGATCGCAGGAACTTCAACGTGCCGTGGCTCGGCCACGGGTAGAAGCCGCGGAGCTTCGGCTGCGCGTGCGCGGCTTCGATGACCAGCGGATCCCCTTGCCGGGTTCCTGGAGTACGTTCCAGCAGTTGACGCCAGGCGGTCGGGATGTCGGGAACTTCAGGCATGAGTCGATCTTCCGAGATCGCGGGAGCTGCGAACAAGTGGCCGTTCCGCAGCCCCGCGTCGACAGACTGGCCCTGTCCGATCGGCGGCTTGTCGGTCTTGTCGGTGGAGCTCGGCCGGCTCAGTCGGCTCAGTCGGCGCGCAGGATGCGGGAGACGTAGATGCGTGGCGGATCCGTGTCCTCGTTCACCGCGTACTCCACCAGCCCCAGGTCCCGGCGCAGCGGAGCCGAGTGCATGCCGGGGCGGCCCGGCACCGGCAGGCTCAGGTGGGGGAAGGGGTGCTCGCGCAGGTCGACGAGGAAGGCGACGACCGCGGAGA
The DNA here is from genome assembly GCF_040302625.1 of Kitasatospora sp. NPDC097643. Lineage (NCBI taxonomy): Bacteria > Bacillati > Actinomycetota > Actinomycetes > Kitasatosporales > Streptomycetaceae > Kitasatospora > Kitasatospora sp. NPDC097643. Next base: position 586 of record NZ_JBEOSA010000138.1, on the reverse strand, counting down.
ACACGTCGGGTGAGGTGCCCGGGTCGGCGAGGAGTTCCTCGACGGCGGGGGAGAGGGTGAGCGGATCGTCCTCGTCCAGGCCCTCGCCCGGGCCCTCGGCGTGGTCGCTCACAGGGCTCCGAGCCGGCGCAGGACGGCGGAGGCGGAGGTACCGGGAGCGGTCCCGTCCTGGACGGCGGCGTGGATGCGGTCGCCCTCCGGGTCGCGGTAGAGCTCGGCCCGCAGCCACCAGCGCCGCAGGACACCGCCGATCGTCTCGTCGTCGGCCTCGCCCATCTCCCGGTAGAACTCCATCCGCTGCGCCGGCGGCAGGGCGGCGGCCACCGCGTCCTGGGTGCGGGCGATCGGCTGGCGGCCGTCGTGGTGGCCGTGCAGGGGTGCGGCGCTCACCATTCCTCCGGAAGCTCTCGTCGGGCGGGTCCGTATCAGTGTCCTCCCCCGTCCGTGTCGGCCGACACCCGGGGCTGGCGGGGGCACCCAGTAACGTTACTGGTGAAGGAGGTGACGGCGAGGAGGAGGTGGATCCAGAAGAAGGCGGTCGGCTGGGAGTGGTCGCCGTTGGTGAAGGCCTGGCCGCCGGAGTCCT
>NZ_JBEOSA010000137.1:0-5723 GCF_040302625.1 Kitasatospora sp. NPDC097643 | reverse complement strand
ACATACCCCCGCGCCACACCCGGCCCCGCCACATACAACTCACCCACCACACCCGGCGCCACCACACCCAACGCCTCATCCAGCACGAACACCCGCGTGCCGACGACCGGTTCGCCGATCGGGGCGGCGGCCCCGGTGAGGGGCGCGCTGGTGGTGGCGTAGACGGTGGCCTCGGTGGGGCCGTAGGCGTTGACCATCCGGCGGCCGGCGGACCAGCGTTCGGCGAGCGCGGGCGGGCAGGCCTCACCCGCGACCACCAGCGAGCCGAGCTCCGGCAGTTCGGCCTCGACGCCCGCCGGCAGGGTGGCCAGGACGGACGGCGGGATGAAGAGGTGGGTGGCCCGCTGGGCGGCGAGCGCGGCGGCGAGGTCCTCGCCGACCAGCTGCGCGGTGCCGGTCTGGACCAGGGCCGCGCCGACCGTGAAGCCGATCAGGAGCTCCATGACGGACACGTCGAAGTTGGCGGACGTGAACTGGAGGATGCGGCTGCCCGCGGTGAGCCCGAAGCGCTCGGCCGTGGCGGACAGGCAGGCCAGACCGGCATGGGTGACGGTGACGCCCTTCGGGGTGCCGGTGGAGCCCGAGGTGTAGATCACGTAGGCGGTGTTGTCCGGGCGCAGCGGCGCCCTGCGATCGGCGTCCACCGGCGCGGTGCCGGGCTGCGCGTCCCAGGCCGCGGTGACGGCGGGGTCGCCGACCAGGATCTGCGGTGCTTCCAGGTCGAGTTGACGCGACGTCAGGACCAGTGCGGGCCGGGCGTCGCCGACCAGATGGGCGAGTCGCTCGACCGGGTGGTCGGGGTCGATCGGCAGGTATCCGGCACCGGACTTGAGGATGCCGAGGATCACCGCGAGCTGGGTGCGGGAGCGCTCCACAGCGACTCCGACCAGCGTCTCGGGCCCGGCCCCTCGGGCGATCAGCCAGTGGGCGATCCGGTTGGCGCGCTCGTCGAGTTCGCGGTACGAGACGGTGCCCGTGGCGTCGATGAGTGCGGGCGCCTGCGGGGTGGCGCGGACCTGGGCCTCGAACAGCTCGGGCAGGGGCGTCCCGGCCACCGTGCGCGGCGAGCAGCTCCAGGAGGCGAGCCGGCCGCGCTCCTCGCCGCTGAGGATGTCCAGTGCGCCGATGGGGAGTTCCGGGCCCTGCCCGGCGGCGGCCAGCAGGCGGATCCACCGTGCGGTGAACGCCTCGATGGTGGCGGGGTCGTAGAGCTCGGTCGCGTACTCGACCAGTCCGGTGATCCCGGCGGGCCGGCCGTCCTCGTCGAACTCCTCGATCAGGTTGACGGTGAAGTCGAACTGCGAGCCGCCCGGCGCCGGGTTGACCAACTCGGTGGTCAGGCCGGGAAGTTCGAAGCGCAGGTCCGCTTCGCTCTGCAGGGCCAGCATGATCTGCACCAGCGGGTGGTGCGCGGCCGTGCGCCGCGGGTTGAGCTTCTCCACCAGGTACTCGAACGGGATGTCCTGGTGGGTGTACGCGGCCAGGCTGGTCTCCCGGACCTGCGCCAGCAGGGCGGCGAAGCTCGGGTTTCCGGAGGTGTCGGTGCGCAGCACCAGGGTGTTGACGAAGAAGCCGACCAGGTCGTCCAGGCCCTCGTCGGTGCGGCCAGCGATCGGGGAGCCGACCGCGATGTCCGAGCCCGCCCCGTGCCGGGTCAGCAGTGCGGCCAGGCCGGCGTGCAGCACCATGAACAGCGTCGCGTCGGCCGATCGCGCGAGCTCGCGCAGCGCGGCGTGCGTGGCGGCGTCGATGGTGAACGAGGCCTCGGCGCCCCGGTAGGAGGCGATCGGCGGCCGCGGCCGGTCCGCCGGCAGCGTGGCCTGGTCCGGCAGCCCGGCCAGGTGGCTGGTCCAGTAGGCCGCCTGTCGCCCGAAGAGGCTGTCCGGGTCGGCGTCGTCACCGAGCAGCTCGTGCTGCCAGGTGCTGTAGTCGGCGTACTGCACGGGCAGCGGCGACCACTGCGGCCGCTCGCCGTCCCGACGCGCGGTGTAGGCGTTCCTGAGGTCGTCGGCGAGCGGGCCGAGCGACCAGCCGTCGCCGGCGATGTGGTGCAGCACCAGCACCAGCACGTGGACACCCGGGCCGGGGGTGAGCAGCCGGCCGCGGATCGGCATCTCCCGGTCCAGCTCGAAGCCCCGGCGGGCGCACTCCGCCACCTCGGCGGCGAGCTCGCTCTCGGGCACCTCCTCGATGCTCAGGTCCAGCCGGGCCGCCGCGGGGTCGAGGACGCGCTGGTACGGCTCGCCGTCGAGGTCCGGGAAGACCGTGCGCAGCGGCTCGTGCCGGGCGATCACGTCGTTGACCGCCGCCTCCAGCGCGGCCGGGTCCAGCTCGCCGGTGAGCCGCAGCACCAGGGGCATGTTGTAGGTCGCCGACACGCCCTCGTACTTGTAGAGGAACCAGAGCCGCTGCTGGGCGAAGGACAGCGGGAGCAGCTCAGGCCGCGGCCGTGGTTCCAGCGCCGGCCGGGTGCCCGCCTCGGTCAGCTGCCCGGCCAGCCGGGCCACCGTCGGGTTGTCGAACAGGGCCCGCAGCGGCAGCTCCACGCCCAGCACCGCACGCACCCGGCTCACCAGCCGGGTCGCCAGCAGCGAGTGACCGCCCAGCTCGAAGAAGTCGTCGTCCACCCCCGCGGACGGCACGCCCAGCACATCGGCGTAGAGCGAGAGCAGGATCTGCTCCTGCGGGGTGCGGGCCGCGCGCTGGGGCGCGCCCGCGAAGTCGGGGGCGGGCAGCGCGGCGCGGTCGAGCTTGCCGCTCGGCGTCTTCGGCAGGGCGTCGAGCAGCACGAACGCCGAGGGCATCATGTAGCCGGGCAGGCGGCTCCGGACCGCGTCCCGTACCGCGGTCAGCGACAGCTCGGTCCGCCCCTCCGGCACCAGGTACGCGACCAGTCGGCTCACGCCGTCCTGGTGTGCGCGGGCGGCGACGGCGGCCTGGGCGACGCCGGCGGCCCGGCGCAGTACGGCCTCGATCTCGCCGGGTTCGACGCGGAAGCCGCGGATCTTCACCTGGTCGTCGGCGCGACCCAGGTACTCCAGGTGACCGTCGGCGCTCCAGCGGACCAGGTCGCCGGTGCGGTACATGCGCGCACCCGCGCGGCCGTAGGGAGAGGCGACGAACCGCTCGGCGGTCAGCCCGGACCGACCGGAGTAGCCCCGGGCCAGGCCCGCGCCCGCCACGTACAGCTCGCCCGGGACGCCGGCCGGCACCAGGCCGAGCCGGTCGTCCAGCACCAGGCCGGCCAGCCCCGGCAGCGGGCGGCCGATCGGGACGATGCCGCGCTCCCCGCCGGTCAGCAGCGGGCTCATCGCGGCCCCGACGGTGGACTCGGTGGGACCGTAGGCGTTGATCATCCGGCGGCCGGGTGCCCACCGCTGCACCAGGTCGGACGGGCACGCCTCGCCCGCGACCGCCAGGGTGACCAGGTCGGTCAGCTCCTCGGGCCCGTTCAGGTCCTCCAGGGTGGCCAGCACCGACGGGGGCAGCGTCGCGTTGGCGATCCGCTCACGGCGGAGCAGGTCGGCGAGTTCCCGGCCGGCCACCCCGGTCCGTTCGGGAACCACGAGGGTGGCGGCGGCACCGAAGGTGGTGACCATCTCGGAGACCATCGCGTCGAAGCTGGACGGCGAGAACTGCACCACGCGGTCCCCCGGGCCCAGCCCGAAGGCGGCTCGCTTGGCGGCGGCCAGGCCCGCGATGCCCGCGTGGGTGATCTCCACGCCCTTGGGGCGCCCGGTGGATCCGGAGGTGTAGATCACGTACGCGGCGTACGCCGGATCGGTCGCGATACCGGGATCGCCGTCCGGGCAGTCCGCGAAGTCCTGCCGCACCCAGGCGTCGTCCAGCACGATCGACGGCGCCGCATCGGCGAGCATGTACGCCCGCCGCTCGGCCGGATAGTCCGGGTCCACCGGCACGTAGGCCGCGCCCGTCTTCAGGACGCCGAGCAGGGCCGCGATCAGGCCCGGTCCGCGCCGCAGTACCAGAGCGGCACGCTGGCCCGGGCCGAGCCCTCCGGCGGCCAGCCGGTGCGCGATCCGGTTCGACCAGGCGTCCAGCTCGGCGTAGGTCAGCTCCTCGTCGCGGCACACCACGGCCGGGGACGCGGGGGCGCGCCGCGCGGCCTCCGTGAACAGGCCGGGGAGGGTGATCGGTGCGGGGGCGGTCGCCGCGCTCCCCAGCCCGGACCAGCCGAGCAGGCGCTCGCGCTCGACCGGGTCGAGCACGTCCAGCGTCCCGATCGGCCGGTCGGCCGCGGCCAGGACGGCCCGCAGCAGCCGGGTGAGCCGGGCCCCGAACGCCTCCGCGGTGGCCCGGTCGAACAGGTCGGTCGCGTACTTCACGAAGCCCGAGATCCCGGCCGGGCTGCCGTCCGCGTCGAAGCCCTCGCCGACGTTCAGCACCAGGTCGAACTGCGAGCTGCCCTGCCCCGGGTTCTCCAACTGCGCGCTCAGCCCCGGCAGATCGAAGCGCACCTCATTGGCGTTCTGCAGGGTCAGCATGATCTGGACGAGCGGGTGGTGGCCGGTCGAGCGTTGCGGGTTGAGCGCCTCCACCAGGTACTCGAACGGGATGTCCTGGTGGGTGTACGCGGCCAGGCTGGTCTCGCGGACCTGGGACAGCAGCTCGGCGAAGGTCGGTTGCCCGGAGGTGTCGGTGCGGATGACCAGGGTGTTGACGAAGAAGCCGATCAGGTCGTCCAGGCCTTCGTCGGTGCGGCCCGCGATCGGGGAGCCGATGGCGATGTCCGAGCCCGCGCCGAGCCGGGTCAGCAGCGCGGCCAGGCCGGCGTGCAGGACCATGAACAGGGTGGTGTCGGTGGAGCGGGCCAGCTCGCGCAGCGCGGCATGGGTGCGGGCGTCGAGCGAGAAGTCCACCGTGTCGCTGCGGTAGGACGGCTGAGCGGGCCTGGGCCGGTCGGTCGGAGCCGAAACCAGCTCGGGCAGGCCGGCCAACTGGTCGGTCCAGTAGGCGGCTTGGCGGCGCAGCAGGCTGTCCGGGTCGGTCTCCTCGCCGAGGAGCTCGTGCTGCCAGAGCGTGTAGTCCGCGTACTGCACGGGCAGCGGCGACCACTGCGGCGCCTCACCACCGCGCCGGGCGGCGTAGGCCGCCACCAGGTCCGCGGCCAGCGGCGTCATCGACCAGCCGTCACCCGCGATGTGGTGCATCACCAGGACGAGCAGGGATTCGTCGTGACCGCAGCGGAGGAGAGCGGCTTGCAGGGGGGATTCGCGGTCCAGCTCGAAGCCGTGCCGGGCGAGGTCGTGGATCAGCTGGTCGCGCCGCTGTGGGGAGTCGGCGTCCTCGATGCGCAGGGTCAGCTGGGCGGTCGCCGGGGCGAGGATCTGCTGGTGGGGCCGGCCGTCGATGTCCGGGAAGACCGTGCGCAGCGGCTCGTGCCGGGCGATCACGTCGTTCAGCGCCGCCTCCAGCGCGGCCGGATCGAGCTCACCGGTCAGCCGCAGCACCAAGGGGATGTTGTAGGTCGCCGATGCTCCGTCGAACTTGTAGAGGAACCACAGGCGTTGCTGGGCAAAAGACAACGGCAGCAGGTCCGGGCGCTCACGGCGCTCCAGCACCGGCCGGGTCCCCGACTCCGTCAGGCGGCGGGCCAGGGTGGCGGGCGTCGGGGCGTCGAACAGTGTCCGCAGGGACAGCTCGGCACCCAGCACGCTGCGCACCCGGTTGATCAGCCGGGTCGCCAGCAGGGAGTGACCGCC
>NZ_JBEOSA010000136.1:0-5985 GCF_040302625.1 Kitasatospora sp. NPDC097643 | reverse complement strand
ACCTCGTCGAACGCCGCAGCAAACGCCGGATGGGCGGCACACAACTCCTCCCCCATCCCGGCCCGCTGGCTGCCCTGACCGGTGAAGAGGAAGGCGGACGGCCCGTCGGCGACGGCGTCCTGGGGCGCCTGCCCGCCCTCGGCGAGGGCGCGGAGGGAGCGCCGGAACTCATCGGCGTCGGTGGCGACCAAGGCGGCGCGGTGCGGCAGCGCGGCCCTGGTGGTGGCCAGCGAGAAGCCGACGTCGAGCGGGTCCGCGTCGGGCACGGTGTCCAGGTGCGCCAGCAGCCGGGCGGCCTGCACCGGGAGGGCTTCGGCGCTGCGCGCGGAAAGGATCCACGGCACGGACGTGCCGGCCGCGGCGGCCGGTTCCGGTGCCGCAGCCGGCGCGGCCGCGTTCGGCGCTGCGGTGTCCTGGTCCTCGGCGGGCTCGGGGGCCTGCTCCAGGATGGTGTGGGCATTGGTGCCGCTGACGCCGAACGAGGAGACCGCGGCCCGGCGCGGCTGTCCGGTCTCGGGCCAGGGGCGGGGCTCGGTCAGGAGCTCGACCGCACCCGCCGTCCAGTCGACGTGCGGGGACGGCTCGTCCACGTGCAGGGTCTGCGGGAGCAGGCCGTGGCGCATCGCCATGACCATCTTGATCACGCCGGCGACACCGGCGGCGGACTGGGTGTGGCCGATGTTCGACTTCAACGAGCCGAGCCACAGCGGCTGTTCGGCCGGCCTCTCCTGGCCGTAGGTGGCAAGCAGCGCCTGCGCCTCGATCGGGTCGCCGAGGACGGTGCCGGTGCCGTGCGCCTCCACCGCGTCCACGTCGGCGGCGGCGAGCCGGGCGTCGGCCAGCGCCTGGCGGATCACCCGCTGCTGGGCCGGGCCGTTCGGCGCGGTCAGGCCGTTGGACGCGCCGTCCTGGTTGATCGCCGAACCGCGGACCACGGCGAGCACCGGGTGCCCGTTGCGGCGGGCGTCGGAGAGCCGCTCGACCAGCAGAACGGCGACGCCCTCGGACCAGCCGGTGCCGTCCGCCGCGCCGGCGAAGGACTTGCAGCGGCCGTCGGCAGCCAGGCCCCGCTGGCGGCTGAACTCGACGAACACGTCCGGCGTCGCCATTACCGTCACACCGCCGACCAGGGCCTGTGAGCAGTCGCCGTCGCGCAGCGCCTGGCAGGCCCAGTGGAGTGCCACCAGCGAGGACGAGCAGGCGGTGTCCAGGGTGGCCGCCGGGCCCTCCAGGCCCAGCGTGTAGGCGATCCGGCCGGAGAGCACACTGGTCGCATTGCCGGTCAGCAGCCGCCCCTCGACGCCCTCGGGCACCTCGCGCAGCTCCGAGCCGTACCCCTGGTAGCTGCCGCCGACGTACACGCCGGTGCGGCTGCCGCGCAGCGACGCCGGGTCGATGCCGGCCCGCTCGAAGACCTCCCAGGAGGCCTCCAGCATCAGCCGCTGCTGCGGGTCCATGGCGAGCGCCTCGCGCGGCGAGATCCCGAAGAACTCGGCGTCGAACTCGGCGGCGCCGTGCAGGAATCCGCCGCCGCTCGCGTAGAAGGTACCCGGGTGGTCCGGGTCCGGGTGGTAGAGGTTCTCGACGTCCCAGCCTCGGTCGGAGGGGAACGGCGAGATCGCGTCGGCGCCGGTGGACACCAGCTGCCACAGGTCCTCCGGCGAGCGGACACCGCCAGGCAGGCGGCAGCTCATCGCGACGATCGCGATCGGCTCCTGCTCCGCCTCCTCGACCTCGCGCAGCCGGCGGTTGGCCCGGCGCAGCTCGGCGGTCATCCACTTGAGGTGGTCGAGGAGCTTCTTTTCGTCTGCCATCAGCGGGCCGCCTTCGGAGGTGCCGGGTGGATCGCGCTCGTCGCGCAAGGGGACGGGGAGGTCGAGCGGAGGGTGGTGATCGGGCCGGCAGAGGTGCCGGGGGAGGTCGGCGCCCCGGACAGGGGGGACGCCGATAAGGTGCCGGGGCGGGCGCGGCCCGCCCCGGCGTCAACGGGGTGCACGGTCAGGACCTGCCGAATTCCTTGTCGATGAGGTCGAGGAGGTCGTCGGCGGACACGTCGTCCAGCTCGTCCTCGTCGGCCTCGTCCGCCGCGCCGCCGACCGCGTTCCACTTGGCCAGCAGGGCCTGGAGGCGGGCGGTGACGCGAGCGCGGTCGGCGTGGTCCGCGGCGACCGCGGACAGCGTCCGGTCGAGCGCGTCGAGTTCGGCGAGCGCCGGGCCCGCCCCGGTGTCGTCGTCGCCGGCGATCTCGGCCCGCAGGTGGGCGGCGAGCACGGTCGGGTTCGGGTAGTCGAACACCAGGCTGGTGGGCAGCCGGAGGCCGACGGCGGCGCCGAGCCGGTTGCGCAGCTCGACCGCGGTCAGCGAGTCGAAGCCCAGCTCGGTGAACGCCCTCGCAGCCTCGACCGCCGCAGCCCCGGCGTAGCCGAGGACGGCGGCGACCTCGCCGCGGACCAGGTCGAGCAGCGCCCGCTCCCGCTCAGCGGCGGGCAGCGACCGCAGCTGCTCCTGGAAGGCCACGGACTGCTCGGCGGTGCCCGCCTCCGGACCCGCGGTGGCACCCTCCAGCGCCTCGCGGACCTCGGGCAGGTCGCCGATCAGCGGCCGCGGGCGGGCGGCGGTGAAGGCCGGCGCGAACAGCGCCCAGTCCACGTCCGCCACCGTCAGCGCCGTCTCCCTGTGGTCCAGCGCCTGCTGGAGCGCGGCGATGCCGAGCTCCGGCGCCATCACCCGCAGGCCGCGCCGGCGCAGCTGCTCGGCAGCGGCGGCGTCCTCGGCCGCCATGCCGATGCCGCCCCACGGCCCCCACGCCACGGAGGTGGCGGCGAGTCCGGCGGTGCGGCGCCGCTCGGCGAGGGCGTCGAGGAAGGCGTTGGCGGCCGCGTAGCCGGTCTGGCCGCCGCTGCCCCACACGCCCGCGATCGAGGAGAAGAGGACGAAGGCGTCCAGCTCGGTGGCGCCCAGGGCCGCGTCGAGGTGGACCGCCCCGGACACCTTGGCGTCCACGACCGCCGCCAGTTCGGCGAGGTCGCTGTCCATCAGGGCGGTGTCCTGGGTGACGCCGGCGGCATGCACCACCGCGCGCAGCGGCAGGCCGTCCTCGGCCACGAGCAAGCGCTTGACCAGCGACTCCACCGCCTCGCGGTCGGACGCGTCGCAGGCCTCCAGGGTCACCCGGACGCCGGTGGCCGCCAGTTCGTCGCGCAGCCGGACCGCACCGGGGGCCTCGGCGCCGCGCCGGCCGGTGAGCACCAGGTGCTCGGCGCCGTTGCGGGCCAGCCAGCGGGCCACCTCCGAGCCGAGCGCGCCGGTGCCGCCGGTGACCAGCACCGTGCCGCGCGGCCGCCACGGAGCCGTCGGGGCAGCGGGCCGTTCGGCGCGCACCAGGCGCCGGGCCAGCACCCCGGAACGGCGCACCGCCAGCTGGTCCTCACCGTCCCCGGCGGACAGCACGCCCGCCAGGCGGGCCGCCGCCCGGTCGTCCAGCGCCACCGGCAGGTCGACCAGACCGCCCCAGCGCTCGGGGTGCTCCAGGGCCACCGTCCGGCCCAGACCCCAGACCTGCGCCTGAACCGGGCTCAGCACGCCCTGGGCCGCGCCCGTCGCCACCGCTCCGCGCGTCGCACACCACAGCGGGGCACCGATCCCGGCGTCGCCGAGGGCCTGGACGAGCACCACGGTCGCGGCCGGCCCGGCGGCGAGCGCCGGGTGGACGGGGTGCTGCTCCTCGTCCACGGCGAGCAACGACAGGACACCGGCCGGAGTCTCCCCTGCCGCGTCCCTGGCAGCGCGCAGCTCATCGGCGAGCGCGGCGCGCTCGCACGTGCCGGCATCGACCGCGATCCGTCGCACCCGCGCCCCGCCGTCCGACAGGGCCCGCTCGACCGCGGCGGTCCACTGCCGCGCGGCCTGCGGGAGCGTACCGTCCGCCGGGACGACCAGCAGCCAGTCACCGGTCAGCACCCCGTCGTACGAGGCGTCGGCCAGCGGCCGCCAGACCACCCGGTAGCGCCAGCCGTCCACCAGGTGCTGCTCGCGCTGCTGGCGTCGCCAAGCCGAGAGAACCGGCAGGACGGGCGCCAGGGCGGTCAGCGGGGACCGTGCGTCCGAGGCGTCCACCTCCAGGGTCGCCGCCAGCGTCGTCAGATCCTCGCTCTCCACCGCCTCCCAGAACCGGGCGTCCACCGGGTCGCCGCCCTGGCCCGCCGCGCCGTGCACGGCGGCCGCGACGGCCACCGGGGCCTCCGGCCAGTACCGCTGCCGCTGGAAGGGGTAGGTGGGCAGGTCGACCCGGCGCGCGCCCGTGCCGGCGAAAACGGCCGGCCAGTCGACGGCGAGGCCGCGGACGTGGGCCTGGGCGAGGGCTGCCGTGAGCGTGCGGGCCTCGGGGCGGCCGGCCCGGAGCACCGGGACGAACACGGCCTCGACCGCGGACTCCTGGCCCATCGCGGACAGCACACCGTCCGGGCCCAACTCGACGAACGTCCGGACACCGTCCGCCTCCAGGACGGAGACCGCATCCGCGAAGCGGACGGCCTCGCGGACGTGGCGGACCCAGTACTCGGCGTCGGTCACCTCGGTGGTCACGGCGGCGCCGGTCAGGGTCGAGACGATCGGGAGCCGCGGCAGCTCGTAGGTGATCTGCTCGGCAATGGCACGGAAGTCGTCCAGCATGCCGTCCATCAACGGCGAGTGGAACGCATGACTGACCGTCAGCCGCTTGGACTTCCGCCCCTCCAGCCGCGCCACCACGGCAAGCACCGCATCCTCGGCACCCGAGACCACCACGGACGTGGGCCCATTGACCGCGGCGATACCCACGCCCTCGGTCAGCAGCGGCAGCACCTCCGCCTCGCCCGCCTGCACCGCGACCATCGCACCACCGCCCGGCAGCGCCTGCATCAACCGGCCACGCGCAGCCACCAGCTTCGCGGCATCCGCCAGCGAGAACACACCCGCCACATGCGCCGCAGCCAGCTCACCGATCGAATGCCCGGCCAGCACATCCGGAGTCAGACCCCACGACTCCACCAGCCGGAAGAGCGCCACCTCCAACGCGAACAGCGCCGGCTGAGCCCAGCCCGTCTCATCGATCAACGTCGCGTCGGCGAGCGCCTCACGCAGCGGACGGTCCAGGTACTGGTCCAGGTGCGCACACACCGCATCGAACGCATCCGCGAACACCGGGTAGGCCGCATACAGCTCCTCCCCCATCCCGGCCCGCTGACTGCCCTGACCGGTGAACAGGAACGCCGTCCGCCCCTCCACCACCGTGCCGTGGCGGGCGTTCGCGCCCGAGCCACCCGTGGCCAGGGCCCGGAGGCCCGCCAGCAGTTCCGTCCGGTCCTCGGCCAGCACCGCCGCCCGGTGTTCGAACGAAGCCCGGCCGACTGCCGCGGAGAGCGCCAGGTCGGCGAGCCGGGCCTCGGGCTGCTCCTCGACAGCGGCGATGACGCGCTCGGCCTGGGCCCGCAGTGCGGTCTCGCTCTTGGCGGACAGCACCACCGGCAGCACCGGCACGGTCGCCGCGGCGTCCTCTGGGGTCTCCTCGACCACCGGAGCCTGCTCCAGGATCGTGTGGGCGTTCGTCCCGCTGATGCCGAAGGCGGAGATGCCCACGCGGCGCGGGCGGCCGGTCTCCGGCCAGTCGACGTTCTCGGTCAGCAGCGAGACGCTGCCGGCCGTCCAGTCGACGTGCGGGGACGGCTCGTCCACGTGCAGTGTCCTGGGCAGGACGCCGTGTCGCATCGCCATGACCATCTTGATCACACCGGCGGCACCGGCCGCGGCCTGGGTGTGCCCGATGTTCGACTTCACCGAGCCGAGCCAGAGCGGCCGGTCGTCGGCCCGCTCCAGGCCATAGGTCGCGAGCAGGGCCTGCGCCTCGATCGGATCACCCAGACGCGTGCCCGTGCCGTGCGCCTCCACCGCGTCGATCTGGTCCGCCGTCAGCCCGGCACTGGCCAGGGCCTGACGGATCACCCGCTG
>NZ_JBEOSA010000135.1:0-6121 GCF_040302625.1 Kitasatospora sp. NPDC097643 | reverse complement strand
TGTCCAAGCGGGCGTTCACCGCGGCCGTCCGCCGGCTGCTGCCCGCCGTCACCGCGGACGACCTGGTGCCGGCCGCTCCCGCGCCGGGCGGGCCGTCGCCGTTGTCGCTAGGCCGACAGTGCCTCGCCGTCCTCCGGCAGCGCGCAGGCCGACGCGAGCTCGTCCAGTGACAGCCCGAGTGCGAAGGCCAGCGCGGCGATGGTGAAGAACGACGGCGTCGGCGCCCGTCCGGTCTCGATCTTCCGCAGCGTCTCCGCCGAGACCCCGGCCACCGCCGCCACCTCGACCATGCTGCGCTCGCCACGCGCCTCCCGCAGCAGCGCCCCGAAGCGCTCACCGCGCTCGCGCTCCAACGGCGTCAGCGGAGTCCTCACCATGGGGTCGATCCTACGGCGTCCCGGACGGTTCCCGCCGGGGCGTCTCCTGTGCGGCCTCCCCGGGCTCGGCCCGCCAGGCGCACTCCCGCACCGGCCCGGTGCGGACGCGTCGACCACACGACCAGCGACCGTGATACAAATACCGGTATAAGAATTGGATCCAGGGGAGTGATTCACCATGGTCGAACTCAAGTCGGACACCGCCCTTGCCGCGATGCGCGAAGCCGGGCGGGTGGTCGCGGATGCGCTGGCCGCCGTGCAGGACGCGGCGGCGGTCGGGGTCAGCCTGCTGGAACTGGACGAGGTGGCGCGCGGGGTGCTGCGGGCCGCCGGGGCCGGCTCGCCGTTCCTCGGGTACCGCCCGGCCTTCGCGCCGGTGCCGTTCCCGGCCGTCATCTGCGCCTCCGTCAACGACGCCGTGGTGCACGGCATCCCGGACGGCTACCGGCTGCGCGACGGCGACCTGGTGAGCATCGACTGCGGCGCCGTCCTGGACGGCTGGGCCGGCGACGCCGCCGTCAGCTTCACCGTCGGCACCGCCCGCCCCGAGGACACCGCCCTGATCGAGGCCACCCGCCGCGCCCTGGAGGCCGGCATCGCCGCCGCCGTGGTCGGCAACCGCACCGGCGACATCGCCCACGCCATCGGCTCCGTCGCCCGCGCCGGCCGCTACGGCCTGCCCGAGGGCTTCGGCGGGCACGGCATCGGACGCCGCATGCACGAGGACCCGCACCTGCCCAACGAGGGCCGCCCGGGCCGGGGTTACCCGCTGCGGCCGGGCCTGGTCCTGGCCATCGAGCCGATGCTCACGGCCGGCGGCCGCGACGACCACGACACCGACCCGGACGGCTGGACGCTGCGCACCACCGACGGCAGCCGCGCCGCCCACATCGAGCACACCGTCGCCATCACCGAGGACGGCCCGCGGATCCTGACCCTCCGGTAGCCGCCGGCGCCGGCGCGACGCACGTCACAGCCTCGCGCCGGGGCCCGCGGAGTAGCGTGCGGACCATGACCGATCAGGACTTCACGACGCGGATCACCGTCCGCGGGTACGAAACCGACAGCCAGGGCCACCTCAACCAGGCCGTCTACCTCCAGTACGCCGAGCACGCCCGCTGGGAGTACCTCCACGCCGCCGGGATCCGGCAGGCCGAGCTGGTCGCCAAGGGCGTGGGCCCGGTGGTGCTGGAGACCACGGTCAAGTACCTGCGGGAGCTGCGCGCCGGCGACGTGGTGGACGTCAGCTGCGCGTTCGTCTGGCGGGAGGGCAAGACCTTCCAGGTCGTGCAGCACCTGACCCGCGCCGACGGCGTGCTCGCCGCCGAGGTCACCGGGGTGGGCGGCATCCTCGACCTGGCGGAGCGCCGGCTGGTCGCCGACCCGCGCGAGCCGCTGCGCGCCCTCGCCTCCGACCCGGGTCTGCTCGGTCTCTGACCCCGTCGGACGAAACAGGCCGACAGTCTGACAGGCGGACCGGCTGCCGGCCTGCCGGCCTGCCGGGCGCCCCGGGTGCGGCCCACCCGGGGCGCACCCGCACCACCGGGGGGTTTACCCCACCCCCGACCGGCCCGCTGCCCGGATGGGTCCAACTCCCCGCCGCCAGCAGACTTCTGGGCATGCCGAACATCAACCGCACCGCCGCCGCCACCGCAGCCGCCGCGCTCGCCGTCACCGCCCTCACCGCCCTGCCCGCCGCCGCCTCGACCGCGGCGACCCCCGGCGGCGACCGCCTTGCCTGGTCGGCCTGCGGCGGCAGCGCCGACCCCCGCCAGCAGTGCGCCACCGTCACCGTCCCGCTCGACTACGCCGATCCGGACGGCGAGCAGATCACCCTCGCGGTCTCCCGGATCGCCGCCGCCGACCCGCGACAGCGCCGCGGCGTGCTGCTGACGATCCCGGGCGGCCCGGGCGGCTCCGGTCTGGGCGTCCCCACCAGCGCCGCCAAGCGCCTCCCGCAGTCCGTCCTGGACCGCTACGACCTGGTCGGCTTCGACCCGCGCGGCGTCGGCCGCTCCACCCCGGTCAGCTGCGGGCTGGACCACGCCGACCTGGCGATGGTCAAGCTGCGCCCCTGGCCGGCCGCCGACGGCTCGATCGACGAGAACCTCGCCACCGTGCGCCGGGTCGCCGACGCCTGCGCCCGCAACGGCGGACCGGTGCTGCGCAGCATCTCCACCCGCAACGAGGCCCGCGACATCGACCGGATCCGCCAGGCCCTCGGCGAGCGCCGGCTCTCCGCCTGGGGCACCTCCTACGGCACCTACGCCGGCGCCGTGTACGCCACGATGTTCCCCCGGCACACCGACCGGATCGTGCTGGACAGCAACGACGACCCGGACCCGTCGCGGGTGGAGCGCGGCTGGCTGGCCGCCTTCGGCCAGGGCGTCGAGGACCGCTTCCCCGACTTCGCCCGCTGGGCCTCGGCGCCCGGCAACCCGGACCGGGTCGCGGACACCCCCGACGAGGTCCGCCCGCTCTTCCTCGACCTGGCCGCCCGCCTGGACACCGCGCCGCTGGCCTGGCCGGGTGCCAACCCGGCGGAGCTCAACGGCAACGTGCTGCGCGAGACGCTGGTGCAGAGCATGTACGCGGACGCCAGATTCCCCGATCTGGCCCGGCTGATGCTGGCCGGCCTCGGCCGCCGTCCGCTGCCCGCCCCGGTCGCGCCGCCGGAGCAGGTGTTGCAGAACTCCATCGCGGTCTCGGTCGGCACCCTGTGCAACGACGTCAGCTGGCCCACCGACCCGGCCGCCTACGCCAAGGACGTCGCCGCCGAGCGCGCCGCCCGTCCGCTCACCGCGGGCATGCCGGTGAACGTGATGCCCTGCGCCTTCTGGCCGTTCGCCCCGGCCGAGCCGCCGGTCCGGGTCACCGACCGGGGCCCGTCGAACGTCCTGCTGGCCCAGAACCTGCGGGATCCGGCCACCCCCTACCGGGGTGCCCTCAAGCTGCGGGCCGCGTTCGGCGACCGGGCCCGGATGGTCACCGTGGACTCCGGCGGCCACGACGTCTACGTCGCGAACGGGAACCCGTGCGGGGACGCGGTGGTGACGGACTTCCTGGTGACCGGCCACCGCCCGGAGGCCGACACCTCCTGCCCGGCCGCGTCCTGACCCCCGGTGAACTACCGGTGGGAGCAAGGGCCGTAGGCGAACGGTCCTTGCCCCGCCCGCCCGGCTGTCCGTCGTCCGAGGCGCAGCCGGCCCGCACACCCGTCCGACTCTCCGGAATGAGTCGATTCTGTCGCGGATTTGTGACAAAGCTCGGCGAATTCCCTGCCCACGTGCGGCATTCGCACCCGTAGTGTTCGAGTTATGTCACCGAAGAGCCGCATATCCGCTCCGGACCCGGGCGACACCTGGGAACCGCGCCCCCGGCGCCGCGTCACCCCGCTCGGTCTGCTGGGTCACACGGTCAAGTTCCTCGGCTGCAGCGTACTCGGGGGCGTGCTGCTGGCGGGTCTGATCCTTCCGGCGGCGGGGGCGGCCGGGCTCGGCGCGAAGAGCGGCGCGGAGGGCTTCGAGAGCATTCCGGACGACTTCAAGACCCCGCCGCTGACGCAGGCGACGCAGATCTTCGACGCCAGGGGCGGCCTGATCGCCAAGGTCTACGAGCGCGACCGCACCGTGCTGGCCGCCGACCAGATGTCGCCGCTGATGCGCCAGGCGCAGGTGGACATCGAGGACGCCCGGTTCTACGAGCACGGTGCCGTCGACCTCAAGGGCATCCTGCGGGCGATCACCAAGAACGCGGAGAGCGGCGCGGCCGTCCAGGGCGCTTCCACGCTGACCCAGCAGTACGTGAAGAACGTCAACGTGGAGAAGGCCGGCGACGATCCGGAGGCGGTGCGCGACGCGCAGCGCAAGACCCTCGGCCGCAAGATCCAGGAACTCCGGTACGCCATCAAGCTGGAGGAGGACCTGACGAAGGATCAGATCCTCACCAACTACCTGAACATCACCTTCTACGGGCACCAGGCGTACGGCATCCAGGCCGCCGCCCAGCGGTACTTCAGCAAGGACGCCAAGGACCTGACCCTCCCCGAGGCGGCGATGCTCGCCGGGCTGGTGCAGAACCCCACGCAGTACGACCCGAAGCTGCACCCGGTGGCCGCCCAGAAGCGCCGGGACACCGTGCTCGACAAGATGGTGGAGAACAAGCACATCACCGCCGAGCAGGCCCGGCAGGCCAAGCTCACCCCGCTGGGCCTCAACTACAAGGAGCCGCAGAACGGTTGCATCACCGCCAAGGCGGGGATGGGCTTCTTCTGCGACTACGTGCGGCACGTGGTCAAGCAGGACCCGGTGTTCGGCAAGAGCGCCGCCGAGCGCAAGAAGCTGTGGGACCAGGGCGGCCTCAACATCTACACCACGCTCGACCCGGAGAAGCAGGCAGCCGCCCAGAAGGCCGTCTCCGAGCAGGTGTTCGTCACCGACCCGGTGTCGGCGGCGATGACCATGGTCGAGCCCGGCTCCGGCAAGATCCTGGCGATGGCGCAGACCCGTCCGTACGGGCTGAAGAAGGAGAACAACGAGACCGTCGTCAACTACAACGTGGACGCGGCGATGGGCGGCGGCATCGGCTTCCAGCCCGGCTCCAACTTCAAGCCCATCGTGGCCGCCGCGGCCCTGGAGGCCGGGCTGTCGTCCACCCAGCGGTACGACTCGCCGCGGTCGATGGACTGGCCGACGATGAAGACCTGCGACGGCACCTGGAAGAACCTGGACAAGGGCAAGAAGACCGGCACCATCCCCAACGAGAGCGCGCGGGAGGTCGGCCCGTACGAGCTCAAGGAGGCCATGGCGCTCTCGGTGAACACCTACTTCGTGCAGATGGAGCAGGAGATCGGCCTCTGCGCGGTCAAGCAGATGGCCAACAAGCTGGGCGTGACCGGCAAGGCGAGCGGCGACCCGCTCCAGGAGCTGCCCGCCCTCGGCCTCGGCACGCAGGAGGTCAGCCCGCTGACGATGGCCAACGTCTACGCGAGCTTCGCCGCCCGCGGCACCTACTGCGCGCCGCTGGCGATCAACCGGATCAGCACGGTGGACGGCAAGGACGTCCCGGTGAGCCCGGCCAGGTGCGGCCAGGTGATGTCGGACAACACCGCGGACGTGATCAACACCGTGCTGATCGGGGTGACCGAGAAGGGCGGCACCGCCCGGAACCTCAACCTCGACGACGGCCGGCAGATCGCGGGCAAGACCGGGACCACCGACGAGAAGAAGTCGGCCTGGTTCACCGGCTACACCGGCAACCTGTCCGCCTCGGTCTGGCTGGGCAGCCCGGGCACCAAGGTGCCGATGAAGGACATCAGGATCGGCGGCCACTGGCAGGACGAGGTGTTCGGCGCCACCGGCCCCGGGCCGATCTGGCAGCAGGCGATGAACGACGCCACCCGGGCCATGCCCGAGAAGGAGTTCCCGACCGTCTACATCCCGGACCCGCCCAAGCGCGACCCGAAGTGCGGCGGCGCCGGCGCGACGCCGAGTGGCTCCTGCTCCGCCACGTCCGGTTCGGGCACGTCCGGTTCGGGTACGGCCACCTCGGGCCCGGGCAAGCCGCGGTCCAGCAACCCGCCGGCCCGGCCGACCCCGTCGGGCGACGACGACCAGTGAGCCGCCGCGGCCCCGCCTGAGCCGCGAGACCCAGCCGCTCACCGACCTGCGCAACGCCTACCGCCGGGCGGTGTTCGGGTCACGGCGGCCTTGTACAGCGCGACGCTGGCCTCCGGCAGGGCGTTC
>NZ_JBEOSA010000134.1:0-6291 GCF_040302625.1 Kitasatospora sp. NPDC097643 | reverse complement strand
GGTGACGGTGTCGAGCAGCTCGTTCCACGACTGCTCGAACTTCTCGACGCCCTCGTCCTCCAGCACCTGGACCACGTCGTCGTAGTCCACGCCGGTGCGCAACGGTACGACCCGCGCCCGCCCCTCCGGCGGCTCCGCGCACGGAGAGTGACCGAAGTGCGGTCAGATCAGCGGGCCGAACAGCCCCCGCTCCCAGTGCCCGAGCCAGGACGCCGTGACGGACGGCAGCTCCTGGCCCTCCGTGGACTCGTCGTACGGCAGGACGGCGGTCGGCACGAGCCAGCCCTCGCCCGGGTCGATGCGGATCCGGAGGAGTTTCAGCGGGCGGCGCAGCGCGAGGTACCGCCGGAGGTCGTCGGTGTGGGGGTGACAGGTCTCGTAACGGTCGTGGACGGTCCGA
The DNA here is from genome assembly GCF_040302625.1 of Kitasatospora sp. NPDC097643. Lineage (NCBI taxonomy): Bacteria > Bacillati > Actinomycetota > Actinomycetes > Kitasatosporales > Streptomycetaceae > Kitasatospora > Kitasatospora sp. NPDC097643. Next base: position 5,891 of record NZ_JBEOSA010000134.1, on the reverse strand, counting down.
CAAATGGACTTGATGTCGGTGTTGGAGAGGAGGAGGTGCCGACTGCCGGGGCCGAGGTTGACGCAGAGGCGGCGGCGGGCGGTGTCGCGGTCGGTGTACGGCAGGTTCTGGTGGTTGTCGACGTGCAGGCCGAGCCGCAGACCGCTGGCGGGGCGGCGGTGGGTGACGGGTTCGCCGGGCGGGTCGTCGGTCTCGCCGAGGGGGACGGGGTGCGGGTCGCCGAGCATGTCGACGAGCGCGGCGAGGGAGTGGGCGTCGGTGACGGTGTCGGGGAGACGGAAGAACTCGATCAGGCCGCTGTCCTTGGTGAAGAGGCCCGGGATGTACCGCTCGGGGTGGTCCTCGGGCAGCGGCTGCCAGGTGTCGTCGGGGAGGACGGCGCCGCTCTCGTAGCCGGGCGTGCGGTGGACGCGGTGGGCGCCGCCGATCTCGGTGCGGACGCAGAGGGCGGCGGGGTCACGGAAGGCGATCGCGGCGGGGTGCATGGTGGTCACGGGGGCTCCTCGGTTCAGTCGTCGTCGAGGTCGTTGTCGTTGTGACGGTTGATGCCGGTCATCAGGGCGGCGGCCAGGGTGGTCCACCAGACCACATCGGCGGTGGCCGGCTCGCGGGGCGGAACGAGGTCCGAGGCGAACCAGGCGAGGGCGAGGCTGGCCGTGGTGATCGCGGCCGTGGTGGCGAGCTTGATGGTGCTCAACTCCCGGGTGAGGGCGGGTTGTTGGTGGCGCCTCGGAGGACGCGCACCCAGACGCGCTTACCGGCACCACGCCGCCCGATCACGCCGAAGTCGAAGGCGAGTTGGCGGACGAGGTCGATGCCCCGGCCGCACTCGTTGAAGCGGCGCGGCTGGCGCTCACGGAGCGGGAGGTCGCTGCGCGGGTCCCAGACTTCGAGCCGGCAGTCGCCGTCGAACTCCTGGAGGTAGAGCCGGACTTCGCCCTGCCCGCGACAGGCGTGGACGACGGCGTTGGTGACGAGCTCGGAGGCGATGAGGACGAGGTCGTCGACGGGATCGCCGGACCAGCCCCAACAGGTCAGTTGCTGGCGGATCAGGTGGCGGGCGGTACGGACCGAGGTCGAGTGCTCGGTGAGGGTGGTCTCCCAGGTTTGGAGGACCGGGTTACGCAAGGTGGACATGAGTCACCCCACACCTTCAGTGGCGTGTTCGTGCGGTCACGCTGAGTGTGGCTCACATCAATTCGAACCTGCAACCCGAACGCCACAACAAATCCATTGATCTTGAAAGGAGTTGAGTCGCCTGTGCATCATGGCGAGACTGGACCCACACTCAGAGGGAGGGGCGCCACTTGAGCAAGGACCTGTCAGCCATCAGGCAGATCCGCCTCGGCGACGAGCTGCGCAACTGGCGGCTGTACAACAACAAGACCCTGACCGAGGTCACCGAGGGCCTGAAGGGCTGGAACGCCGCACGCCTCAGCAGAATCGAGCGCGCCCACCAGCAGATCAGCGCTGCCGACCTGAAGGCACTGCTCGATCACTACGGCGTATCGGGCCAGGAGCGCGAGGACTTCGAGAACCTGCTCAGCGACGGTCCGACCAAACAGTGGTGGCGCAACCTCGACTTCGCGGACTCGATCACCGCAGCATTCGCCGAGTACCTTGCCCTTGAGTCCGATGCCTCGCATATGCAGGACTACTTCCTGTCCGCGTTTCCCGGGCTTCTCCAGACCGAGGGCTACGCGAAGGAGATGATCGCGGCGGGCCTGAGCGCACCCAACGAGGAGCAGATCGAAACCGCCGCCGAAGTCCGGATACTGCGTCAACGCAGGCTGACCGCGGAGCCGGTCCTCAACTTCGAGGCGTACTTCGGCGAAGTGGCGCTCCTGGTGGCCGGCGACCAACAGGTACTGGCCGACCAGATTCGCCACACGATCAAGGTCGCCCAATACCCCAACGTCACAGTGCGCATGGTGCCCTTGAGCGCCGGTCGGCAGGGCATTCTCACCTCAGGGCTTGTCCTTATGCGGTTCCCGGACGAGCCCGACGACGGCTTCGTGTTCGTCGAAGCGGTCGGAGGTATGCTCCCGCGTAGAACGGGACGCGATGTACGGCGAGCTGAAAGGGCGTTTGCCCGAGTGAAGCGGTGCGCGCTGTCCCCGGAGGACACCATCGCAGCCCTTGAACGCAAGCTGGAAGAGTTGACGTGAGCGAAAAGCGCGACCCCTACGACCACGATCCCGCCTCCGCCAGCTGGGTCAAGTCTCCCTTCTCCGGGGACGACAACGGCAACTGCGTGATCATCGCGCGCTTCGACAACGGCGACGTCTGGCTCGGCGACGACAAGAACCCCGGCCGCCCCCACCTCGCCTTCGACCAGGCCGAATGGACCGCCTTCGTCCAGGCCATCGAAGCCCGCGACCCCCGCTTCACCGCCTGACCACTGTCCGCAGGGGGCCCGGCCGCCATGGCCGGGCCCCCTGCCGTTCGCTTCACACCCCCTCAACCGATCAGCAGCAGTTCCGCCGCCGGGGTGTGGTTTCCGGTGACGGCCGCCGCCGCCATCGCGGTCGACGCGGTCTCCGGATCCGTACGCGGCGGCACCACCAGCAACAGGAAATGGTCCTGGAACCCGCAGGTGAGGCTGATCGTGGCGTCGCTGCCGGCGAACCAGTTGATCCTCACCCCGACGCCGTCGACCACCACCGACCGCGGCACGTCGTCCCAGGCCGAGGTGTCCAGCCCGACCCGGATGATGCGCCCGAGGTGGGCCCTGAGTGCGGTGATCAGGTCCGGCAGTTCGACCAGGGCGTCCTTGGAGCGCGGCCACCAGGCGCCGTCGAAGACGCCGTCCCGCGCCATGGTCGGCTCCAGCACCAGCCGCGGCAGCGCGGGAACGCCGGGCACCGAATACGGCGAGGGGAACGAGGGAAGAGGAATCGGCATCATCCGAAGCCGCCTGTCCGGTCCACGAGGGACCACTCATGACCCAGGGCGACACCAGCACTGATACCGGTATGCGGAATGTCCTCGGTTGTCTTCCACGTTACTCCGCGTAGGCCTCCGGCGGACCGCCCGCCACGGGAGTACGCTCGGAGGCATCCAGGGCATCCCGCATCCCGGTACCGTTCCGGCCTCGTTCTGGGTGAAGACGGGAACCGGTGACCGCCGTGACCACGTACTCCCCCGAGTCAGCACGCCCCGGCGCCGCCCTTACAGTCGCCGACGCCATGGCCCGGTACGACCACCAGATCGCCGACGACAGCACCGTCGATCAGGCCGACGACATCCTCCGCAGCGCCCACCTCGACTACCTGCTCGTCCACGACCACGACGGCCGTCTCGAGGGGCTGGTCACCCGTACCGGGCTCCACCCGTTCCTGATCCGCCCGTGGTCCACCGAGCGGACGTCGATCAGCTCGACCTCCCACCAACGCGGCCCGTTCGCGTGGCCGACCATGGGCCTGGCCCTGGCCGCGATCGCGATGCGGATCAAGCGTCTGACGGTCTGGCCCGTCATCGACGACGACGGCTACCTCCTCGGCGTCCTCACCGCCGACCGTGTCGCCAACCTGCTGACCGAACCCGCATAACCGAACACTTGACGCTCCGTCAACTCCTTCGCCCGAACTCGCCCGCACCGCCCGGCCCGCCGACTACGCTGCACGAGCACGGTCACGCCCGGCTTCGAACCGGGCACTTTCCGTTACCTCGATGCAGGGAGCGCTTGCCATGAGCGAGTTGGTGTACCCGTCCGACCCCGGCCTCAACGGACAGGCCGTCGGCGCTGCCGAAAAGACCTACGCGATGACCGGTTTCAACCCCGGCACGGAGGACGCGAAGCTGTCCTACACCCCGTGCCGGGTCGCCAAGCCCGCGTTCAACACCTACCGGCGCAGCGGCGACCAGACCGTCTCCGGCTTCCTGGACACCTCGTGGGCCTACGACGGCCGCCTGACGGACGACTCGGACCCCGCCACGAGCGGCGCGGGCGCGGACCTCACCCGCCTCGATGCCCCCAACGGAGCCTTCGACGAAGTCATCCTCGGCCTGGTCGGCGTCCTCGGCGACCGGGGCGTCCTCGGTGCCGCCCTGACCCGGGCGGCAAGGGACTTCGGCGTCCCCGAATCAGCGAACGGCGAGGTGGTCTTCACCGACCCGTGGGGCGCGGTCGCCGCCTACCACGGTTACGGCTTCGACGGCTGGGTCTCCAACGACTACCAGGAGCTGTTCAACCAGCAGAAGGCCCAAGGCCTCCTCGGCGCCGTGCGCCGCCTCAAGACGGCCAACCCGGCCCTCGCCGTCGGCCTGCACGTCGGCGGCTGGGACCTCAGCCAGGCCTTCCACCACATCGCCAAGGACCCCGCCGCCCGCCAGCGGTTCGCGCAGTCCGTCGTCCGGCTCTTCCAGGCCTTCCCGATGTTCTCCGCGCTCCACCTGGACTGGCGCTGGCCCGGCTCCACCGGTGCCGGCGACGCCGAGTACGGGCCGGAGGACCCCGCCAACTACGCCGCACTCATCCGCGAGACCAAGGCGGCGCTGGCCGCCACCGGCCGGAACGTGTCGATCGCCGTCGCGGTGCCGGCCTCCGTCCAGCCCATTCGCGACATGAACGTCCCGCTCCTGGTGGAGGCGGGCGCCGAACGGCTCGACCTGACGTCCTTCGACCTGTTCGGCAGCCCCTGGTCCGACGGCCTCGGCCACCACACGCCGCTGCGCCGCGACCCGAACGGCACCCAGGCCGACTCCATCGACGACGCCGTCACGTACCTCGTCGACGAACTCCGCGTCGACTCCCGCCGCATCCACCTCGGCTACGCCACCACCACCCGCAACGCCCGCCGCGCCCAGGTCAGCCAGATCTCGCCCCTGCGCGGCACCTACGACCGCGGCGAGGGCGGCACGGTCGGCACCTTCCTGCCCGGCATCAGCACCTTCACCGACGTGCTGCGCAACTACCTCGACCTGGAGGGCGGCCAGGGCCGCAACGGCTTCCAGCTCCACACCGACACCGCCGCCGACGCCGACTTCCTCCACAGCCCGGCCAACGGCGTCTTCCTCTCCCTCGACACCCCGCGCTCCGTCCGCGCCAAGGCCGAGTACGCCCGTACCCGCAAGCTCGGCGGCCTGTTCGCCGAGCACGCGCCCGCCGACTCCGGCCTGCTCACCAACGCGGCGCGCGAGGGCCTCGGCCACACCGTCACCACCACCGTCGTCGACATGAAGCCGCTCTACGTCACGGGCCGCAGCGCCTGACTTACCGCCACCCGACCCCCAGCGATCGCCCGTTCGAGTGGTTTGGATCGCACGCTGCCCTGCCGCGAGATGTCGCGACACCAGACTGGGCAACCGTTCAGCGACCCAATTCCCCTCCGCTCAGGGAGATTTCCGATGGCCAACTGGTCCTACGAGGACACCGGTCTGGCGACCGACGCACTGGTGATCAACAGCATCACGGCGACCCCGGACCCGCTCGCCACGGGTCGGACCAACGTCTTCACCATTAACGCCACAGCGCAGGCGGAGATCGCGGACGGCGCCTATCTCGATGTCACAATCAAGTTGGGTCTGATCAAGCTCCTGACCAAGCGGTACGACCTCTTCACCCAACTGCGCGGCGCGGGCGACCTGAAGCTGACCTGCGAGACCAGCGACGGCAAGAGCCCGATCCCGAAGGGCGACACGACGCTGACCCTCACCATGGACTTCCCGAAGGAGATCCCGCGGGCGAAGTTCAACCTCACCGTTCAGGGCTACACCGCGGATGAGGACGACCTGCTGTCGCTCAAGGCCCAGGTGAACTTCCTGCCGTCCCTCTGAACCCTCGCTGGAGTGGGGGGGGGGGGGCGCCGCCCGACCCCACCCCCCCCCCACACCAATAACCACCCCCCGCCGCGCCCCCCCCCCCCCGCGTGGCCCCGCCCCCCCCCCGG
>NZ_JBEOSA010000133.1:0-7190 GCF_040302625.1 Kitasatospora sp. NPDC097643 | reverse complement strand
AAGACCGGGTAGGCCGCATACAGCTCCTCCCCCATCCCGGCCCGCTGACTGCCCTGACCGGTGAACAGGAACGCCGTCCGCCCCTCCACCACCGATGCCTGACCACCGGACACCGCGGCCAGCCCGGCCAGCAGCTCCGCACCATCGGAGGCCGCGAACCCCGCCCGGTACTCGAACGCCGCCCGGCCCGTCGCCAGCGAGAAACCCAGATCCGCCACACTCGGCGCACCATCGCCCTCGACCACCGCCACCAGCCCCGCCACCTGCGCCGCAAGCGCCTCCGGGCTCTTCGCGGACAGCACGACCGGCACTGTCGGCAGGACCACCGAGTCATCCTCCGAGGACTCCTCCGCGGCCGGAGCCTGCTCCAGGATCGTGTGGGCGTTGGTCCCGCTCACACCGAAGGCGGAGACGGCGGCCCGGCGCGGCCCTCCGGTCTCCGGCCAGGGCCGGCGCTCCGACAGAAGTTCGACGGCGCCGGCCGACCAGTCGACGTGCGGGGACGGCTCGTCCACGTGCAGGGTCTGCGGCAGCACGCCGTGCCGCATCGCCATGACCATCTTGATGACGCCCGCGACACCGGCGGCGGCCTGGGTGTGGCCGATGTTGGACTTGAGCGAGCCGAGCCAGAGCGGCCGGTCGTCGGCCCGCTCCTGACCGTAGGTGTTCAGCAGGGCCTGCGCCTCGATCGGATCACCCAGGCGGGTGCCCGTGCCGTGCGCCTCCACCGCGTCGATCTGATCTGCCGTCAGCCCGGCGCTCTCCAGGGCCTGTCGGATCACCCGCTGCTGCGACGGGCCGTTCGGGGCGGTCAGACCGTTGGACGCACCGTCCTGGTTGACCGCGCTGCCGCGCACCACCGCCATTACCTGGTGGCCGTTTCGCCGCGCGTCGGAGAGCCGCTCGACCAGCAGCATGCCGACGCCCTCGGACCAGCCGGTGCCGTCCGCCGCGGCGGCGAAGGCCTTGCACCGGCCGTCCGAGGCCAGCCCGTGCTGGCGGCTGAACTCGACGAACACGTCGGGGGTGGCGAGGACGGTCACACCGCCCGCGAGCGCCATCGAGCACTCGCCGTTGCGCAGCGCCTGCACCGCGAGGTGCAGGGCGACCAGCGAGGAGGAGCAGGCGGTGTCGACGGTGACCGCCGGCCCCTCGAAGCCGAAGGTGTAGGACAGGCGCCCGGAGACGACCGCCGCCGCGTTGCCCGTCAGTAGGTAGCCCTCGACACCGTCCGGCAGGTCGTCCGCGACCGCGCTGTACCCCTGCGAGGAGGCACCCACGAAGACGCCGGCCCGGCTGCCGCGCAGCGTGGTCGGGTCGATGCCCGCCCGCTCGAAGACCTCCCAGGAGGTCTCCAGCAGCAGCCGCTGCTGCGGGTCCATGGCCAGCGCCTCGCGCGGGCTGATCTCGAAGAACGCCGGGTCGAACCGGGCGGCATCGTGCAGGAAGCCTCCGCCGCGGGCGTAGAACGTGCCCGGCCGGTCCGGGTCCGCGTCGTACAGGTCGGCGAGGTTCCAGCCGCGGTCGGTGGGGAACTCGGAGATGGCGTCGCCGGCGTCGGCGACGAGCCGCCACAGGGCCTCCGGCGACTCCACGCCCCCGGGGAACCGGCAGCTCATCCCGACGATCGCGATCGGCTCGCGCGAGGCCGCGATCAGCTGCTGGTTCTGCCGCCGCAGGCGCTCGGTCTCCTTGATGGAGGCCCGCAGCGCTGCGACGATCTTCTCGTTGGGCGTGGTCATCGTGAGCTCCGCACTTCGGACGTGTCAGGTTTCGTTGCTGTCGAGGGCCATGTCGATGAGGCTCGCCACGTCCATCGTGTCGATCAGGTCCAACTCGTCGTCGGAGCCGGTGGCGGGGCCGTCCGTGCCGGGACCGGCGAGCCGGAGCAGGGTGTCCAGCAGGCCGGCCTCGCGGAAGCGCGCGAACGGGATCGCGGCGAGCGCCTCCCGCAGCTGCGCCTCCTGCGGGTCCACCGCCGCCTCCCGGGCGCCGTCGGGGAACAGGCAGTCCCGGACGTGCTCGGCGAGGGCCGCGGGCGTCGGGTAGTCGAAGACGACGCTCGCGGGCAGCCGCAGCCCGGCGACCAGGGTGAGCCGGTTGCGCAGCTCGACCGCGGTCAGCGAGTCGAAGCCGAGCGCCCGGAATGCGCGGTCCGGTTCGACGGACCGGGCGTCCGGGTAGCCGATGACCTCGGCCACCTCGCCGCGCACCAGTTCCAGCAGGGCGCGGTCGCGGTCGGCGGCCGGGAGCCCGGCCAACCGGGCGGCCAGGGCGCCGGCGTCGTCGCCCGCCCGGCCGGTGCCGTCGTCGGCGGCGGCCGGCTCCGTGTCGAGGACGGCCCGGACCTCGGCCAGGTCGCCGATCAGGGGGCGACGGCGGGCAGCGGTGTAGGCGGGCGTGAACGCCGCCCAGTCGACGTCAGCGACGATGCCGGTGGGCTCGCCGTCCGCCAGGACGCGCCACAGGCCGAGCAGCGCGGCGCCCGGGGCCATCACCGGCAGGCCGAAGCGGCGCAGGTGGTGCTCGGCGTCCGCGCCGGCGGCCATGCCGGCCTCGGCCCAGGGACCCCAGGCCACCGAGGTTCCGGCCAGTCCGCGGGCCCGGCGGGCCTCCACCAGGGCGTCCAGGTGGGCGTTGGCCGCGGCGTAGCCGCCCTGGCCGCCGCTGCCCCAGACCCCGGCGATGGAGGAGAAGGTGACGAAGGCGTCGAGTTCCCGGTCGCCGAGCAGGGCGTCCAGGTGGGCGGCGCCGGCGGCCTTGGCGGCGACGACGGCGGCCAGTTGCGCCGGTCCGCTGTCGGCGAGCGGCGCGTCGGCGACCACGCCGGCCGCGTGGACGACGGCGGTCAGTGGCAGGTCGGCGGGGATGCCGTCGAGCACCCGGGCCAGTGCGTCGCGGTCGGCGCTGTCGCAGGCCGCGACGGTCACCCGGGCACCGAGCGCGCCGAGCTCGGCGACCAGCTCGGCGGCGCCGGGGGCCTCGGGGCCTCGGCGGCCGGTGAGCAGCAGGTGCTCGGCGCCCTCGCCGGCCAGCCGGCGGGCCACCTGGGCGCCGAGGGCGCCGGTGCCGCCGGTGATGAGCACGGTGCCGCGCGGCCGCCAGGGCACGGCCGGGCCCTCGGACCGGCCGGTGACCCGCTCCAGGCGGCGCACGTGGAGGCCGGTGGCCCGGACGGCGAGCTGGTCCTCGCCGCCGGCGCCGCTGAGAGCGGCGGCCAGCAGCGGACCGGTGTGCGCGTCGAGTTGCTCGGGCAGGTCGACGAGACCGCCCCAGCGGTCGGGGTGTTCCAGGGACGCCACCCGGCCGAGGCCCCAGACCTGGGCCTGCTCGGGCGCGGTGGGACGGTCGCCGGCCCCGGTGCCGACCGCGCCCGCGGTGGCGCACCAGAGCGGGGCGTCGAGCCCGGCGTCGCCGAGGGCCTGCATCAGGAGGAGGGTGGCGGCGAGGCCTGCGGGCAGTGCCGGGTGGGCGGGGTGCGGCGCCGGGTCGAGGGCGAGCAGCGAGAGCACCCCGGACGGCGTGCCGGCCTCGGCCTCCTCGCGAAGCCGGGCGGCCAGTGCTGCGCGGTCGTCGTCGCCGACGGCCCAGGTGACCACCCGGACGTCGGCGTCTTCGCGGGTGAGCGCGGCCGACACCTCGGCGGTGCGGTCGGCCGTGTCGGTCCCGGCGGGGACCACCAGCAGCCAGCTGCCGGACACCGGGGCGGCCGGTTCGGTGGCCGGCCGCCAGACGACCCGGTAGCGCCAACCGTCCACGGTGGACTGCTCGCGGCTGCGGCGGCGCCAGGCGGCGATCGCCGGGAGGGCGGTGCCGAGCGGCTGGTCGGCGTCGAGCCGCAGTTCGTCGGTGAGCGCGGTCAGGTCCTCGCGCTCGACGACCTCCCAGAAGCGGGCGTCCACCGCATCCGGCTCCCGGGTCACCCCTGCGGTGGCCGCTGCCGCGGGCGCGGGCCAGTAGCGCTCCCGCTGGAAGGCGTAGGTCGGCAGGTCGATCCGGCGGGCACCGGTGCCGGCGAAGTACGCGGGCCAGTCGACGGCCGCGCCGCGCGTCTGGGCGGTGGCGAGGGAGGTCGTCAGCGTCCGGGCCTCCGGGTGGCCGTGGCGCAGCACCGGGGCGAAGGCGGCGGACCCGGCGGCGCAGTCCTGGCCGAGGGCGCTGAGGACGCCGTCGGGGCCGAGCTCCAGGTAGATGGTGACGCCCTGGGCATCCAGCGTCCGGACGGCGTCGGCGAAGCGGACGGCCTCGCGGACGTGCCGCACCCAGTAGCCGGGCTCGGTCAGCTCGGCGGAGGCGAGTGCGCCGGTGAGGGTCGAGACGACCGGGATCCGCGGCGCCTCGTACGCCACCTGCTCCGCAACGGCACGGAAGTCGTCCAGCATGCCGTCCATCAGCGGCGAGTGGAACGCGTGACTGACGGTCAGTCGCTTGGTGCGGCGTCCGTCGGCGGCGAGCTTCTCGGCGATTTCGAGCACGGCGCTCTCGGCGCCCGAGATCACCACGGAGCTCGGGCCGTTGACCGCCGCGATGCCGACGCCTTCGGCCAGCAGCGGCAGGACCTCGCCCTCCGCCGCCTCCACCGCCACCATCGCGCCACCGCGCGGCAGCGCCTGCATCAGCCGCCCGCGCGCCGCGACCAGCCGCGCCGCGTCCGCCAGCGAGAACACGCCCGCGACATGGGCGGCGGCCAGCTCGCCGATGGAGTGGCCGGCCAGCGCGTCGGGGCGCAGACCCCACGACTCCAGCAGGCGGAACAGCGCGACCTCGACGGCGAACAGGGCGGGCTGGGTGTACGCCGTCTCGTCGATCAGCTCGGCGTCCGCGATCGCCTCGCGCAGCGGACGCTCCAGGTGGCCGTCCAGCTCCGCGCAGACCGCGTCGAGAGCCTCGGCGAACACCGGGTACGTCTCGTACAACTCAGCTCCCATGCCCCGCCGCTGACTGCCCTGGCCGGTGAAGAGGAAGGCGAGTTTGCCGCCCGTGGCCGAGCCCCGGACCACAGTCGCACCGGGGGTGCCGGCGGCCAACCCCTGTAGACCCCGCATCAACCCCTGCTCGTCGGCGGCCACCACGACCGCCCGGTGCTCCATCGCGGAGCGGCCGGTGGCCAGCGAGTACGCGGCGTCGCCGGGCGCGGCGCCGGTGGCCACCGCTCGCAGCAGCCGCTCGGCCTGGGTCCTCAGGCCGTCCTCCGTGCGGGCCGACAGCGGCACCGGCCAGACCGGCGGTGCGGCCGGGTCCGGCTCGGCGACGGCCGGCTCCGGCTCCTGTGCCTGCTCCAGGACGACGTGCGCGTTGGTGCCGCTCATGCCGAACGAGGAGACCGCCGCGCGGCGGGGGCGGCCGGTCCGCGGCCACGCCGTGTTCTGCGTCAGCAGTTCCACGGCCCCGGCCGACCAGTCGACCTCGGTGGACGGCGCGTCGATGTGCAGGGTGCGCGGCAGGACGCCGTGCTCCATCGCCAGCACCATCTTGATGACGCCCGCGACACCGGCGGCGGCCTGGGTGTGCCCGATGTTGGATTTCACCGAGCCGAGTCGGAGCGGCTGCGCACCGGCGCGGTCCTGACCGTAGGTGGCGAGCAGCGCCTGGGCCTCGATCGGGTCGCCGAGGACGGTACCGGTGCCGTGCGCCTCGACGGCGTCGACGTCGGCGGCGCCGAGGCGGGCGGAGGCGAGTGCCTGGCGGATGACCCGCTGCTGGGAGGGCCCGTTCGGGGCGGTGAGGCCGTTGGAGGCGCCGTCCTGGTTGACGGCGGAGCCGCGGACGACGGCCAGCACCCGGTGGCCGTTGCGTTCGGCATCGGAGAGCCGCTCGACCAGCAGCAGGCCGACGCCCTCGCCCCAGCCGGTGCCGTCCGCGCCGGCCGCGAACGCCTTGCACCGCCCGTCCTCGGCGAGGCCGCCCTGGCGGCTGAACTCGACGAACGCACCCGGCGTCGACATCACCGTGACGCCGCCCACCAGGGCCAGCGAGCACTCCCCGGCCCGCAGAGCCTGGCCCGCGAGGTGCAGCGCGACCAGCGAGGAGGAGCAGGCGGTGTCGACGGTGACCGCCGGCCCCTCCAGACCGAAGGTGTACGACAGCCGTCCGGAGACGACACTCGCCGCCGTGCCCGTGCCGAGCCGCCCCTCCAGGTCGTCGGAGGAGTTGGCGGCAAGGGTCAGGTAGTCCTGGCCGTTGGTGCCGACGAAGACGCCGGTCCGGCTGCCGCGCAGCGCGGCCGGGTCGATGCCCGCCCGCTCGAACGCCTCCCAGGCCGTCTCCAGCAGCAGCCGCTGCTGGGGGTCCATGGCGAGCGCCTCGCGCGGCGAGATCCCGAAGAAGACCGGGTCGAACTCGGCGGCGGCGTGCAGGAATCCGCCCTCCCTGGTACCGGCCCGGCCGGGCCCGTCACCGTGCAGGGCGGCGAGGTCCCAGCCCCGGTCGGTGGGGAACCCGGAGACGGCGTCACCGCCGTCGAGCAGCAGCTGCCACAGCTCCTCCGGTGAGGCGACCCCGCCGGGGAAACGGCAGCTCATGGCCACGATCGCGATCGGCTCGTCGGTGGCGGGGCCGGCGGAGTGGGCGCCGCTGATCTCCGGGACCGCCGATTCGGCGTGGCCGAGGACCTCGGTCCCGAGGTGGCCGGCGAGGGCGGTGACGGTCGGGTAGTCGAAGACCAGCGTGGAGGGCAGGCTCAGGCCGGTGACGACGGTGAGGCGGTTGCGCAGCTCGACGGCGGTCAGCGAGTCGAAGCCCAGCTCGCGGAAGGCCCGGCCCGCGTCCACTGCGTCCGCCTCCGCGTAGCCGAGCACCCCGGCCACCTCGGTGCGGACCAGATCCAGCAGGACGGCGGCCCGCTCCTCCGGGTTCAGCCCGGCCAGGCGACCGGCGAGACCGCCGGACCGGCCGTCGGAGCCGTCGGACTCGGCCGCTGCGGTGGTGGCGCCGCCGGCCTCGGGGATCTCGGCGAACAGGGCGACGGGGGCCGTCCCGCCGTCGAGCAGCCGGTCCCAGACGATGTCGGCGACGGCGAGCGCGGTGTCGCCGTTCTCCAGCGCCTGCTGGAGCGCGGTCATGGCGAGGTCGGGTGCCATCGGGGGCACACCCTCACGGCGCAGGCGTTCGGCCAGCCGGTCGTCGGTGGCCATGCCCGCCTCGGCCCACGGACCCCAGGCGATCGACGTCGCCGGAAGGCCGTCCGCCCG
>NZ_JBEOSA010000132.1:0-7311 GCF_040302625.1 Kitasatospora sp. NPDC097643 | reverse complement strand
CCGCGGAGACCACCACGGTGTGGGACACCCCGGGGGTGTTGTCCACGAAATTGGTGATCAGCCAGTTCAGGTTCTGTGCGGCCTGGCTCATCTGAATCAACTCAACGCTCCTGGTGATCTGCGCCGTTGCCGTCGGTCCGGCCACCGAAACTATCGAATCCACCCTGCTGGGCACCATGCTGGAAGCCCGGCTGGCCGGTCTGCTCGGCCCCGGCCCGGCGGCCCTGCTGGATGCCGCGGCGCAGGTTCGTCAGTCGGCCGCGCACCTCCTCGGGGGCCCGGGAGACCTGGGGACCGGTCAGCGGCGAGGCCTCGGCCGTCCCGGAGACCAGGTTGGCCTGCGGGGTCCGCCGGGGGAGGCCGGACAGCGTGACACCGCTGGTCGAGGGCTCGCGGACCTGCTCGGCGCGGCGCCAGCGCTCGTCGTTGGCGGACGGGCGCCACGGGGCCTCGCCGTCGCCCGGCTGCGGCTGACCCGGCTGCGGCTGCGGCGGCTGCTGCTGGGCCTGGGGCTGCTGCTGGGCGTACTGGGCCTGGGCCTGCTGCGGGGCCTGCTGCTGGGTCCGCTGCGGCTGACCCTGCTGGAACTCCGGCGCGGAGGTGCCGGGGCGGCGCGGCTGGTACGAGCGGGAGCGCGCCTGCGGGCCCTGGGCCTCGGCCGGACGGCCCTCCTCGCGGTACCACTGCTGCTCGGCCGCACCCTCGGACGGGCCGGTCGGCAGCGCCATCGGCTCCTGGCGCGGGGCCTCCTGGCGGACCGGCTCCGGACGCGCCGGGTTCGGCACGTTCGGGGCGTTCGGCACGTTCGGCAGCACCGGCTCGACCAGGCCGAGGCCCAGCGGGTCCCGCGGGTCGATCTGGCTGGCCTCGAAGCGCGGCCGGGCGAACTGCTGGGTGCTCTCCACCGGGGCCGGCTCGGCCGCGGGCAGCGGCTGGGCCTGCTGCTGCGGCGGCAGCTGCGGCTGCTGGTTGCGCTGCGGCGCGTCCGGGCCGGGGCGCTGCGGGCGACGCGGGCCCTGCGGACCCTGACCACCGGGGCCCTGCGGGCGCTGCGGACCGCCCTGGGGACCCTGCGGACCACCCTGCGGACCGCCCTGCGGGGCCGGACGGCCCGGCTGGCGACGCTGCGGCAGCCCGTCCTGCGGACGGTTGCCGGGGCGCGCGCCCGGCTGCTGGGCACCCGGGCCGCCGGGGCGGCCGTGCTGCGGCTGCTCGCCGGTCCGGGGGCCCGGACCGCCGTCGAACTCGCCGCCGGGGCGCGGCCGCTCCTGGCCGGGGCGGCCCTGCGCGGGCTGCGGCTGGCCGGGCTGCTGACCGCGGCGGGGCAGGCCGTTGGGGCCGCCCTGCGGCGGGCCCTGCCGGCCCGGGCTGCGCTGCGGCAGGCCGCCCTGCGCGGACTGCTGCGGCTGACCCTGCTGCGGCTGACCCTGCTGGGGCTGGCGCTGCTGGGGCTGCTGACCCTGCTGGGGCTGACGCTGCTGCGGACGCTGGCCCTGCTGCGGCTGCTGGCCCGGCACGACCGGGTTCTCGCGCAGCGACTGACCGACCTGGCGGGTCGGCAAACCGCCGGCGCGGCCGCCGGGCGCACCGGGACCGGCCGGAGCCGGAGCCGCCGGGCCGCCCTGGCCGAGCTGCGGGCGGCCGCCCTGCGGCGCACCGCCGGACGGGCCCTGGCCGAGCGCGGCCGGGCCGGGCTGACCGGGCGGCATCTGGCGCTGCTGGCGCGGCGTCGGGGCGGCCCCGCGCTGCTGCTGCTTGGCCTGCGCCGGGCCGGGGCGGCCGGCGCCGCGACGGTCGGCGGAGGTGGTGACGTCGACCGGGAGCATGACCAGCGCGGTGGTGCCACCGGAGTCGCTGGGGCGCAGCTGGATGCGGATGCCGTGTCGCAGGGACAGGCGGCCGACCACGAAGAGGCCCATGCGGCGGGAGACGGAGACGTCCACCGTCGGCGGGTTGGCGAGGCGCTCGTTGATGTCGGCGAGGTCGTCGGGGCTCAGGCCGATACCGGTGTCGTGGATCTCGACCAGCACGCGGCCGTCGGGCAGCGCGTGGCCGGTGACCCGGACGCGGGTCTGCGGGCTGGAGAACGAGGTGGCGTTCTCCAGCAGCTCGGCGAGCAGGTGGACGAGGTCGTTGACGACGCGGCCGGCGACCTCGGCCGACGGCACGGTGGCGAGCTCGATGCGCTCGTACTGCTCCACCTCGGAGGCGGCGGCGCGGAGCACGTCGACCAGCGGGACGGGGCGGGTCCAGCGGCGGCCCGGGTCCTCACCGGCGAGGACGAGGAGGTTTTCGCCGTTGCGGCGCATACGGGTCGCGAGGTGGTCCAGCTTGAAGAGGTTGGCCAGCTGGTCCGGGTCCGCCTCGCGGCTCTCCAGCTCGGAGATGAGCGACAGCTGGCGCTGGATGAGGCCCTGGCTGCGGCGCGAGAGGTTGGTGAACATCGCGTTGATGTTGCCGCGGAGGAGGGCCTGTTCGGCGGCGAGGCGGACGGCCTCGCTGTGCACCATGTCGAAGGCGTGGGCCACGTGGCCGATCTCGTCGGCGGAGTCGACGGCCACCGGCTCGACGGTGACGTCGACGTCGTGCGGGTCGCTCTCGGAGAGCGTCTTGACCAGCTCGGGCAGTCGCCGCTCGGCGACGTCCTCGGCCGCGGCCTGCAGACGGGTCAGCGAGCGCACCATCGAGCGGGCGATCAGACCGGCGCCACCGAGGGCGACGAGCAGCACCAGGGCGACGGCGGCACCGATGATCAGGGCTTCGGTGTCGGCCTGGGACTGGAGGTCCTGGGCCTTGCCGTCGAGGTCCTCGATGAGCTTGGACTCGATGCGGCGCTCGGCGGTGATCTTGGCGCTGGCCTTCTCGTACCAGTCCTTGTAGGTCACCGGGTCGGTCTGGTGGATACCGCTCTGCTGGAGGATCGAGCGCGCGTAGCGGTCGGCGTCGGCGACGACGTTGTTGTAGCTCAGCTGGCCGCGCAGGTTGTCCAGGTCGTGCGCGGTGTAGATGTTGTTGAAGCTGGTGAGCGCGTTGTCGTAGGAGGCGCGCAGGCGGATACCGAAGGACTCGTCGCTCAGGCTGAGGTCGGGGCCCTTGGGGTTGGCGAGCGCGGCGCTGATCAGGGCGCGCTGCTGCGAGGTGGCGTTCTTGGCCAGCGAGAACTGCTGGAGCGCGCGGGTCGAGACGACCAGGTCCTTGTTGTTCGACGCGAGCGCGATGTCCTGGGTGATGGACAGCAGGTCGCGGATGATCACGTCGTAGGCGGTGATCGTCGACTGGATGTTCTGGTTGTTCTGGTACGGCGTGTTGCGCGCGTCCGAGATCGAGTTCAGGTCCTTGCGGATCTGGAACAGCAGGGCCTTACCGCCGGAGAGTTCGAGGTTCTCGAACTTGTCCGAGGAGGCGGTGAAGGTGCGGCTGAGGTCGTCGGTCTCCTTGCGGGCGGTGACGATGTCGTCGTCGAGCGGGTCGTTCGGGCGCGCGGTGATCGGGCCGGCGCTGATGTCCCGTTCCTTCTGCAGGGCGTCCGCGAGGTTGGTCGCCTTCTTGGCCAGGTCGGACAGGTTGGCCATCTGGGCGAGTTGCTGCGAGGCCTCCATCGAGGTCTGGATCCGCAGGCCACCGAGGACCAGGGAGACCAGGACGGGGAGGGCGAGCAGGGCGATCAGCCGGGTCCGGATTCGCCAGTTGCGCATGGCCAGGCGGCTCATGCCCTTGGCGCGGCGCCTGGTCAGGGTCGTCCGGAGCTTGTCCCGGGTGGACTTGCGGTCCTGGCCGTCGACCTCCGGACGGCCGGTGGCCTCGGGCGTCAACGGCTCGGCCGGGCCGCCGGGGGCCGCCGCCTGCTGGGGGGCTGCCACAGGCTCGCGCGACTCCGGGTTACCCGCGGCGCCGCTACCCCTTTTGAAACGTCCCTGCACTGGCGTCGCAACCTCTGGACCGGGCGTCCCGCCGCGTTGCCGCGGCCTGGACGGTGTCGAGTTTCCATCCGCACCCCGGCCGGTCCGGGAGAGCGGGTCACCGGGGTGGACTGCTCCCTACCCACGGTCCGTGGCATTCCAGCACAGCCGGGGAATCCCAACAAGGGCCGCCGGAACGGACCGCGTGGCGCTACCGACCGCGTGCGCGGTTTCACGGACTGTGCGGTAACCGGACCGGAATACCGCCTTTTTCGGACACTCGCCGGATACATGCCAAGCAGACCCTAGATCGAAAAGAGTCGCAGACCTTCCTCAATGCCCGATATGGGTGGTTTGCCGGAAAATCTGCTTGCGGCGATATGTCGGAAATCTACGATTTGCCCATGAATTTGTGAGCAAAATCACAGTCCAATGTGTAGCTTTGGTCACGGCCCCTGTGGAATGAGATCTCGTAACCTGGGCGCTATCCGGAGCACGGCCCCGATCAGCCTGCCCAGAATCCCTCCGAATCACTCGGAATCACTCAGGCCGGTGCCGATCCGTCGCGATCCGCCCCGGCCGCGACCACGAGGTGCTCTCGATGTCCAAGGCGAAGAAGGCCACCACGTCCACGCTGTCCTGCCGCTCCACGGCGAACCCGCGCCGGACCACGCTGGCCTCGGTCGAGGACTTCGGCCAGATCCCGGGCGCCCGCAAGCCCGCGGACGTCGTCACGTACGCGACCGAGCTGCCGACCAACACCGCCAACCCGCGCCGGACGATCCTGATGGTCGCTCCCGTGGTCGCCGTCCCGCAGGACTGACCCCGCCCGCGCCCCGTCAGGGCGCCGCAGCCGCCCCGGCTGTGGCGCCCTGACGCGTTTCTCCGGGCGCTCCCGGCCCGTGCTGCCAGCCGGGCCGAGCGGTCGGCGGGGGCCCCACGCGATAGCCTGGGCGACGTATTGACGGGGCCGCGCCCAGGTGGGCGGGGCGCCCACCAGCGCCCGGGCGCGCCCCGGGCGGCCGACGAAGCGAGGGGTAGCCCAGCCGTGCGCATTGCCAGGTTTTCCGTCCGGGAAGGGAGCCCTGCCGCCGGCAGCGTCTCCTTCGGCGTGGTGGAGGGCGATCCGGCCCAGCCCGAGTCGCTGGTCGTCCACGCGCTGGCCGGCCACCCGTTCGGCCAGCCCCAGCCCACCGGTGAGAGCTACCGCTTCGAGGACGTCCGGCTGCTCAGCCCGATGCTCCCCAACAAGATCGTGGCGGTCGGCCGCAACTACGCGGCGCACGCGGCCGAGCTGGGCAACGCCGTCCCGGACGTCCCGCTCACCTTCTTCAAGCCGTCCACCGCGGTGATCGGCCCGACCGAGAACATCGCGTACCCGCCGTTCTCCTCGGACGTCCAGCACGAGGCCGAACTCGCCGTGGTGATCGGCCGGATGTGCCGCGAGGTCCCGCTGGACCGGGTGCCCGAGGTGATCCTCGGCTACACCTGCGCCAACGACGTGACCGCCCGCGACGTGCAGCAGCGCGAGGGCCAGTGGGCCCGGGCCAAGGGCTTCGACACCTCCTGCCCGCTGGGCCCGTGGATCGAGACCGACCTCGACCCGGCCGACCTGGCGGTCACCTGCACGGTCAACGGCGAGCTCCGCCAGACCGGCCGCACCTCCCTGATGGTCCGCTCGGTCGCCGAGCTGATCGTCCACATCTCCGAGGCCATGACGCTGCTGCCCGGCGACGTCATCCTCACCGGCACACCCGCTGGGGTGGGCCCCCTGAACGTCGGCGACGAGGTCGCCGTCTCCATCGAAGGCATCGGCACTCTCACCAACAAGGTGATCAAGCGTGGCTAACACAAACCCGGACGTCCGGGTTCGCTTCTGTCCGTCCCCGACCGGCAACCCCCACGTGGGCCTGGTCCGCACCGCCCTGTTCAACTGGGCCTTCGCCCGCCACAACGGCGGCACGCTGGTCTTCCGGATCGAGGACACCGACTCGGCCCGCGACTCTGAGGAGTCGTACGACCAGCTGCTCGACGCCATGAAGTGGCTCGGCTTCGACTGGGACGAGGGCCCGGAGGTCGGCGGCCCGCACGCGCCGTACCGCCAGTCGCAGCGGATGGACATCTACGCCGACGTCGCCCGCCGCCTGCACGAGGCCGGTCACGCGTACCACTGCTACTGCAGCACCGAGGAGCTGGACGCCCGGCGCGAGGCCGCCCGCGCGGCCGGCAAGCCCTCCGGCTACGACGGCCACTGCCGGGACCTGACGGACGACCAGGTCGCCGTCTACAAGATGGAGAAGCGCGAGCCGATCCTGCGCTTCCGGATGCCCGACCGGACCATCTCCTTCGACGACCTGGTGCGCGGCACGCTCACCTTCGAGCCGGAGAACGTGCCGGACTACGGCATCGTCCGGGCCAACGGCGCCCCGCTGTACACCCTGGTCAACCCGGTCGACGACGCGCTGATGGGGATCACCCACGTGCTGCGCGGCGAGGACCTGCTCTCCTCCACCCCGCGCCAGATCGCGCTGTACGCGGCGCTCGCCGAGATCGGCGTCGGCAACGGCACCACCCCGCGCTTCGGCCACCTGCCGTACGTGATGGGCGAGGGCAACAAGAAGCTCTCCAAGCGCGACCCGCAGGCCTCGCTCAACCTGTACCGCGAGCGCGGCTTCATCCGTGAGGGCCTGCTCAACTACCTGTCCCTGCTGGGCTGGTCGCTCGCCGAGGACCGCGACCTGTTCTCCACGGACGAGCTGGTCGCCGCCTTCGACATCGCCAAGGTGAACTCCAACCCGGCGCGCTTCGACCTGAAGAAGTGCGAGGCGATCAACGCCGAGCACCTGCGCCGGCTGGCCCCGGAGGACTTCGTCCAGCGCCTGGTGCCGTACCTCCAGGCCCCCGGCCTGCTGCCGGCCGAGCCGACCGCCGAGCAGCTGGACCTGCTCGCCAAGGTGGCGCCGCTCACCCAGGAGCGGATGGTCGTGCTGAGCGAGATCGTCAACATGGCCGGCTTCCTGTTCGTCGAGCCGGCCGACTTCACCCTCGACCCGGACGACGCCGCCAAGGTGCTCACTGCGGACGCCCGCCCGGTGCTGGAGGCCAGCATCAAGGCGCTGGAGGAGCTGGCGGACTTCACCCCGGAGCCGATCCAGGCGGCCCTGCGCGCGGCGTTGGTGGACGGCCTGGGCATCAAGCCCAAGTTCGCGTTCACGCCGCTGCGGGTGGCCGTCACCGGCCGCCGCGTCTCGCCGCCGCTGTTCGAGTCGATGGAACTGCTCGGGCGCCCCGAGACGCTGCGCCGGCTGCGGGCCGCCCTGGACGCCGTCCCGGCTGCCTGAGCGGGTCGTTGAGCAGGCCGCGGGGCCGGGGGGGTTGCGGGGCCGCCGCGTAACCGCGCGGGCCCGGGCGG
>NZ_JBEOSA010000131.1:0-7563 GCF_040302625.1 Kitasatospora sp. NPDC097643 | reverse complement strand
TGCGGAGAAGACGCGGAGATGTCACCAGGGGGCACTCGGTTTTTCCTGGAGCGCCCCTCGCGGGCCCCTTCCCCCGCCCTGAAGGCAGATTCGAGGAATCGGTCCGGACGGCCGCGCCCAGTGGTGTCCGCTACTGCTTCGGCGTCACCACGTACCCGTACTGCGGTCGGATCAGATGCAGTACGGGCGGTGGCAGGAACCCTCGCACGAGATGCTGATGGCGGCTTCCTCGTGCTCGCCGGTCTCGGCGGCGACCAGGTCCTGCACGTCGAGGTCGAACAGCTCCTGCATGTCGGTGGCCATGGGGGCCTCCCTTCGTCGGTGCCGCGACTGGCCGCGGCGGAATGCAGCGGACGTTAGGCACTTGTGCATGGCCCGAACAATGACCGTGCGCGGCTGAATGGCGAAATTCAGCCAACTCCTGGCCGCTTCTGGCGCCTTCCGACCGGTGGTGGACAGCTCTCGATCGCCGGGATAGACACGACCCCACCCCGACCCGCAGTCAGCAGCGGGTCGGGGGCCCAGCACGACGTACGGCGAACGACGCACGACGCACGAGGCACGAGGCACGAGGCAGCGGGGGTACGGGTGGGGACAGCACACGGGGCACGACGGCAGGACGCGCCCGCCACGCTCTTCACCGCGACCGGCCCCGTCCTGCTGCGCACCCCCGCACTGGCCCGCCCGGCCGCGGCGGCATCCTCGGTCGGGGTCGGGGACACCGCGGTCGGGGACAGCGCGGTCGGGGACAGCGCGGGCGGGGACACCGCCGAGGCCGTGCTGCGCGAGGCGCTGGAGATCTCCAGCCCCTCCCTGGCCGACCAGCTCGACCAGCTCGACCAGCTCGACCAATCCGACCAACTCGACCGGCTCGCCCAGGTTTCTCCCGCCGACCGGCGCCGCGCCGCCGAGGCGCTCGGCCGCTACCGGCTGCGGATGGCCACCCGCCCCACCCCCTTCGGGCTGATGGCCGCCGTCGCCCCCGCCCGCTTCGACACCCGGGCCAAGGTCCGCTGGGACGGCGCCGAACGCCGCGCCTTCCGCCCCGACCTCGGCTGGCTGCTGCCCCTGCTGGAACGGCTGCG
Source organism: Kitasatospora sp. NPDC097643 (assembly GCF_040302625.1). Taxonomy (NCBI): domain Bacteria; kingdom Bacillati; phylum Actinomycetota; class Actinomycetes; order Kitasatosporales; family Streptomycetaceae; genus Kitasatospora; species Kitasatospora sp. NPDC097643. The sequence goes on along the minus strand of NZ_JBEOSA010000131.1, from coordinate 6,478 downwards.
CACCGACCCCGCGGTGCTGCCCGGCCTGCGCCTGGCCGTCGACCAGCAGGCCGCCCTGCGCGGCGACCGGCTGGTCCTGCCCTACCTGCCCGAGCGCCCCGCCGGCGCCCACGCCGGTACCCGCACCCGTACGGACGGCGAGGCGCAGCCCGTCGCCGAACGGACCGTCCGGGCCACCGCCGTGGTCCGCGCCGCCGTCCGGGCCGCCGCGCAACCGGTCGGCCACGCCGAACTGCTCGCCGAACTCGCCGCCGGCTTCCCGCAGGCCCCGGCCGAGGCGATCGCCGCGCTGGTCCGCACCCTGGTCGCCCAGGGCTTCCTGCACACCGACCTGACACCCCCGCCGGACAGCACCGACCTGCTGGGCCACGTCCTCGACCGGCTGCCCGAGGGCCACCCCGTGCGGGACGAACTCACCGCCGTACGCGAGCTGTTGGCGCAGGCCGCCGCCCTCCCGCGCGGGCAGGCCACCGACCTGCTGCGCCGGGCCCGCGCCCGGATGACCCACCTCGTCCCCGCCGACCGCCCCCTGCACGCCGACCTCGCCCTGGACGCCGAGGTGGCCCTGCCGCACCAGGTCCGCACCGAACTGGAGCGCACCGCCGAGGTGTTGTGGCGGCTGTCGCCGCCCGACACCGCCCCCGAGCACCTGCGCGCCTACCACGCGGAGTTCGTCGAACGGTACGGGACCGACAGCCCCGTCCCGCTCACCGACCTGCTCGACCCCGACACCGGCCTGGGCCCGCCCGCCGGCTACCGCCGCCCCGTCGGCGGCCGCGGCGCCGCCAACCCGCAGCCCGCCCGCCCCCGCACCGACGCCGACGCCGCCCGCGACCGCCTGCTCGCCGAACTCGCCGCCGGCGCCCTCGCCGACCGCGAACCCGGCGCCCCGCTGCCCGAAGTCGTCCTGGACGACGAGCTGTTGGAGCGCCTCACCCCACCCGGGGAGGACGACGGGAGCGACACCCCGCCCGCCTCCCTGGAGCTGTACGCCGAAATCGCCGCCGACTCCCTCGACGCCCTGGACTCCGGGGAGTTCCGCCTCGTCCTGTCCCCGACCGCCGGCAGCGACCGCGCCGGCGCCACCTTCGGCCGCTTCGCCGGCCTGCTCGGGGGCACGGGGGCGGGTGCGGACGCGGGGGCCTGGCTCGCCGAGGCCGCGGGCCACTGCGGTCCCGACGGCGACGACGTCCTCGACGCCCACCTGGAGTTCACCCCCTACCGCCCCCGCCACGCCAACATCGCGCTCACCCCGCGCTGGCTCGCCCACCGCGTCGTCGTCAGCGCCTTCGCCGACCCCGCCGGCCCGGCCGCCCTGCCCCTGGACGACCTCGTCGTCCTCGCCGACACCCGCCGCCTCGCCGTGTACTCCCGCAGCCTCGGCCGCAAGGTCCGCGCCACCGCCCACCACGCGCTCAACCTGCGCACCGGCGCCCCCAACGCGGCCCGCTTCCTCCAGGAGACCGCCCTCACCGGGCAACGCCCCTGGCAGCCCTGGGACTGGGGCGCGGCCGCCGGCGCCCCCGCCCTGCCCCGGGTGCGCCGCGGCCGGGTCGTCCTGGCCCCGGCCGCCTGGCGCCTCACCGCACCCGTGCCACCCGCCACCGCCCCGTACGACCAGTGGGCCGACGGCCTCGCCCGCTGGCGCCGGCGCTGGGGCGTCCCGGCCGCCGTCCGCCTCGTCAGCGGCGACCAGCGGATCAGCCTCGACCTCGACAACCCCTGGCACCTGCGCCTGCTGCACGGCCAGGCCCGCACCGACACGCCCACCGTCCTCCAGGAGGACCTCGCCCCGGCCGGCGAGGGCGGCTGGCTGCACGGCCCCGACGGCGCGCGCACCACCGAACTCGTCGTCCCGCTGCGCCGCCGCACCCCGCAGCCCTCGGCCACCCCGCCGGTCCGCCGACCGCTGCCCGCCCCGCACCCGCGTACCGCCGAACCGCCCGGCGGCCCCTGGCTGTTCGCCCGCCTCGCGGCCGCCGAGGCCCGCCACGACGAGATCCTCGCCGACCACCTGCCCCGCCTGCTCGCCGACCTCCCCGACGCCGTCGACCGCTGGTTCTTCATCCGCTACCGCGACCCCGCTCCCCACCTGCGGCTGCGCTTCCACGGCACCCCGCCCGCCCTCGCCGCCGACCTGCTGCCCGCCCTGCACGACTGGACGCTCGACCTGCGCCGCGCCGGCCTCGCCGCCGACCTGCGCCTGGAGACCTACACCCCCGAAACCGACCGCTACGGCGGCCCGCACGTCCTCGCCGACGCCGAACGCGTCTTCCACGCCGACAGCCTCACCGCCCTCGCCACCCTGCGCCTGTCCCGCACCGCGCGTGGCGGTGGCCCGCCGCGCGACCTGCTGGCCGCCGTCAACGCCGCCGCCACCGCCCAGGCCTTCCTGGCCGGCCTGGGTACGGTCAGCCCGTCCGTCGGCGCCTGGCTGGCCGCGGTGTACCCGAAGTCGGAACAGCACCACCAGGCGTTCCGCACCCACCGCGCCGCCGCCCTGCGTGCGATCGGCCCCGACGGCCCCACCACCCCCACCGGTGCCCTGCTCCCCGACGACCCCGCCCTGACCGCCGCCTGGGAGCAGCGCGCCACCCAACTCGCCCACTACGCGGCACGGTTGGACCGTCCGGCGGCCGACACGGCACTCGCCTCCCTGCTCCACATGGGCCACAACCGCCTGATCGGCATCGACCGCGAAGCCGAACGCCGCACCTACGCCCTGGCCCGCGGCGCCACCGAAGCCCACCGCACCCGCCACGCACACCAGGCCAGGCAGCCCCGATGAGCCGGCCCGAGCACCTGCTGCGCCCGGCCGCCACCCAACGGGCGTGCGCCGCCGCCCGGTTGGCCCGGCGGCCGGTGGACCGGGTGCCCGCCCTGCCGGCGCTGCCGCCGGCCCCGGCGGGCCCCGGCTCCGCCCTGCCGCGCCCGGTCGGACAACTCGGCTGCTGGGTAGCCTGGTTGGCCCGCCCCTCGGTCGACCCGACGCCCGCCTTGCTGGCGCCGCCCAAGGCGCGGTTGCTGGACCCGGCGGGCCCCGCGTCTGCCCCGCCGCGCCCGGTCACCGCCCACCCGGTCGGCCAACTCGACATCTGCATAGCCAGGTTGGGCCACCGGGCGATGGGTCTTGGGCCTGCCCGCGCCCGCCGTGCGAACCAAGGGGGAAGGCCGATGCGCCGCCCTGAGCCTCTGCCGCCCACGGCCGCCATCCAACCTGCCGCCCCATCCGCCGCCCAACCGACCGACCCCGTGCCCGCTTCACCGCCGTACGGAGGCCACGCCCGCGGGCCGGCCGGGCGGGTCTGCCGATCGCATCCGAGGAGGGCCCGATGAACCAGGCCGAGCACCTGCTGCGCACGGTCGCCGACCGGCTCGCCGCCGTCCCCGCCGGGCCCGCCACCCGTCCCGCCGAGCCCGCCGAGCCCGCCGGGCCCGGGCCCGGGCTCGGTTCCGGCCGCAGCGGCGCCGCGCTGGCGCTCGCCGTCCTCGCCGGGGACGACCCCGCGCTGCGCCGCGCCGCGCACGGGCACCTGGCGGCCGCCGTGCGTTCGCCCGGGGCGATGCGCGGCGGCGGCCTGTACTCCGGTGCCGCCGCGATCGCCTTCGCCGCCCGCACCATGGTCCGGGCCCCCGGCGAGTACCGCACCCTGCTGGACGCGCTGGCACCCCGCCTGCACCGGTCCGCTGCCTCCCGCACGGCCGCGCTGCGCGCCGACCTCGCCGCCGGGAACGGCCTGCACGCGCACACCTTCGACGCCGTCTCGGGCGCGGCGGGCCTGGGGCGGCTGCTGCTCGCGCTGGAGCCGGACGGGCCCGCCCTGGCGGACCTGCTCGCCGCCCTGGTCGAGTTCGCGGAGCCGGGCGGCGGTCCGCTGCCGCGCTGGTGGACGGCCGGTGGCCCCGGGCTGCCCGGTGCGGATCCCGAGCAGCCGCGCGGTCACCTCAACCTCGGCCTGGCGCACGGGATTCCGGGCCCGCTCGCGCTGCTCGCCCTGGCCCGTCTGCACGGCGTGCGGGTGCCCGGCCAGGACGAGGCGATCGAGTCCCTGGCGGGCTGGTTCGCCGCGCGCCGCGTGCCCGCCGGTTCCGCCGCCGGGGGGTTCTGGCCGATGACCGTACGGGTCGAGGACGAGGAGGCCGGCCGCCTGCCCGCCGACGGGCCGCGGCGGGCCGCCTGGTGCTACGGCACGCCCGGGGTCGCCCGCGCGCTGTTCCTGGCCGGCGCCGCCCGGGGCCGCGCCGACTGGCGGACCGCCGCCGTCTCCGCCCTCGACGAGACGCTGTGCGACCCGTCCACCTGGAACATCACCGGCCCAGGCCTGTGCCACGGCACCGGCGGCCTGCTGCTGATCACCCACCGGATGGCCGCCGACTCCGGCTCCGCCGCCCTGGCCGCCCACCTGCCCGCGCTGGCCGCCACCGTCGCAGCCGACCTCGACACCGCCCTGGCCGCCGACACCCCGCCCGCCTTCCTGGAGGGCACCGCCGGCGCCGCCCTCGCCCTGCACACCCACACCCATGCTGGAACGCCCCCCGAGGCCGCCACCCCGTGGGACGCCTGCCTGCTCCTCGGCTGAGCAGCGGTCCGGTGTTCCCCACCGGGCTGGGGGCAGGGTCTGGTTCCCCCTGGCGGGACCGCAGGCGCTCGACAGTCGGTGTGCGTCGGTTGAGGCCGCTGGAGAGATAGCTTCGTCGGAGTCCGGTGGCGGATTCATCTCCCGGCGCGCACGGTCAGCGAGGGAACATGTCGGCGTAGGGGTCCGGTTCGCCAGTGGCAGGGTCGAGTCCTGCCTTCCAGCGGAGTTGCCCCACCCGCCAATGGACGAAGGTCGGCGGTGAGCAGTTCCACAGCTCACCGCCGATGCTGATCGGCCAGCTCGGCCACCCGTCGTGGTCTTCCTGAACCAACCGCCGGAGGAACTCGACCATGCCGAACGGGTGGACCGTGAAGGTCGGGTTCGTGTGTCGTCCGTAGACCAGGACCGGCCAGCGGTCCGGGTCACTGTCTTCGGTCAGCCAGCAGAGAATGTCCGGCCCAGAGGTGATTCCCCAGGCGAGAATGTGCCCCGGATCGACATCGAGAGCGGCCCTGCCGCCCTCCATTTCCCAGCCGTAGCGGGCGTTCTCGGTCTCCCCTGCCATGTCGCCGGGGTCCCACTGAATGCCCTCCGTGGGAACGGGAAGCAGGACGCTGGCCTCGTCGTTGATCGAGCCGCCGCCGTAGACGGACATGAAGGCCCTGTAGTCAGCGGGGAAGCGGGTTTTCAAGGTTGCCTCGGCGACCGCCCAGTCGACCTGTTCGTCGGCACCGTGCTCCGGCGACATGATCTGGGCGAGCGCTGCGATGCCCGGGTGCTCCACGGCTGCCGTCCCTCTCTTCTGGGGTGATCCGATCAACCTAATGGCCCGGTCGGACAGCGTCCCCTCGCCCGGTTCGACTCCAGCGGCGTGAGTCCGGATGCTGTGGCAGATCCGCCGCGATCGCGATCGGATATTCCCCACACCCGGGGTCCGCCGCGACCGCTTCCGAACCCGTCGACCGCGTCAACGCACCGGTGGGCGGGGGTGGGTGTCCCAGTGTTCGGCGGCCGTGCGGCCGAGCAGCACCAGGTCGTGGTGGGCGCCGGCGAAGAACTCGTGCTCCCGTAGCCGGCCCTCCTCGACGAAGCCGAGCCGGCGGAACAGCGCCAGCGAGGCGTCGTTGTTGGTGAGGTGGCCGTCGAACGGGCCGACCTTGGTCACCGAGTGCCCGCCGAGCAGCACGATCTGGACCACCAGTTCACCACGTGCCGTGGTACACCGAGCTCACGGCCAGGGCGGCCACCGGCAGACAGAAGAACACGGCCCAGGGGCCCAACTGGTAGTCACGGACCCGCAGGTGGGCACAGAACGCACCCAGGAAGTACAGCACGAGACCAGCGGCGGCGAGCGTGCCCAGCGCCGGCACGGCGAACCCGGCCAGCAGTCCCAGCGCCCCCGCTGCCAACAGTGCGCCCAGCGGGCGCATCCAGGACCGAGGCACGCGCAATTTGTCCGCCTGGCTCTTGGGGTACTCGTGGCCGATGAAGTTGGCCACGGCGGCCAAGCCGTTGACGGCCGAGGTGAGGATGACGACCACGAGGTAGGCGGCGAACACGAAAGTCTCCTTCTTCGCGAGAAACGACAGCTGGGTATCCGTCTCTCGGACAAAGCAGCGCCCTGAAAAGTGACATGCCGCCGCACATCAGTCGCCGCGCGCACGTTCGATACACGCCCTAGGTGTATTGACCATGAGCGTTGTTGACGGTGGTTGGGCTTGATCATGGCGAAGACCTCCGGTGTGGTGGAGGTGTCTAGGCTCCACACCACACACGGAGGTCTTCGTGTCCCACCGTAACGCCCGGCTGACCGTGCACGGCAGGCGGCTCCTGATCGAACGCGTCCGCGCAGGCCGCCCAGTGGCGCACGTAGCCGCCGAGATGGGCATCTCCCGGGC
>NZ_JBEOSA010000130.1:0-7568 GCF_040302625.1 Kitasatospora sp. NPDC097643 | reverse complement strand
GTTGGGCGCCCGGCTGGGCGTGCCGGCGAAGCGACCTCGTACTGGGTCGTACTCGGGCGTTTCGCCGGTGCGTCAGGCGGGATGCCCGGCGTCGCGCGCCCGGCGGGAATTGTCAGACAGGCCCTGGGCCCGTCCCGTGGGCAGGTCGCGGGACGTGCGCAGGGGGGAGGCGAGGAGGACGGCGGCGCTCAGCACCAGCAGGCCGGTCATGATCCACATCGCGGGCCGCAGGCCCAGGGCGCTGCCGAGCAGGCCGCCGGTGAGGGCGCCGAGCGGAATGGTGGCCTGGTTGGCGAACATCGAGGTGGCCGCGACCCTGCTGAGCAGGGCGGGCGGGGTGTAGGACTGGCGGAAGCTGCCGAGCACGACGTTGCCGAGCACCACCCCGGCGATGGTGACCAGCGAGCCCAGCACGTAGAGGGCGAGCCGTGGCCCGGGGGCGGCGAGGGGCAGCAGCAGGGCGCAGGGCGTGGCGGTGAGCAGGACGATCCGTACGCCGCGCGCCGAGCCGGTCCGCGTACCAGGCGCGCACCAGGGCGGCCTGGCTCCCCGCCCGGCCGCCCGGCCGCCCGAACGGGTGTACCGGCGGCGCGCACCGGGCACCCGGTAGGAGGGGGCTTCCGCCGAGGAGGTACCGAGATGCGGCACGTCGCCGACCCGCACATCCGGCCCGAGGGCATCTCCCCGCACGCCCTGGGCAACGACACGCTCCTGCACGAGCTGGAACAGCTGCACCGCACCCGGCACGAGACCTTCCTGTACGGATCGGAGGACGCACTCAAGCGGCACACGCTGCGCACCGGGCAGCTGGAGGCCGAGTACCTGAACCGCTTCCCGAACCGCCAGGTGACCGCCGGCCGGACCAGGGCCGGTGCCCGCGCCCGCGAGGCGGCGGCCCGGGTGGAGTCGCTGCCCGAGTAGCCGCGAGCAGACCCGGGCAGGGCCCGGGCCGCGCGGTTCCGCACCGCGCCCCGCCCGCCCGGTGGGGACACGCCGGGCGGTGTGGCGTGCCCGGAGGCGGGAAGTCGGGAAGGGTGAGCACCGAACCCCGGAGCACCGTCCCCGACCCCCTGGGAGCCCCGCATGCCCATCGCCAGCGTCAACCCCGCGACCGGCCAGGTGCTGGAGACCTTCGAACCGCTCGACGCGGCCGGCGTCGAGCAGCGGCTGGCCCGCGCCGAGGCCGCGTTCCACGACTGGCGCACCACCCCGTTCGCCACCCGCGCCGAACTGCTGCACCGGGCCGCCGACCTGCTGGACGAGGACCGGGAGGCGGTGGCCCGCACGATGACCGAGGAGATGGGCAAGCCGCTCACCGCCTCCCGGGCCGAGGCCGCCAAGTGCGCGAAGGCGATGCGGTGGTACGCCGACAACGCCGAGGCGCTGCTCGCCGACGAGCACCCCGCGCCGGCCGACGTGGCGGACGCCGGGGCGGCCCGCGCCTACGTCCGCTACCGCCCGATCGGGGCGGTGCTGGCCGTGATGCCGTGGAACTTCCCGTTCTGGCAGGTGATCCGGTTCGCCGCGCCGGCGCTGATGGCCGGCAACGTCGGCCTGCTCAAGCACGCCTCCAACGTGCCCCGGACGGCGGTGGCGCTGGAGGAGCTGTTCCGCCGGGCCGGCTACCCGGAGGGCTGTTTCCAGACCCTGCTGATCGGGTCCGGCGCGGTCGAGGGCGTGATCCGGGACCGCCGGGTGGCCGCGGTGACCCTGACCGGCAGCGAGCCGGCCGGGCGGGCGGTCGCCGCCACCGCCGCCGACGAGGTGAAGAAGGCCGTGCTGGAGCTGGGCGGCAGCGACCCGTTCGTGGTGATGCCCAGCGCCGACCTGGACGCGGCCGTGCAGACCGCCGTCCGGGCCCGGGCCCAGAACAACGGCCAGTCCTGCATCGCAGCCAAGCGCTTCATCGTGCACGCCGACGTCTACGACCGCTTCACCGCGGCCTTCACCGAGGCGATGCGCGCGCTGAAGGTGGGCGACCCGATGGACGAGGCGACCGACGTCGGCCCGCTGGCCAGCCGCCAGGGCCGGGACGACCTGGAGGAGCTGGTCGAGGACGCCCGCACGCACGGCGCCCGGATCGAGTGCGGCGGCGGGCGCCCGGACGGCTGGGACACCGGGTACTTCTACGAGCCGACGGTGCTGACCGGCATCACCCCGGCGATGCGGATCCACCTGGAGGAGACCTTCGGCCCGGTCGCCACGGTCTACCGGGTCGCCGACCTGGACGAGGCGGTGACGCTCGCCAACGACACGCCGTTCGGGCTCAGTTCGAACGTCTGGACCCGTGACGAGGGCGAGCAGGAACGCTTCGTCCGCGACATCCAGGCCGGCGGGGTGTTCTTCAACGGGATGACGGCCTCCCACCCGGCGCTGCCGTTCGGCGGCGTCAAGCGCTCCGGGTTCGGGCGGGAGCTGTCCGGGCACGGGATCCGGGAGTTCTGCAACGTCACCACGGTGTGGGTCGGCTGAGCACTCCGCAGCCACTCGGGGCCGTAGCACCCCGGGCCGTAGAACTCCGAACCGTGGAAGCCCGGGCCGTGGAAGCCCGAACGCCGCCCCGGCCGGGTCAGGCAGCCATCCGGTGCCTGCCCGGGCCGGGCGTCATCCAGCGCGCGACCATGCCGACCAGGGCGAGGAAGGTCGCGGCCCAGAAGAGGGACATCAGCCCGATCATCGGATACCAGTCCACCTGGACACCGACCATGGCCAGGCCGATCGAGAGCGCGACCATGAAGGTCACCACGGTGGGGCTGAGGCTGAGCAGCCAGTGCCAGGCCCGGTGGGCGAGGCCCGGGTTCTTCGGGGCGTCGGGGCCGGTGTCGAGTTCCTTGTAGGTCAGCAGGTCCATCGGGATCGCCTCCGATCGTGGGGGACTGCCGGGTCTGCGGCGCGCGCGGGGGTCAGGATGCCTTCCGCGGCGCCGCGCTCTTCCTGGTCGTGGTCTTCTTCGCGGTCGAGCGGGTCGTGGTCGAGCCGGTCGTGGTCGAGCCGGCCGTGGTCGTCTTCGCCGCGGACGCGGACTTCTTCGCCGGGGCCCGCTTGCGCGGCGCGGGAGTCTTCGCCGCCTCCTCCGCCGGCTCCTCCTCCGGTTCGGCGGCCCGGCTCCCCCGTCCGCTCGGCCGCCCGCTCGGCCGCCCGCCGCTCTTCGCCTGCTTGAGGCTGCTGCGCAGCGCCTCCATCAGGTCGATCACGTTGTCCGGCGCCTCGCCCGGCTCCTCCTCGTGCGGCAGCTCGACGCCCTCCAGCCGGGCCGTGATCACCTGTTGCAGGGCCTGCTGGTAGTCGTCGTGCAACTGGGAGAGGTCGAAGTCCTCGGAGAGGGTGTCCATCAGCGACCGCGCCATCTTCAGCTCCTGCGGCCGGACGACCACGCCCTCCTCGGGTGCGATGCCGGCCGCCGGGCGGACCTCGTCGGGCCAGATGCAGGTCTGGAGCACCAGCGTGCCCTCGTGCACCCGCAGCACCGCCGGGGACTCCCTGGTGCGCAGCGCGATCTTGGTGACGGCGATCCGGCCGGACTCGACGAGCGCGTCGCGCAGCAGGGCGTAAGGCTTCTCGGCGGACTTGTCGGCGACGCCCACGTAGTAGGCCTTGGAAAACATCAGCGGGTCGATCTCGCCGGCCTCGACGAAGGCCAGCACGTCGATGATCTTCTTGCTGGGCAGCGGCAGGTCGGCGAGGTCGTCGTCGCTGAGCGTCACGGTCCGGCCGTCGGGCGACTCGTAGCCCTTGGCGATCTCCGCGTACGGGACCTCCTTCTCCTCCCGCTCGCAGTACCGCTTCATCCGCACCCGTCCGCCGTCCTTGGCGTGCACCTGGTGCAGCGGGACGTCGTGTTCCTGGGTGGCCGAGTAGAGGTGGACGGGGATGCTGACCAGCCCGAAGCTGATCGTCCCCTTCCAGGTGGTCTGCATGGGGTCGCTCCTTCCCGGAGGTTCCCGCCCGCCGGAGCAGCCCGCTCCGGAGCTTCCACTGTGCCCGGGTTCCCCCCGGTTCGCACCATCAGCCCGCCGCCGACGGACGGGTGGCGAACAATGGACCCCGAGGGCCGGAGGAGGTGGCCGCCGATGACCGCCGAGCGAGGGATCGATCACGTTCCGTCACCGGACCGGGTGACGTACCGGGTCACCTTCGCCGTGGCCGGGGAGCCCGGCCCGCGACAGGACGAGGTCACGGTGGTGCCCGGCTATTCGCAGGAGGACGACATCCCGCGGATCCTGGCCACGCGACTCGCCGGAGGTTCGCCGACGAATGATCTTCGGATCACCGTCCTGGAATTGCACGGGATTTGAGCGTCAGCAGAGCTTCGGGAGACTTCCACAACCTGGCGGTGCGTCAGATCTGAGCTTTTCGCGACCCCTTCGCACCTGCGCTGACCTGCTCTTTTGTGTCCGCTGAGCGAACAGTTATCGAGGCGTTGTTCCGATACTCGTGCGTAATGGTTAGGTTGCACCGCGTTGCGCGGGTCCGTCCCCCACCCTCCGGCGAAACGAGCCGAGGGTCACACCGCGCGGGAAAGGCACAGGGCACCTCAGATGAGTGCGGACACCACCAAGTCGGCGGTAGCTCCCCACGTCCCCCAGCAGCAGGGACCGGTCGGGCACGGCGGCGGCGACGGCCACCTCAAGGCGGGCCTCAAGAACCGCCACCTGTCGATGATCGCGATCGGCGGGGTGATCGGCGCCGGCCTGTTCGTCGGCTCGGGCGCGGGCATCGCCTCCACCGGACCGGGCATCCTGCTCTCCTACACGCTGGCCGGTGTGCTGGTCGTCCTGGTGATGCGGATGCTCGGCGAGATGGCGGCGGCCGACCCGCAGAGCGGCTCGTTCTCGGCGTACGCGGACCGCGCGCTCGGCCGCTGGGCGGGCTTCACCATCGGCTGGCTGTACTGGTTCTTCTGGGTCGTGGTGCTCGCGGTGGAGGCCACCGCCGGGGCGAAGATCCTCAACCACTGGGTGCCCGGCGTGCCGCAGTGGGGGTGGGCGCTGATCGTGATGGCGGTGCTGACCGCCACCAACCTCTTCTCGGTGGCCTCCTACGGCGAGTTCGAGTTCTGGTTCGCCGGGATCAAGGTGGTGGCGATCGCGGCGTTCCTGGTGATCGGCACGCTGGCCGCCTTCGGGCTGCTGCCCGGCACCCACGCGGTCGGCACCACCAACCTGATCGGCCACGGCGGCTTCCTGCCGCACGGCGTCGGCGCGGTGTTCACCGGCATGCTCACCGTCGTGTTCGCCTTCATGGGCAGCGAGATCGTCACCCTGGCCGCCGGCGAGTCGGAGGACCCGGAGCGCGCGGTCAGCAAGGCCACCAACAGCGTGATCTGGCGCATCGGCGTCTTCTACCTGGGCTCGATCCTGCTCGTGGTCACCCTGCTGCCGTGGGACTCGGCCGCGGTCAAGGGCAGCCCGTACGTGGCGGTGCTGGAGCACGTGGGCATCCCGGGCGCCGGCCAGGTGATGGACGTGATCGTGCTGACGGCAGTGCTCTCCTGCCTCAACTCCGGGATGTACACGGCCTCCCGGATGGCCTTCTCGCTCGGACAGCGCGGCGACGCACCCAAGGCCTTCGCCACCGTGACGCGGACCGGCGTGCCGCGGGTGGCGATCCTCTCCTCGGTGGTGTTCGGCTTCATCGCCGTCTTCTTCAACTACGCCTGGCCGGACTCGGTGTTCAAGTTCCTGCTCAACTCCTCCGGCGCGGTTGCGCTCTTCGTCTGGCTGGTGATCTGCTTCTCCCAGCTGCGGATGCGCCGGATCATCGAGCGGGAGACTCCCGAGCGACTGACCGTGCGGATGTGGCTGTACCCCTACCTGACCTGGACGGCCATCGGCATGATCGGGTTCGTGATGGCGTACATGTTCACCGACGCCGACGGGCGCGATCAGATGTACCTGTCGCTGGTCGCCGCGGCGATCGTGCTCGCGGCCTCGGCCGTGGTGGGCCGACGGCGGCGGGCGGCGGTGGCGGCGGAGTCCTGACCCGTCCGCGCCGCGTGCGAACGCCGGGCCCGGGAGCCGTTGCGGAGGCTCCCGGGCCCGGCGTCGTTCCCGCCCGGGCGCTCGGGACCCCCACCCCAGTTTGACCCTGCCACGTCAAGGGGAGTTCTCGGCCAGGCGCTCCCCCACGAGCGCTCCCCCACCCGCCTGGAGACCCCGTGCCGCCCCTCCCCACCCCCACGTCACCCGCGTCCGCACGCCTGCGCTTCGGCCACCGGCTCCGCCACTGGCGCGAGAGCCGCGGCCTCAGCCAGGCCGAACTCGGCCGCCTGCTCGGCTACCACAACTCGCTGATCAGCCGGGTGGAGAACGCCCGCCGCTGGCCGCCGCCCGGCCTGCCCGCCCGAGCCGACGAACTCCTGCTCACCGGAGGCGAGTTGGCCGCCCTGTGGCAGCCGGTCCAACAGGAGCGGGAACGCCTCGGCGAACTCGCCGTCCCCGCCCGGCCGTCCCCGCCCGGCCCCGGCGCCGTCCACCCGGACGCCGTCACCCTCCAGGTGCTCGGCCAACTGCTCACCGTCTACCGGGCCGCCGCCGCCCGGATCGGCGGCGAGGAGCTCACCGCCGTCCTCGAACACCACGCCCGCACCCTGGCCGACCGGCAGTACGGCGCCCCGCGCGAGAGCGCCGCCGCCGTCCGCTCGCTCGCCGCCCGGTACGCCGAACTCGCCGGCTGGGCCCACTTCGAGGGCGACCGCCGAACCCGCGCGCTCACCTGGTACGCCGCCGGGCTGGAGTGGGCCCGCGCGGCCGGCGACCACGCGACCGTGACCGCACTGCTCGCCCGGCAGAGCACCCTGCACTGGTGGGCCGGCGACCCGACCGCCGCACTCGCGCTGGCCGAGGCCGCCTCCGCCGCCGCGGACACCTTCGTCCACCCCCGGCCGGGCCTGCGGTCCTGGGCCGCCGTCACCCGGGCCCACGCCCACGCCCTGGCCGGCGCGGTGTCCGAGACCCTGCGGGCCCTCGCGGACGCCGAACGGCTCGCCCAGGCCGCCCTCGCCACCGGCGAGCCGACGCCCTGGCTCACCCGGGCCGAACTCGTCCTCGGCGTCGCGCACGGCACCTGCCACCGCGAACTCGCCCTGCGCACCGGCCGGACCGCCCACGCCCACGCGGCCGTGGCCCATCTCGGCGCGGCACTGGCCCGCGTCGACCCGGCCGTCCACCCGCGCGACCACGCCCTGGTCGCCGGCCGACTCGCCGGCGCCTACGCCCGGGCCGGCCGCGCCGAGGCCGCGGCCGCCGTCCTGTCCCGCCTCCCCCCCGGCGCCACCGGCCGCATCGCGCACGAGGAACGCCGCGCCCGCGCCTGGCTGGCCGGGGCCGAGGACGCCCACGACTGAGCGCCGGCGAGCGCGGGCCGCCCCGGAAGCGGCGTACGGACGCCGGGCGGCCCACACCTGGGGACGGCCCCCACCCCGGACACGCACGGCCCGCGCACCCGGGGCACGCACGGTCACCCCACGCCCCGGGTGACGGCCCGGCGAAGTCCGTCCGCACGGCCGAGTACCAGGGCCACCGGATCGTGATCACCACGACCTACGAGATCACCGTGGACGACCGGCC
>NZ_JBEOSA010000129.1:0-8967 GCF_040302625.1 Kitasatospora sp. NPDC097643 | reverse complement strand
GGGCGCGGGAAGTCGGCGGGTCCGACTTCCCGCGCCGAGTGGTTACGGGGTGCGGGTGGCGGTGGGCGTTGGGGTCGAAGGGCGCGGGTGGTGGTGGGTGGTGAGGGGGTAGGCCCAGGCGAGCAGGGCGAGGAGGAGGGTGAAGGGGAGGAGCGTGCAGACGGTCGCGGCGGTGCCGGTGGTGGGGGCGGGGGTTTCAGGAGGCATCGGCGGCGAGATCGAGTTCGGCCCAGACGGTCTTGGCGTTGGGGTGGCGGGGGATGGTGCCCCAGCGGTCGGCGAGGGCGTTGATGAGCGTGAGGCCGCGCCCGGACTGGGAGTTGGGGGCGAGCGCGGTCGGGAGGGCGGGCAGCCGGTCACCCCGGCAGTCGGAGATCTCGATCCGGAGCGTGGTGCCCCGGCGCGCGGCGGTGGTGAGACAGAGGTGCAGCTCGAACCCGCGCCCCGGAACGCGTCCGTGCGTGATCGCGTTCGCGGCGAGCTCCGCGACGATCAGGAGCGCGGAGTAGTAGGGCTCGGTGTGGGCGGAATTCAGCCCCCAGACGGTGAGTTGGCGTCTGGCGATGCGTCGGCAGATGGCTGCGCCCTTGGGGGTGGCGGCGAGGACGGTGGTGTGGCGACGGGGGTTGTCGAGGGGGATTTCGGTCGTCATGGGAGAAAGCGTGATGGCGCGGACGTACGCTGACCACGGATCTGGCGGGCACGGAGAGTGTGTGTACGGATGCGCAGGGTTGGCTTGTCGGGTCGGCCCGGATCAATCGGTCGAAAGGGTGGGTGATTGTCGTGACGGGCGTTGAGCGCACGGTCTTCGACGACGGCGAGGCGGCGGAGAACTCTGACGGGATCGCGGAGTTCTACTGTGCGGTGGGGAAGCTGATCAAGCTTTTCCGGGAGCGCGCGGGGATGACGCAGCGTGAGCTGGCGGAGCGGCTGGGATATAGCGAGGACCAGATGGGAATGGTTGAGCGCGGAAAGCGGACGCCGAGAGTCGAGATCCTGACGGCAGCGGACGAACTCCTGGGCGCAGGTGGTGTGTTGAAGATCGTTGCCGACGACGTGATGAAGGCGAAGATTCGGGTCAGTGCGCGGCATCCGGCGTTCTCCAAGGCCTTCACCTACGAGGAGTCGAAGGCAGTGGAGATCCACGACTACAGCACGCTCGACATTCCCGGCCTGCTCCAGACCGAGGCCCATGCGCGCGCCCTCTACGAGATGCGTAGGCCCTGGCTCGCTGTTCAGCAGATCGACAAGTGGGTCGCAGCCCGGTTGGCGCGACAGGAGATCTTGACGCGGTGGCCACTGCCGCTGATGAGCTGGGTGATCGACGAGAGCGTCCTTCGGCGACCACTCGGTGGCTGGGGCGTTCACCGAGAGCAGCTTCGGCACCTCCTCAAGGTGGCGGAGATCCGAGGTCTGGAGATCCAGGTCATGCCCCTCGGGAGCGCGGAGAATGCCGGGATGGGTGGGCCGTTCACGTTGCTGACCCCGTCGGGCCGCCCGCAGATCGCGTATGTAGAGGTGCAGCACGTCAACAGGCTGATCACGGACCCGGAGGAAGTCCGTAGGATGGCCGCACGGTACAGCACCCTCAGGGGGCAGGCGCTCAACATGAGGGAGTCCTTGGCCTTGATCGAGATGATCCTGGGAGAGCGTTGAGCATGTCCGAGCTGGCGTGGTTCAAGAGCAGCTACAGCGGCAACGAGGGCGCGAATTGCGTCGAGGTCGCCTGGCGCAAGAGCAGCTACAGCACCAACGAGGGCGCCCAGTGCGTCGAGGTCGCCGAGACGACCGCCGCCGTCCTCGTCCGGGACTCCAAGGACAAGTCCGGCCCCCACCTCACCTTCGAGCCCGACGCCTGGGAGGCCTTCCTCTCCTTCGCCGTCTCGCTCTGATCCAATAGGCGGACAACCCGCCCCTGTACGGGTGTCGTCGGGGCCGTGTCGGGTGCGGACTGCTACCAAAATCCTATGTCCCACCACCTCAGCGGCCCCAACCTCCGCTCGCCCCGGGGCGATGCCCGGCTCGACCTGACCGACGTGTTCGCCTTCCCGGCCTCCGGCGCGCCCGGGCGGACCGTTCTGATCATGAACGTGAACCCCTTCGCCCCCACCCAGGCGAACGCCTTCCACCCCGACGCCGTCTACCGCCTCAACATCGACAACGACGGTGACGACCGCGCCGACGTCGCGTACTCCTTCACCTTCTCCGACCCCGCCGCCGGCGCCCAGACCGTCACCGTCCACCGGGCCACCGGCGCGGCCGCGCAGAAGCACGAGGCCACCGGGGACGTCCTCTTCTCTGCTGTCCCGGTCGCCTTCGGTGACCTGCCGGACGTCGTCGAGGCCGGCGGCCACAAGCTCTCGGTGGGCCTGCGCAGCGACCCGTTCTTCGCCGACCTCGAAGGGATCGTCAACAACTTCACCTGGACCGGCAAGGACGCGATGGCCGAGACCAACGTCTTCGGCATCGCCCTCGAAGTCCCGGACGCCGAGCTCGGCTCCGACCCGACCATCGGCGTCTGGGCCCGCGTCAGCCTCCAGGAGAACGGCCAGCTCACCTCCGTCGACCGGGGCGCCCACCCCTCCCTGACCGCCTACTTCAACGCCGAAGAGGTCAAGGACGCCTACAACGCCGCCGAGCCGGCCGACGACTGGGACACCTACAGCGCCGCCTGGACGGCCGTCCTCCAGCACGCCGGGGACTACACCACCGAGGCCGCCACCGAGACCCTCAGGCTCGTTCTTCCCGACATCCTCCGCTACGACCGCTCCCGCCC
Source organism: Kitasatospora sp. NPDC097643 (assembly GCF_040302625.1). Lineage (NCBI taxonomy): Bacteria > Bacillati > Actinomycetota > Actinomycetes > Kitasatosporales > Streptomycetaceae > Kitasatospora > Kitasatospora sp. NPDC097643. Next base: position 6,191 of record NZ_JBEOSA010000129.1, on the reverse strand, counting down.
CGCCGGCTACCCCAACGGCCGCACGCTCGTCGACGACGTGACCTCGGCCCGCCTCACCATGGTCTCCGGCGGCAAGATCACCAGCGACCACATCCCCCCGCACACCGACCTCCTCCCCGTCTTCCCCCACCTCGGCCACCCTCACCCCGTCAAGTAGTTGAACGATAAAGCGGCGGTCAAGAATCCTTGACCGCCGCTTCGCACATCCATGCACTGACGCCATGTCAGACTGTGCGCCGCCCAACCGAGTCGACGAAGAGAGCGCACAGGTGACCCAACCGCGAAGACCCCTGATCGAGGACTTCCCCGCCCACCCCGACGGCGACCCCGGCGACGCCCTCGCCCGCGCCGTCCGCGAACGCCGCACCACCCTCGGCCTCTCCGTCGCCGACCTCGCCAAGCGCGCCGCCCTCACCGAGGCCCAGATCCACACCATCGAAGCCGGCCACGCCACCCCCACCCTCCCCCTCCTCACCACCCTCTCCGAGGCCCTCCGTTCGGCGTGAGCCGGGTTGTGCATCCCCGAACAGCGGACAACGAACGGCGAAAACGAACGGCGGGGCGTCCCAAGACGCCCCGCCGCCGCGCTGTTCGGCCGCCGCAGGCGCCCGGCGACATACCCGTTGCCCGCTGTCCAGCCCCGTGAGAGCATCCGTTCGGTGTACTCAACAGAGCTGACAGAAGCCCGTGTCGAGGATGCGAGCAACATCCTGGTTGCGCCTTCTTCCTTGCAGGACGATGCCTTGGTCAGGGACTTCTTCGGGTCCACGATCACGCCGGAGGAGCTCGCTTCCGGTTCTCCCGACCTCGCGCAGAAGACCGTCTACCTGTGTGGCGACCTCTCCGGGATCAGCGGTCGTCAGCTGCGCGCGGCTGACCGGGTGTTCGTCATCCGTGAGCTGTCGCACGGCTACCGCGAGGACGTCGACGAACCCTGGACCCTGGTCGACCTCGGCCGGGTTCCGATCCGCGTCCACGGCGTCGGGGTGTACTACCGCCGCTTCTTCGGGCTCGGCGACGATCACTTCGGACGGATCCGGGCGGAGCACGAGTTCCAGTCCCTGACGGAGTCCACCAAGCCCGGATCGGCTCATCGCAGCGGAATCTATCTGACGCCCGTCACGCGGGACGGGGACGAACTGCACTTCCGCCTGCTCCGGTGCTCCACGAACCTCTCGGGGCCGACCGAGAGCTTCCGCCCGACCGACGCGAGCATCGTCGAGGCGCTGAACCGGGAGGCCGCCGTCGTCTTCCGCGGCCAGGCGCCGCTCAACCACGTCCTCGCTCAGATCTACCACAACACCGTTGCCACGGTGGAGCGCAAGCAGTCCAAGGCCAAGATCTCGTCCCATGCCGACAAGACCAAGGACATGCCCGTCAACGGCATCATGGCCTTCTGCACCTTCTACGACCGGCTCGACGAACTGCAGCCCCTGGCCGAAGACGCCTTCGACTACGGCGTGAAGGGTGTCAGCGGGCTGACCAAACTCCAGTTCCGCCTCAAGGAGGGGGCCGAAGCACCCGACGGGGTCGCGCTCCCCGCGCAGTTCAGCCTGACTCTCTACCCCGGCTCCGTGTTCTTCATGCCGCTGTCCACCAACCGCCTCTACACGCACGAAATCCGGCCGTCGGCCTTGGGTGCCGAGTTGCTCCCGACCCGCCTGGGATACGTGGTCCGCTGTTCGAACGCCGAAGCCGTCCACAAGGACGGCCACACCTTCCTCAAAATGGCCGGTGATCTGGTGAAGCTGGAGCCGCCCACACCGGCCGGCATGGACGACCTGCGCCGGCTGTACGCGGAGGAGAACAGGAGCTCGTCCTTCATCGATTACGGGGACGAATTCCTCTTCAGCATGAACACGGGGGACTATGATGCGCCCCGGTTCTAGGATCTCGGAGGAGATCCTCTCGTGCGCTCTGCCGGCCGAGGAGAACCTCTTCGCGGAGCTGTCCGCGTCGGTCCGTTGGGAAGAGTTGGGAAAAGGCCGTCGAGGCGCGGTGCTCACCAAGGTCGACGAATCGGGTGGTGTGCCCATCGTCCGCACGACCACGCGATACGGCAGCCCGGCGCAGCGTTTCCGGGCGGTGCACGAGCGGCTGGCGCAGCAGATCCAGGAACGTGCGGCGCTTTCGCTCGGCTTCAACAACGCCCTCATCGAGAGCTACACGAACGCCTACACCACCATGGGCGGCCATTCCGACCAGGCCCTCGACCTGGCCGACGGCTCGTTCATCGCCGTCTACTCCTGCTACCGGCATCCCGACGCCGGCCCGCCGAGGAAGCTGATCTTCGAATCGAAGGAGTCCGACAGCGAGAAGTTCGAGATCCCCCTCGCCCACCACGGCATCGTCGCGTTCTCCGTCGACTCCAATCGGCGACTCAGGCACAAGATCGTCCTGGACGCGCCCGCCCGCTCGGCGGACCACCAATGGCTGGGCGTCACCTTCCGGACCTCGAAAACCTCCGTCCGGTTCCACGACGGACACGCCCACCTCCCGCACGGTGCGCGCCTCATGCCGGCCGACGACGAGCAGAGGAGCGAGTTCTATGCCCTGCGGCGCCGCGAGAACAAGGAAACGGACTTCAGCTACCCCCCGCTGACGTACACCATCAGCGAGAGCGATCTGATGCCGCCCGTCTGACCGTGCGGTCCTTCGCGCATTCCCGAGCGGGGAAAACGAACGGCGGGGCGTCCGAAGACGCCCCGCCGCCATGTTGTTCAGCCGCCTCAGTCTCCGGCGAGGTAGACGTAGGTGCCGGGTGCTTCACTGCACTTGCTCAGCAGTGTTTCCAGGAGCACCAACTGTGAGTTGTTCCTCCAGTCCGGAATTCCCTGGACCTCCGCACGCGCGGTCGCGCACTGCCCGGAGTCCAGGACCGTGTCCCCGTACGGGTCGGCACTGCGGAGAACGGGGAACTCCTCGCGGGGAAGACTGGTGATGGTGTCAACCAGCACGTCGTCCACGTCCCCGAAGGCTTCGATGAGCGAACCCCTCTGCAGGATTTCCCAGATTTTCGGATCAGGGCGTTTGGAATACCAGTAAACGTCCAGTCCCATGGTGGCCTCCAGATAGCCGTCAATACGGGTAGGCAGTTACTACCTTGCCATGGCGCACCACCACCTTGATGCGTGTCTTCCGTACCCCGTTGTTATTGTGCCCGACCGTCTTGTTCTTGAAGTCGTAGATGTGGATGTGGCCGGGCGTGCCGTCGGTGTTCGGCTGGGCCTCGGACTTCTTGATGGCCGTTTTGATCATTCGCTTGATCGTCCGCGGATTGGTCGAGGCGAACTTCGACTTCCAGGGCTGGTTGAGACGGAGCACATGCCGCGGGAAGATGTGGGTGATGTAGGTCCAGTGGGACAGGGTGGCGTTCGAGCAGTTGTGCACCACGACGTCGGTACCGGCGTCGTTCACCGTGTAGGTGTGCTGGTTGCCGACGTTCAGGTTGACGACCAGCTGCCCGTCCAGGTCGCCGAGGTCGTCGACCGCGGTGACCACCGGGGTGGTGCCGTCGGGGGACCGCAGGCGGTCTCCCGGCTGGACCTCCAGGGCCTTGACCCAGCCACGGCCCTCCACCCAGATCGGGTGGCCGTCGGTGGCCCGCAGCGGGTCGGCCGCGCCGTCCGCGCTGGTGCGGATCTCGACGATGTGCCGGGTGCCGTAACCGGTGATCACGTCCAGCACGGGTTCGGCGGAGGTGACGCCGGTCTTCGGGTCCGTGGCCGCGACGTAGTCGCCCACCTGCACCGCACCGATCGGCAGGTAGCTGCCGTCGGCCATGAGCACGGGCGTGTCGGGGGTGAAGGAGTTCCCGATCGGGCAGGCCACGGCCTCCGTGCGTCGGAAGACGGTCCGGGCGACCGAAGCGACCTTCCCGACCTTGGCCGCGACCCTGGTCGAGGTGGCGACCGCCTCGACGGCCTTGACCACCGGGCCGGCGCCCACGGTCTGGGCGACCGCGGTGATGGCCATCTCGGCGGCCTTCCCCCAGTTGCCCGTCGCCGCGTAGGACACCGCCGAGACGGTGGCCGCGACGGCACCGATCGGGCCGGGGATGTAGGAGGCCACCTCGGCGACCTTGGCGACGACCTCCACCGTCTTCTTCAGCCACTTGGGCATGCCCCAGTTGCCGTCGAGGTCGGTGCAGTTGACCGGGTCGCCGGTGCAGTAGTCGTACGGGCCGGCGTTGCCGCCGGGCACCGGGTCGACCTGGAGGAAGCGGCCCAGGGCCGGGCTGTAGAGGCGGGCACCCATCAGGATGTCGCCGTCCTGGGCCTCGGCGGAGCGCTCCTTGCCGCCCAGCCAGCCGTACCGCACGGCGGCCTGGCCGTCCTGCGGGATGCCGAACTCGTCGAAGTCGAGCACGACCGGCTTGGTCAGCGCGGTGTCCGTGGTGACGACCACCGAGCCGAACAGGTTGGTCAGCTGGAGCTGGACGTCACCGGTCTTGCTGGTGGTGGCGACCAGGCTGGCGTCCGGACCCGTGATGTTGCGGGTCAGGTTGCCCTGCGTGGTGTCCTCGACGGTCCAGCGGACCTGGTCCGAGTCGTCGCCGTAGTGGTTCAGCTTCGACGAGGAGTTGGCCCACGTGCCGTCGGCCTGCTTCTTGCTGGTGGTGAACGCGGTCAGGCGGTGGGCGGCGTCAACGGCCCACTCCTGCTTGGTGTCCCCCTTCTCCTGGGCGGCGACCTTGTCGTTGGCCCAGTAGGTGTTGGTCGCACCGCTGGCGGTCTTCACCGTGCGCCCGAAGGCGTCGTAGACGTAGCCCGCGTCGGTGAGCCGGTCGGCGCTGTCGTAGGTGTGGTTCTCCGCCGTGGCCCCGGCCGTGCTGCACTCGCCGGCCGCCCCGCGCGGGGAGGTCTGCTTGGACAGGCGGTTGGAGTGGGCGTCGAAGGCGTACTGGCGGGTGACGCAGCCGGTGGCGACCGTGGTCTGCTCGGCCTTCACCAGCCGGCCGAGCCGGTCGTACTGGTAGGAGCGGGTGGCGGTGGAGCTGGTGTCCTTGGCGACCTGGCCCTGGGTGGAGATGTCGGTGGTCTGGGCCCAGACCACGGTGTTGTCGGAACTGCGGGTGTAGGTGCGGCTGGTGGCCTCACCGACCGCGTTGTAGGTGTCCTTGCGGACGATGCCGCCGGGGTAGGTCTGCTCGACGAGCTGGCCGTCCGGGCTGTACTTGGCGGTGAACTCGCCGGCCACGCTGTCGTTGACCGAGGTGACCAGCCCGCGCGGCTCCTTCGCGCGGTCGTAGGTGTAGGCGGTGGACCCGGTCGGGTCGCTCACCTTCACCGGCTTGCCGAACTTGTCGAACTCCGTGGTGGTGGTGCCGCCGTCGGCGTCCGTGTAGGAGATCAGCCGACCCAGCTGGTCCATCACGCGGGTCAGCGACTTGCCGCCGGCGGTGGTCTTCACCGCATCGCCGGTGGCCGGGTCGTACTCGACGGTGACCTTGGGCAGCGGCTGGCCCTCGTCCGAGGTGATCTCGGTCGAGACGATCCGGTCCAGCTCGTTGTAGACGGTGACGGTCTTGCGGGACTTGCCGGCGTTGGTCTCGGTGACCTCCTCCGGCTCGTTGAACGCCGAGTAGCGGGTGATCCGCTTGACCGGCAGGGTGGTCGGCATCCGGGTGGCGTCGCCCCCCGTGATGTCGCCGCCCGGCAGGGTGGCACACGGAAGGCCCGCCCACTCCGGCCGGTTGGCGCACGCGGCGTCGTCCGGGTTGGCACCGGCGGTGTAGAACACGGACTTGACCGTGCCCGCGTCGGCGCCGTTGGAGCCCGGCTTGCGGGATTCGACCGCCCGGCCGGAGGAGTCGAACTTGACGTAGGCGGTCAGCTTGGCGCCGAGCGCGTCGGTGGTGACCGAGGTCGCCTTCTTCAGCGTCCAGCCGGAGGTGCCGCCGATCGGGGTGTCGAATCCGTGCTTGGTGACGCGGAGTTCGACGTCGTCGGCGTAGCCGTCGATGCGGGCGCCGTCGGTGGCGGTGGTGACCAGGTGGTAGGCCTGGCCGTCGGGCTTCCCTTCGTCGTAGGTGTTGGTGTTGTGGTCCCGCGCGACCACGGACGTGCCGGCCGGGAGGGTCGGGTTGACCGTGGCCTTGGTCAGGGTGACGGTGTCGATGCCGGTGTGGAACCGCTCGCCGCCGCTGGCCGTGTTGGTGTCGGTGAGGGTGACCTTCAGCTCGTGGTCAC
>NZ_JBEOSA010000128.1:0-9258 GCF_040302625.1 Kitasatospora sp. NPDC097643 | reverse complement strand
ATCCCCACCATCGCCGGCGAGATCAAGCGCTTCTTCCGCGACACCTCCTGGCCCGTCCGCGTCCCGCGCAGCATGCAGGAGCTGTACCTGAGCGTGGCCCGCGGCTCCGACCGGCTGGAACAGGAACTCGGACGGCTCCCACACCCCGAGGAGATCGCCCGGGATCTCGACCTGACGGAGGAGCAGGTGATCGAGGGGCTGGTCGCCGGCCGGGTCTACCGGCCCAACTCCCTGGACGCGCTGCGCGACCAGGACACCGATGAGAGCGGCAGCGCGCTGCTCGACCGCCTCGGCGGCTGCGACCCGGGCATCGAACTGGTCGAGTTCCGCACCGCCGTGCGCCCGCTGCTCGGCCACCTGCCGGAGCGTGAGCGGACCATCCTCAAGCTCCGCTTCTGGGACGGCTGGACCCAGTCCGAGATCGCTGCCCGCATCGGCGTCTCCCAGATGCACGTCTCCCGGCTGCTCACCGCCACCCTGGCCCGGCTGCGCGAACAGCTGGAGGACCGCGACGCCCCGGGCTGGGCCGACGACCAGGAGGCGCCCGGCTGACACATTCCCGGCCACCGGGCGTTTCCGGCCCCCCACAGCGGATAGCCGCGCTGTGGGGGGCTTCGGACGTCCGGGCGGTCATTCGGTCGTCCGGACGGAAAGGAGCCGAGAACCATGACCCGCCGACCGTCCAGGACCCCCGTCGGCTCCGAGCTGCCGCCCGGGCTGACCGTGCGGGCCGGGCGGTGGGCCGACGGGACGGTCCTCATCCTGCGGGGCGAGCTCGACCTCGACTCGCTGGCGGAGCTGCTCGCGGGGCTCGACCGGGCGCTGGCCGAGCCCGCGACCGTCGTCGTGATCGACTGCGCCGACCTGGAGTTCTGCGACTCCACCGGGCTGAGCGCACTGCTCCAGGCCCGCACCCGCGCGATGACCGAGGGCAGCCGGATCGAGCTGGCCCGGCCCCGCCCGCTGGTGCTGCGGATGCTGGAGCTGACCGGTGCCACCGACGCCTTCCCGATCCGGGAAGGGCCGCCCGGCTGACCGGTGGCGACCCCGCCCGCTGCCACCCGCCGTCCTCCGCCGCCACCCGCCAGGGACCCCCGTCCGCCGCCACCCACCGCGGACCCCCTCCGCTGCCACCCACCCCCCTCCGGTGGCACAGTGGTGTCAGGGCGGTGCCCGCCGCCCCCACGTGCCGGGACGCGCGCTCGTCGCCGCGCCCGCGGCCGTGCGGCCGATCCCGGCGGTGGACGGATGGACGACCAGCCGACGCCCGGCGCGCAGCGGGCGGACCCGGCCGGGCAGGGCCTGCGGCAACTGCTCGCCGGACTGACCGCCGTACGCGACGGCGACTTCCGTACCCGGCTCACCCCCGACCAGCCCGGCCTGCTCGGGGAGATCGCCACGGTCTTCAACGGCATGGCGGACCAGCTGGCCCGGGTCACCTCCGAGGTCACCCGGGTGGCCCGCGAGGTCGGTACGGACGGACGCCTCGGCGGCCAGGCCCAGGTGCCGGGGGCGGCCGGGACGTGGCTGGACCTCACCGACTCGGTGAACGCGATGGCCGGGAACCTCACCTGGCAGGTGCGCAACATCGCCCAGGTCACCACGGCGGTGGCCAGGGGCGACCTCACCCAGAAGATCGAGGTGGACGCGCGCGGCGAGATCCTGGAGCTCAAGAACACCGTCAACACGATGGTGGACCAGCTGGGCTCCTTCGCCGACGAGGTGACCCGGGTGGCCCGCGAGGTCGGCACCGAGGGCCGGCTCGGCGGCCAGGCGCGGGTGCCGGGGGCGGCCGGGACGTGGCGGGACCTGACCGACTCGGTGAACTCCATGGCGGGCAACCTCACCGCGCAGGTCCGGGCGATCGCCCAGGTCGCCACCGCCGTCGCCGAGGGCGACCTCACGCAGAAGATCTCGGTGGACGCCCGGGGCGAGGTCCTGGAGCTGAAGACCACCATCAACACCATGGTCGACCAGCTGTCCGCGTTCGCCGACGAGGTGACCCGGGTGGCCCGCGAGGTCGGCACGGCGGGCAACCTGGGCGGCCAGGCCACCGTCCGGGGCGTCTCCGGGACGTGGAAGGACCTCACCGACAACGTCAACGTGATGGCCTCCAACCTCACCGGCCAGGTCCGCTCGATGTCCGAGGTGGCGACCGCCGTCGCGCGCGGCAACCTCTCCCGCAAGATCACCGTGGAGGCCAAGGGCGAGGTCGCGGCCCTCGCGGCGGCGATCAACACCATGGTGGACACCCTGTCGGTGTTCGCGGACGAGGTCACCCGGGTCGCCCGTGAGGTCGGCACCGAGGGCATCCTGGGCGGCCAGGCCCGCGTCCCCAACGTCGCCGGGACGTGGAAGGACCTCACCGACAACGTCAACTTCATGGCGCACAACCTCACCAGCCAGGTGCGCAACATCGCCCAGGTGACCACCGCGGTGGCCCGCGGCGACCTCACCCGCAAGATCGACGTGGACGCGCGCGGCGAGATCCTGGAACTGAAGACGACCGTCAACACCATGGTGGACCAGCTCGGTTCGTTCGCCGCCGAGGTGACCCGGGTGGCCCGGGAGGTCGGCAGCGAGGGCCGGCTCGGCGGCCAGGCCCGGGTGGAGGGCGTCTCCGGCACCTGGAAGCGCCTCACCGAGAACGTCAACGAACTCGCCGGGAACCTCACCCGGCAGGTCCGCGCGATCGCCGAGGTCACCAGCGCCGTCGCGGCCGGCGACCTCACCCGCTCGATCAGCGTGGACGCCTCCGGAGAGGTCGCCGACCTCAAGGACAACATCAACGCCATGGTGGAGTCGCTGCGCGAGACCACCCTGGCCAACCAGGAACAGGACTGGCTGAAGACCAACCTGGCCCGGCTGTCCGCCGCCGTCCAGGGCCGGCGCGACATCCAGGCCGTCGCCGACATGATCACCGACGAGCTGACGCCGCTGGTGAACGCCCAGTACGGCGCGTTCTTCCTCGCCGAGGAGACCCCCGAGGGCACCGGACTCGCCCTGATCAGCGCCTACGGCCGCCCGGCCGGCGACGGACCGGGGACAGCCGGTGCGCCGGTGCGGCGGCTGCGGCCCGGGGAGTCCCTGGTCGGCCAGGCCGCCCGCAGTCGGCGCACCATCGTCGTCGACGACCTGCCGCCCGGCTACGCCGTCCTCGCCTCCGGCTCCGGCGCCACCGACGCCCGCTCCCTGGTCGTCCTGCCGATCGCGCTGGAGGAGTGGCTGCTCGGCGTCCTGGAGTTCGCCTCCGTCCACCCGTTCAGCCAGGTCCACCGTGACTTCCTGGAACAGTTCGCCGAGGCCTGCGGCGTCAACATCGGCACCCTGCTCGCCAACGCCCGCACCGACGAACTGCTCGGTGAGTCCCAGCGCCTCACCGCCGAACTCCAGTCCCGATCCGAGGAGTTGCAGGCCGGGCAGGAGGAACTGCGGCGCTCCAACGCCGAGCTGGAGGAGAAGGCGGCACAACTCGCCGACCGCAACCGCGACATCGAGGCCAAGAACCTGGAGATCGAACAGGCCCGGCAGGAACTGGAGGAACGCGCACGGCAGTTGAGCCTCACCTCGATGTACAAGTCCGAGTTCCTGGCCAACATGAGCCACGAACTGCGCACCCCGCTCAACAGCCTGCTCATCCTCGCCCAGTTGCTCGCCCAGAACACCACCGGCAACCTGAGCCCCAAGCAGGTCGAGTACGCGGGCGTCATCCACTCCGCCGGCACCGACCTGCTCCAGCTCATCAACGACATCCTCGACCTCTCCAAGGTCGAGGCCGGCAAGATGGAGCTCAGCCCCGAACCCTTCGCCGTGCACGAGCTGTTGGAGTACGTCGAGTCCACCTTCCGCCCGCTCGCCGACCAGAAGGGGCTCGCCTTCAAGGTCACCCTCGACGACGCCGTGCCGGAACAACTCCTCACCGACCAGGCCAGGTTGCGCCAGGTGCTGCGCAACCTGCTCTCCAACGCGGTGAAGTTCACCGACGTCGGCCTGGTCGAACTGCGGATCGAGCGGGCCCACGGCCCCGGGCTGCCGCCCGAACTCGGCCAGGCGAGCGCCGCCGTGGCCTTCCAGGTCGAGGACACCGGCACCGGCATCGACCCGGCCCACCTGGACACCATCTTCGGGGCCTTCCAGCAGGCCGACGGCACCACCAGCCGCCGCTACGGCGGCACCGGCCTCGGCCTGTCCATCAGCCGCGAACTCGCCCGGCTCCTCGGCGGCACCCTCACCGTCCGCTCCACCGTCGGGCAGGGCAGCTGCTTCACCCTCTACCTGCCGACCGGCGAGGAGGCGGCGCCGGTCGTCGACCGGCCGCACGTGCTCGTCGTCGAGCCGGACCCACCCGGCCTGCTCAGCATGCTCACCCACGCCGCCGTCGACGCGGCCGGTCCCTCGGCGCAGCCCGTCCAGGTCCGCGCTGCCGCCGACGAGGCCGGGGTCCGTGCGGCCCTGGCCGACGGCCGCTACCGCTGCGTCGTCCTCGACCTGGCCCACTGCGGCGAGCTCGCGCCCGTGCTGCTGCCCGCGCTGGACGAGGGCACGCCCGTCCTCGGCTACCAGGGCGACGGCCCGTCCCACACCGCCATGGTGGTCGCGGGAGGCTTCGAACTCCCCGCCGGGCTGGACGGGTTGCGCGAGCGGGTGGTCGAACTGCTCGGCGGCCGCCGCACCGACGAGCCGTCCGTCGGCGCCGGGGTTCCGCTGTCCGGCGACGCCCTCGCGGGCCGCACCGTCCTGATCGTCGACGACGACCTGCGCAACGTCTTCGCGCTCACCGCCGCCCTGGAACAGCACGGTCTCACCGTCCTGCACGCCGCCGACGGCCGGGCCGGTCTCGACCTGCTGCGCGGCCACCCCGAGACCGCGCTCGTCCTGATGGACGTGATGATGCCCGGCCTCGACGGCTACTCCGCGATCACCGCCATCCGCGCCGACGAACACCTCGCCCGGATCCCGGTGATCGCCGTCACCGCCAAGGCGATGCCCGGCGACCACGACCGGAGCCTGGAGGCCGGGGCGGACGACCACATCACCAAACCCGTCGACATCCCGCACCTGCTCGACCGGATGCGGCACTGGCTGGACGCGCCATGAGCGGCGGGCCCGAGCCGAGTGGCGGGCCTGAACCGACCCGCGAACCCGAGCCGAGCGGCGGGCCCGACCCCGAGGGCGCCACCGCCCGGGCCCTGGCTGCGGCCGTCCGCCGGTTGCAACGCGGCGCCGCCCGGATGCGCGCCGGGGAACGGGCCCGGTCCGTCGTGGACCTCGCCACCGGCATCCTGGCCGAGCGCCTGGACGTCCCGCCCGCCGAGGCCGCCGCCCACCTCGCCCGGCTTGCCCGGGAGGCCGGGGTGCCGCCGGCGGCCCTGGCCGCCGACATCGCCGGGCTGCCCGACCCGGGCCCACCCCTCTCACCTGGCCCACTCGGCCCACCCGGTCCTCCGGTCCCATGTGGTGCTCCGGGCCCACCTGCCGACATCGACACCGGGCCCGAGGCCCCGGGACCCCCCGCCACCACGTTCACCATGTTCACCACGGCGTTCACCTCCGCCCCCGACCTGCGGCATGCCGTCGAGGCGATGCTCGACCAGGGTGCCGGGCCGCTCGGCCTGCGCGCGGTCGCCGTCTGGCAGCGGCTCCCGGACGGCGCGCTCGCCCTCGCCGCGCAGGCCGGACTCCCCGCCCCGGAGGCCGCCGCCTGGAGCCGGGTTCCGCCCGGCGTCCCCACCCCCGCCCAGCAGGCCGTCACCTCCGGACGCGACCTGTGGCCGGGCTCCCCGGAGACGGCGGGCCCGTCCGTCGGAGTCGGGTCCGCCCGGGCCGTCCTCCCACTGTTCGTCGGCGGCCGTCGCTGCGGCGCGCTCGAACTCCTCTGGTCCGCCCCCGTGCCGGGCCTCGGCAGCGCCGAACACCGCCACCTGCACGCCCTCGCCGACCTGGTCGCCACCCTCCTCGACCGGCGCGGCCCCCCGGAACCGCCCGAGGGAGCGGCGGGGGGAGTGACCGACGACCGGGCCCCGGTCGTCGACGGGCTGCTGAGCCCGGCCCTGCTGCTGGCACCCGTCCTGCACGACGGCAGGGTCAGGGACTTCACGATCCTGCGCGTCAACAGCCTGTTCCGTGACCCGCTCGGGCGCCCCCGGTCCGCGCTGGAGGGCGCGTCGCTGCTGGAGACCTACCCGGTGGCCGCCGCCACCGGGCTGTTCGCCCACCTCCTCCGGGCCCACGAGAGCGGTGCACCCCGGCCCGACGAGCGGCTGCGGCTGGCGTTCCGGTACGGGCGGTCCACCCTGCCGGTCACCGTCCGGCTGGCCACCGCCCCGCTCGGCGACCGGCTGCTGGTCAGCTGGCAGCTCGACCCGGAGCGGGCCGCCGAGGCCGACCAGGCCGACCTGCAACGGCAGGCCCAGCGGCTCGCCCGGGTCGCGGGCTTCGAGGAACGGCCCGCCACCGGCGGGATCCGCTGGAGCGAAGGCCTGCGCGAGCTCTACGGGCTGCCGCCCGAGGCCGAACCGGTGCCGCTGGCCCACCTCGCCCGCCACGCCCACCCCGATGACGAGCCCGCGATCCGGCGCCTGCTGGACACCGTCCGGCACCAGCTCCGGACCTCCTCGGCCGTCCTGCGCCTGGCCCGGCCCGACGGCACGCACCGCTACACCCGGGTCGTCGCCGAACCCGTCCTGGGTGAGGACGGCCGGCTGACCGCCATCCGGGGCGCCTTCCACGACGTGTCCGCGCAGCACTGGACCGAGGTCGCGCTCGGCGCCACCCGGGCGCGCCTGGCCGACTCCGAGCAGGAGACCGCCGAGAGCGAACGGCTCGCCCTGCGCCTCCAACGGGCGATCCTGCCGTCCGCACCGCCCCCGCTCGGCCCGGCCGGACTGCACGCCGCCGTCCGCTACCGCCCCGCCTCCCAGGTCGACCGGGTCGGCGGCGACTGGTACGACGTGCTGCTGCTGCCCGACAAACGGGTCCTGCTGGCCGTCGGCGACGTCGCCGGGCACGGCGTCGGCGCGGCCACCGGCATGGTCGCGCTGCGGCACGCACTGCGCGGCCTCGCCGTCACCGGCGCCGGCCCGGCCCGGTTGCTGGAGTGGGCCAACACCGTCGCCCTGCGCGAACCCGGTCAGGTCACCGCCACCGCCGTCTGCGTTCTCCTCGACCCGGCCGCCGGGGAACTGCGCTGGGCCCGGGCCGGTCATCTGCCGCCGATCCGGCTCCGCGCGGACGGCGCGGAGGTGCTGCCGCTGCCGCACGGCATCCTGCTCGGCGCCCTGGAGGACGCCCGGTACGAGGAGCGGACCGGCCGGCTGGAGCGGGGCGACGTCCTGCTCCTCTACACCGACGGCCTGGTCGAACGCCGCGACCGCCCGGTCGAGGAGTCCGTCAACCAGCTGATCCGCGCCGCCGGCGCCCCCGGGCCCGACCTGGAGCGGTACCTCGACCGTCTGCTGGCCCTCAGCCCGGCCGACACCGACGACGACACCTGCCTGGTCGCCGTCCAGGCGGACTGAACCGACTGAACCCGACCGACCGGGGTAGGCGCCATCCGCGGGGGGCGACCGAGACCCGGACGGAAGGGAACTCCGATGCTGCTGCTAGGACTTCTGCTGATGTCGGCGGCCGGCGCCTTCGCCGGACTGCTGATCGCGGACAATCTCTCCGGCGGTCCCGACTACCAGGTGACCGTCCTGGGCAACGACCTGGCGAGGCTCGACGGCTTGGAGATCTTCCTGTTCGGCCTGGCCCTCGCGCTGGTGTTCTGCATCGGCCTGGCGCTGACCGGCCGGACCCCTCGGGGCCGGCGTCCGCGCCGTTGGACCGGCCGTCGGCCGGCCCGCTGGCAGGCGCACTCGGCTCAGCCGGCCGCTCACCCGGCCGCGCCCGCCGGGCCGCGCGAACCGGCGGAGCCGGTGGAACCGGTGGAGGCAACCGAGCCGGCGGAACCGACGCCGCCGCGCGAGTCCGTCGCGTCGCGCGAACGGACGGCGCCGCGCGAACTGGCCGCCAGTAGGGCCGCCACACCGAGTACCCGGACCACGCCGAGTACACCGACTGCACCGAGTACGCCGAGTACGCCGAGTACGCCGAGCCGACGGAGCGGCCTGCGGCACCTGTTCGACCACTGAAGCCGCCGACCCGGACGGACGAGGGCCGCGGAGACCTGAAGAAGGAGGGCACCATGACCGGGGCCGGACGTTCCGTCGGCGGGTGGGCCGCGTCCCCCGACCGCGTGGCCCCGTGGGCGCTCCGGCTGACCCCGGTGTCCTCGGCCTCGTCCTCCGTCCCGACCGGGGTCGTCGCCACGGCTCGGGCCTTCACCGCGCACGCCCTCGCCGGCGTCCCCGACCGGACGGCGGCCGCCGACGCGGTGCTGCTGGTCTCCGAACTCGTCGCCAACGCCTGCCAGCACGCCGGAGGGCCCGACGCGCTGCAACTCGTCCGCCGCGGCCGGCTGCTGCGGATCGAGGTCAGCGACCCCAGCCCGCGCCCGCCCCGGCTCCGCAGGCCGTACGAGCGCCCGTACCGCCCGGGCGAGCAGGGCGGCTTCGGCCTGTTCCTGGTCGACCGCCTCGCCGTGGCCTGGGGCTGGCGCCCCGAGGGCGGGGGCAAGACCGTCTGGTGCGACCTACGGCTGCGCGACCCCGCGCCCCGCTGACGGCCGGCCCGGCGAGCGCGTCCGGCTGCACTGAGTCAGCCGTGCTGCACTGAGTCAGGAGGTGCGGCGGCCGCGGTCGTCCTCGTCGACGATCTCGGCGTCGACCACCTCCTCGCCCTGCTCCTCCCGTTCGTCCTGCCCGGCCTGCGGGCCGGGTGAGGAGGCGCCCTGGGCGTACAGGGCCTGGCCGAGCTTCTGGCTGACCGTGGCGGCCCGCTCGGTGGCCGCTCGGATCGCGGCGGTGTCCTCGCCCTTCAACTGCTCCTTCAGCTCGGCGATGGCCGTCTCGACCTCGCCGCGCACGTCGGCGGGGATCCGGTCGGCGTTGTCGGCGATGAACTTCTCGGTGGTGTAGGCGAGTTGCTCGCCCTGGTTGCGGGTCTCGGCGGCCTCGCGGCGCTTGTGGTCGTCCTCGGCGTACTGCTCGGCCTCGCGCATCATGCGCGCGATGTCGTCCTTCGGCAGCGCGGAGCCGCCGGTGACGGTCATCCGCTGTTCCCGGCCGGTGCCGAGGTCCTTGGCGCCGACGTGCATGATGCCGTTGGCGTCGATGTCGAAGGTGACCTCGATCTGGGGCAGGCCGCGCGGCGCCGGCG
>NZ_JBEOSA010000127.1:0-9360 GCF_040302625.1 Kitasatospora sp. NPDC097643 | reverse complement strand
GGTGCTCAGGCCGGCGCAGGCCTGGAGGAAGTTGATGCCCTTCCAGAAGTTCTCGTGAACGTCGCCGGTATCGACGAGCGCCTTGACCGCCCGGGCAGCCGAGCGACCGATGCCTGCGAGCGACCAAACCCGGCGAGCGACTGAGCGACCAAGCGACCGGGACCGGCGGCCCACAGGAGGGCCTGACACGCGCGACACGCCGAGGAACAGCGCCCGAGAGACTCAGTCGCTTTCAGTCGCTGAGCTTCAGTCGCTGTACAAAACCCCAGGTCAGAGCACATACACTCACCCCATCAGCGACCGAAGCGACTCAAGGTCGGGTATATAAAGACATTCCCGTGTGCGTGTGCGCGTTATAGACCCGGGCTTCAGTCGCTTCAGTCGCTTTTTGTTCTTGGAAACGGCTTTGACCTGCGAAAACGCCGCCAGACCGAAACCAGCGACTGAAGAGGCCCAGTCGCTGCCCCGAAGTTTGGTCGCTGAGTTCGTCAGTGGGCTCTGGTAGTCAGGGTTCGTACGTCCTGGCTCGGCTAGTCTGTGTGAGCTATCTTCTGGACTTCGGTCGCTTCAGTCGCTGATCCGGCGCCCACCAGTGCTCTGACCTGGCTCTTCGCCCTCAGCGACGCAGGCAGCGACCCAGGACCGAGCAGCTACCGAACAAGGGGAAGGGACCAGCGTGACGGCGCCGAAGGCCGTGGGGAGCGACCGAGCGGACCGCCAGCCGGATGCGCTGGCCGTCGCCCGCTGGTGTGCCGCCCAGGGCTGGCCCGTCCACCCGCTCGCCCCGGGGCGCAAGACCCCGCCCGCCAACTGCCAGGCCTGCCAGGACTCCGTGCACACCCCCGCCGACTGCCCCTGCCCCGCGGCCGGTCGCTGGTGCCACGGGTTCCACGCCGCCACCCTCGACCAGGGCGTCCTCACCGCCTGGTGGCGCGTCAACCCCGAGTTCGGTACCGGCGTCGCCTGCGGTCCGGCGGGTCTGGTCGTCATCGACGTGGACAGCCACACCGTGCCCGTGCCCGCCCGGGACCGGATCCTGCCCGGCATCCCGATCCACGAGGACGTCACCCTCGACGGCTTGGAGAACGGCTACCACACCCTCGCCCTGCTGGCCGCCCTCCGCCAGGCCCAGGACCCGGCCACGGACGCCGACACCCTGCGCGTGCGCACCCCCTCCGGCGGCCTGCACATCTGGTACCGGGACGAGGCGCACCGTCAGTTCACCTGCTCCACCGGCTCCTCCACCGGGCGGGCCCTCGCCTGGCAGGTCGACGTCCGCGCCCACGGCGGCTACATCGTCGCCCCCGGCACGGTCACCACCGCCGGTACCTACACCGCTCTCCCCGGAGCCAGGACCCCCGCCCCGCTGCCGCAGTGGCTGAGTGAGGAACTCGTTCGCACCGGCCACCTCAAGGACCGGCCCGGCCGCCCGAGCATCCCTCAGCCCGCCGTCCCCGACCGCGCCCGCCAGGCCGTCGTGGCCGCGGGCGGCGGAAAGCGCGGAGCCGAACGCGTCCTCGACACCGTCCTCCAGGACGTCGTCGACTGCGCGACCACCCCCGAGGGAGCCGGGTTCACCGGCAAGCTCAACCGCGCCGCCTACACCGTGGGAGGCCTCGTCTCCGCCGGCCACCTGACCCACGCCGCCGCCGAGCGGCTCCTGTTCGACGCCGCCCACACCGCCCGCCCCCACCAGGACCGGCAGAGCTCCGCCGTCATCCGCTCCGGCCTCGCCGCCGGCGCCCGGCAGCCCCTGCACGTCGGGAAGGCGCGCGGATGAACGACAGCACCCGCAAGAGGACGGTTTTCGACCCCGTGGCCGCCGCTCAGCAGATCCTGGAGTACCCGCCGCTGCCCGGTCCCGCCCAGGCGCCCTGGCACGGGACCCCGGTCCAGGAGAGCCTCCTCGACACCCCACCCGCCACGGCGGCCCCCACAGCCCCGCAGGCGCCCCCACAGGCGCCCGTACCCCCCGTCCAGGCCATTCACCCCGGCCAGGCCGCCGCAGGCCCGCAGACGGGCCCCCAGGCCAGCGCACACGGCCTCCTGCCGGACTCCCTGTCCGACCGCGGCAACGCCAAACTCTTCGTCCACCTCTACGGACGCGACTACCGCCACGTCCCCGGCCTCGGCTGGTACCGCTGGGCCACCCACCGCTGGCAGCTCGACGAGGACGACACCGTCCTGTGGGCCGCCGGCGAGATGGCCGAGAGCATCGCCACCCACGACCCCCGCGGCGTCTACACCAACACCGACCTGCGCCGCCACCGCCGCCGCGCCCTCTCCACCTCCGGCATGAACGCCATGCTCGCCCAGGCCAAGTCCGCCCCAGGCATGGTCCTCAACGCCGCCCTCCTGGACGCCGACGCCTACGCCCTGTGCACCCCCGGCGGCGTGGTCGACCTGCGCACCGGCGCCATCGTGCCGCCCGACCCGAAGGTCCACCACCACTCCCGCTCCACCACCCTGGCCCCCGCCCGGATGCGCACCCCGCGCTGGGACCGCTTCCTCACCGACACCTTCGGCGACGACAAGGAAGGCCGCCAGACCCGCGACTTCCTGCACCTGCTGCTCGGCTACTCGATCAGCGGCGACGTCGGCGCCCAGGTCATGCCCTTCCTCTACGGCCAGGGCAAGAACGGCAAGTCCGTCCTGCTGGACGTCATGATCCAGCTCCTCGGCGACTACGCCGACGCGGCCCCGCCCGGCTTCCTGATGGCCAAGACCTTCGACGGCCACCCCACCGACCTCGCGGAACTCCACGGCCGGCGCATCATCGTCTGCTCCGAGCTCAAGCCCGGCGACCGCTTCGACGAGGCCCGAGTCAAGCTCCTCACCGGCGGCGACAAGATCAAGGCCCGCCGGATGCGCCAGGACTTCTTCTCCTTCGAACCGACCCACAAGCTCTGGCTGCTCGGCAACCACCGCCCCGAGGTCGGCACCGGCGGCTTCGCCTTCTGGCGCCGTATGCGGCTGATTCCGTTCGAACGCGTGGTCCCCGAGGAACGGAAGATCGACAACCTGGCGCACGTCCTCGTCGCCGAGGAGGGCCCCGGCATCCTCGCCTGGCTCATCGACGGCGCCCGCCGCTATTTCGCCGGCGAGAAGGACCTCGCCGGCCCCCAGCGCGTCCAGGTCGCCACCACCGCCTACGCCGAGACCGAGGACCACGTCGGCCGCTTCCTCAAGGAGGCCTGCGTCACCGGAGAGGGCATGCGCGCCGAACAGTCCCAGCTCTTCGGCGCCTACACCCGCTGGTGCGGCTTCGAAGGAGCCAATCCCGTATCCGGTCGTGCGTTCGCCGCACGAGTCCGCGAGACACTGGGTATGACCTCTCCCAAGGAGATGGTCCTGTCCAACAGCCGCAAGTACTACCCGGGCATCGGCCTGATCACCGACGACACAGAGGAGCAGAACGCGTGAGCGCGCTGATTGACCCGGCCGAGCTCGCCCACGAAACCGACCTCGTCTGGCTCGAGGACACCGCCGACCTCGACTACGTACGCCAGTCCCTGGACCGGCTCACCACCCGACGCGGCCGCCCCGCCTACCACCGCGACGGCCGCATGGTCGGCTACGCCGTCCTCGGCCCGGACGCCAAGTCCTCCCGCGCCTCCGGCACCTTCCGCCGCCGCGTCTTCTGGCTGCTGCCCCACGACCGCGACCAGGACCCCGAAGGCCTCTACTCGACCGGCGCCCCCTCCGAAGCCGTCGACCCGCGCACCGTCGCCCCCGGCGTCAAGGGCTACAAGACCGAACGCTCCGAGGGCGGCCCGGCCTCCCCGGCGATGCTCGAACTGGGGATAACGCTCCCGAAGGCGTGACCGCGGACGGGCATGGGGGTGTGGGTGCACTGGCACCCACACCCCCCACGCCTTTCTTCTCGCCGTCCCAGCGGCCTCTCCCCCGCGCCCCTGCGTCACCACCCCTCCCGCCCCCTGCTTCGTCACGCAGGAGAAGGCGTGGTGTGGGGCGGCAGGTCGGCTCGTGCCTGGTGATCGCTTTCGCATTCGTCAAGCCAGTCCAGGTACCACCGGGTGAAGGTCATCGGCTCACCACGCTCATCAAGCAACGGCACGAGATCCTCGTCGTCCACCCGGTTGTCGGACCAGATCCTCCCCCGCTCCGGCCCACTGACGATCAGCCACTGGCGGGCAGCGCAGCCGAGGTGCGAGATCACGATGGCCCCTACCGTGCGGTCGGGGGAGAACATCACGGACCCCCACCGCTCGTCCCACGCCTCGATGGCGTCGTCGAAGTCTTCGATCTCCTCGAAGTCCTCCTCCTCCGGACGCTCCGCCAGGAGCTCTCCGACTCGCTCAGGATCAGGGCCCTGGACAGGGAACGGCTCCGCGAGCCTGGAGAGGTCCGCGAGGTCGGCACCATCCCCCTCCCACCGCCAGCGGCCTTGGACACGGCGGACCGGGAACACACCGAACGACGGGCCAGCGCCTCCGGCTCCCACCTGGAGGAGGAACTCCCGGTACTCGCCGGGCAGAGCAACACCTATGTGGGCCTCGAGCTCGGCCAGTTCCGCCGGGGTCAGCGGATCGTCGAGGAGAAACCGGTGCCACGACGAGCCGAACACCTCCGCACCGGGGCTGCCCGCCCCCAAGGAGTGCACACGCTTCCGCACACCGGCCCAGGTCGAAGTCTCCATGGGGGCTGAGCCTATGAGGCACGTCAGACATGTGCGACGGCCGACCTGGCGGCTGGGTGCGGCGGGAGCAAGGGCGGGCGTGCGCCGGAAGCCGAAGCATGGGGTGCGGGTGCGGGCGCGACGATTTTCCGCGGAAAATCCGACGGCCCGGCTTTCCCCCGGTTCTACGGCATGAACTGGGACGTGTTCTGGGACGCGAGCACCGGCCTGGTCGAGATGCCCAGGGAGCTGTCCTTTGTCGGGTGGGGGTGGGTGGAGCTGGAACGTCGACTCCCGGTGGCCGCAGCTGCGCTCCGGGGCCAGCTAGCCGGGGTACGGGGAATCCACTGAGGGCTTCCACGTCGCGTATGACGGGCAGGTCTGACCGGCGCGGTTTCCTGCCTGTGGGGGACGGGATCCCGAACTTGCGGAGGACCGGCCAGGGTGAGGCCCCGGCCGGTCCCCCGCAGTCCGTGCACTGCTTAGTGGTCGACCTCGGAAGTCCCTCGAAGGTGAGGTGAGGTCAGATCATGCGTGGGTCCTGGACCAGAGATTCGGGAGCGGTGTCTGCATCGACTTCGGTGACCCCGGAGAAGCAAGGATGTCTGGCTCCAGCCGGCGAGCAAGGTGTCAGGCCGTCCGCGCCGATCCGGAACCTCACACGACCGGTGGCTGCCCGGCGCCCCCATTCCTTCCCGCCACTGTCACCCCGAAGAGCGCCGAGCCCAGAACAAGACATGGCCGCTGTCGCCCTCGGGCACGAACTCTTCGTGAACCACGTCGAGGCCGGCCCGCACGAGCCATGAGCGGTTTGTCGCGGCATCCGTGTGACTCCACCACATCGCCGTCCCGCCACCGAGCCAGTTCTCATCGGTCCCGGTCCAGGCTCGATGCCCGGGGGTGGCCAGGAACCAGCCCCCGGGCCGCAGCCAGGAAGCGATCCGGCTCAGCAGGGCAGGCTGCTCCTCCACCGGAATATGGATCAGGGCATACAGACAGACCACGGCGTCGAAGCTCTCTTCGGGGAACTCCAAGGTCGTGGCGTCAGCCCGGATGAAGTCGGCGCCCGGCACGAGTTCCCGGGCCCTGCGGATCTGGACCTCACTGATGTCGACGCCCGTCACGCGGTGACCAGCCATGATCAAGGACCGGGCCGCGGGGACACCGGTGCCACACCCGATGTCCAAGACGGTGCCCACCTCCGGCAGCCGGCCGAGCAACTCCTCGATCCACGATCCGTACTTCGTCTCGCTGCCGAATGCCCGCTCGTAGTGCTCCGAGAGCAGGTCATACCCTCGCCGGACCACCTCTTTGGGATCTTCCCCGTCCACGCGGCGCACGCTAACGGCGCATCGCCGAGAGCGCGACTCCTTTTCGGCTCAGGTCCGGCTGCCAGAGCTGCCACCCTCGCGAGTGACCGCTGAGGTCGGGTGGCCCGAGAGAGCAGCTCCTCGGTCCACCCGACCATCCACTTCTGCCGATCGGCCCGCCCGCGATGCCCGCCTGCCCGACTGTCATCTGCGCGGACGAGAGGACCTCCATCCGGGACCGTTGCCGTTGCCAGCTCAGCCTTCGTTCTACCTCACCGCGTGATCAACCCCCGAAGAACTTCCGAAGTCGGCGACTTAGTCTGCGTACAGCGCTGTCAGGCGAGGCAACCGTCGACCCAGCTCCTCGTCGTCGTCGAAGTCGAAGTCCCACTCCGGGTCCAGGTCCGGGTACCGGGTGCCGAAGGCGTCGTTGGGGAGCTTCTCACCGGTTGCCATCTGGTGGGCGTCCCAGGCGATGCTCAGGGCTTCCTCGCACTCGATGTCGAACCCGTCCGCCGCGAATGCGCGTACGGCGGGGAGTTCGGCGAGCGCGTCGGGATCGGCGATGGCGTGCTCGAACGTCGCACGGCCCTGCGTGATCAGCCAGCCGCGGAAGTAGTCGAATCCGTCGTCGGAGCACCCGCCGTTGATCAGGTAGGCGGCGCCCCAGAGCGGGGCACGGTAGGAGTCGGCCATCAGGCTCCAGAGGATCTGCTGGGCGGCGACGATCTCCTGGGCCGGGCGAAGCGCGAGCAGTTCGGCGGCCCGGCGGGCGACAGCATCGCCGTCGTCCGGGGCCGGCACCCGAGAGCGGGCGTCCTCGATCAGCTTCCAGAACTGCTGGGTGTCCATGGGCACCCAGCATGGCACCGGCCTCTGACAGCGCGGTTCGGCCCCAGGAGGTGATCCCGGGTGCGGTTGGCTCTCTGACCCGTGGTGCTCAGCCGACCGCTCCTGTCATCGCGTGCGGCCCTACCGCTGGTTCGAGCAGCGACAACGTCCGCTGCTGCGCATCGAGGGCGACGCGGATGCCGACCGGCATCGGCAGGTTCGGGCCGGCATGCCCGAAGTCGACGTTGCCCAGGACCGGGATGTCACGGTCGCCGAGGACGTCGAGCACGATCTCGGGCAGGGTCGGGGACGCGCCGGGCTCGATTCCACCGATCTCGCGCGGAACGCCCACGACCATGCCGGAGATCCGATCGAGGATGCCGCAGTGCCGCAGCACCTGCAGATAGCTCCACACGTGCGATGCGTGGCCGCCCATCTCCTCCCAGAACAGCACCGCACCGTCGAACCCTTCGAGCGGCAGCGCGTAAGGCGTCGCCTGCGCCAGCACGATGCGATTGATCACCCCGCCGATCAGCCGGCCTTCGACACGACCAGGGCGCCAGCACTCCCACGACGGGCTCGCGGGCAGCGCACCGATCGCCTCGGTACCGGTCAGCAACCTGGAGTAGAGCTTCTCGAGTTCCGCTCGGCGTGCCACGGGCGCAGACTGCCAGTGCCCGCCGAAGCCGGGGACGGCCATGTCGGCGTGGAACCCGACCAGACCCGTGCGCGCGTGGAGCACCAGATGCAGCAGCGAGATGTCGCTGTAGCCGAGAATCGGCTTGGGGTCGGCCCTGATCGCCTCGACATCGATCAGGTCGAGGTAGCCGAGCGCCGTCTGGCCGCCGTCACTCGCGATGATCGCGCGCACCTCTGGATCACGCAGAAGACCATTGAGCTCCGCGGCGATCTCCGCCGGCGTGGCCGCGCTCCACCAGCGACGGCGCCCTACTTCGAGCAGCGGAGCCCGCCGCACGCGGAATCCCATCCGTTCGAGCACAGCCTCCGTCTGCTCGACGTTGGGCTCGTAGGCGGCCGGGAGCGGACCGGACAGCGATGCGATGACAACGAGATCTCCGGGCCTCAGAGCACGTGGCCGAAGCAGTTGAGGCAGCCGAGGCGATGCGGAACCAGTCATGGCGTCAGTGTCGCCGGTGCCATTGGCAGCGGTCGCGCGAATTTCGCCGGTCGCCCGTTCCCGCGTCGGCCCGGGCGAGCAGGGCCGTGAATTCCCGTTCCCGGGTGCCGTCGATCGCCCAGTTCCGAAGACGGGGTGGACGCCCTTCCACGAGTCGTACTCGGTGGGCAGGTGCACCCACGGCGAGCCGGTCTGGAATTTCCACGAGATCGCGTCGATCACCCGCCGGCGCCGGGTTCGGTGCTGTTCAGCATCTGGTGGAGAGTCTCGGCCAGGCCGTTCCTGTGGTCGACGTGCCAGAACCACGGCACGTCGTCGAGGATGCGGGCCAGGTCGTCGGTGACCAGAGAATCGACCGTGGCACGCAGGTCGTCCGGGACGGGGCTGTCCGTGAAACAGAGCCAGGCGAGGGCGGCGGGCACCCTGACGTCCGTCGGGCGGGCGGGGTCGGACCACAGAGCATCGAGCCAGGCGGCGGCGAGCGGGTCGGCGCGTTCGCGGGCGAGTTCTGCGACGGCCAGCACGAGGCTCGCGCGTACTCCGGGCTCCTGCTCGACGGCCAGGCGGGTGCGAAGGGCGGTGCTGATGCGGTCGGCGCCCCCCAGCGCGGTGGCCAGGGTGTCGCAGGCCCGGATGCGGATCTTCGGGGCGGGATCGCGCAGCAGTCCGAGGAGCAGGTCGGCGTCGGTGGTGACAGCGTGGCGCGACGCCTCGATCGCCCAGTTCATGGCGTAGCCATCGCACGATACCCACGAGCCCGGCTGTGCCGTCAGCAGGAACTTGTCGCGTGTGCCCAGCCCCCAGTGCTGCTGACGGGACACCTCGGTGACGAGGCCGAGGGCATGCGCACGGCCGTGGGCCGACGGGTCCGCAGCGAGGCGGAGCAGGAACGGCACGATCAGCGGTGCGCTCGCGAGGACCGAGGTCTGGTGCGCCATCAGACCCGCCAGCATGCTCAGCGCGAAGTCGACGGCCTCGGCGTCGTCGGAGCGGGTCTGCGTCAACCACCGCTTCGCGGGTGCTTCCCCGCCTGTCCTGTGACCCAGCAGGAAGCGGTCCCAGGGCACGTCGTCGAGACGGAACCCGTCCTTGACGTCCCGCGGCATCCCCGCGATCACGGTGCGAACGTCGAACTCGGTGCCCTCGTACACCTCCCACCCGTCCCTGTATGCCCGGTCCATGTCGAGGATCAGCTCATCACCCACCGCATCTGCCCCTTTCGAAACTGCTTGCCCCCATGGCTACCACCGCGCACCGACACAACGCGCCACAGGCCGGGGCCACCTTCCCGGGCCCTCACTCTCGGCCTGCGGGTGAGGGCTGCTGCACTGATCAACCAAGATCCGAAAGAGAGAGACCAGCCGCCCTACGAACGGTCGGAGGTGCCGGTCGGCGGCCTCAAGGAGGACCTCCCGGCCGGCTGGCTCGGCCGCGTCCGCGCC
>NZ_JBEOSA010000126.1:0-9465 GCF_040302625.1 Kitasatospora sp. NPDC097643 | reverse complement strand
AGGTGACGGCTGAACAACGCCCCCAGGGTGCCCGTCGCACCCGTCACCAACACCGTGCCCTCAGGATCCAGCACCGGAGCCGCACCACCACCCGCCGCGGCACGCGCCAGACGCGGCACAAGCGCCACCCCGCCACGCAACGCCACCTGCGGCTCACCGCACTCCAGCACCCGCGACAACAGGCCCACTTCGGCATCGCCGTCCAGATCGACCAGAACGATCCGACCCGGATTCTCCGACTGCGCCGAACGCAACAGACCCAACACCGCAGCGGACGGCAGATCGGTGGCATCCGTTGCACCCCGCGTCACCACCACCAGACGCGAATCCACGAAGACATCCGCCGCCAGCCACTCCTGCACCAGCGCCAACGCCTCCCGCACCGCTACCCGCACCGCCCCGGCGGACAGCTGCGCCCCGAAGAGCGGGACGACCAGCGTGCCCGGCACGGCGGCGGCAGCCGCCGCGGCAGCCAGATCGGGGAAGCAAACCGCGCCCGGCAGGCCCAGGCCGTCGGCGCCGAGCACTCCGATCGCCTCAGCCGGCCCGCCGGCCGGCAGCGCCACCGGTACCCAGTCCTGGCGGAAGAGCGACTCATGGCCGCCCGGGGCCGCGAGCTTCTCGGCGGCGAAGGGACGGAGGACCAGCGACTCGACCAGGGCGACCGGCCGGCCGGTGGCATCGGCGATCGCCAGCGACACCGCGTCGGGGCCGACCACGGCCACGCGAACGCGAAGCTCGGCCGCGCCGGACGCGTGCAGCGACACGTCCGACCACGCGAACGGGAGACGGCCCTGCCCGGTGTCGGGCAGCAGTCCACCAAGTCCGACGGCGTGCAGGGCGGCGTCCAGGAGAGCGGGGTGCACGCCGAAGGACGCGGCGTCCGCCTGCGCCTCCGCCGGCAGGACGACCTCGGCGAAGACCTCGCCGTCCCGCCGCCAGGCCGACCGCAGGCCCTGGAACACCGGACCGTACTCGAGACCGGCGGCCGCCAGCCCCTCGTACAGGCCGTCGACCGGGACGGGCTCCGCGCCGGCCGGAGGCCACTGCACGAGGTCGAAGGAGGCCGGGGGCGCAGCGGGCGCCAGGATGCCGGTGGCGTGGCGGGTCCACGGCACGTCGGGCCAGGTGTCGTCGACACCGTCGTCCTGCGGCCGCGCGTGCAGGCTCAGTGGCCTGCGGCCCTGCTCGTCGGGGGCCCCCACCGTCAGACACAGCTGGACGGCACCCGTCACCGGGAGCACCAGGGGCGCTTCCGCGGTGAGCTCCTCCAGTCGGCTGCACGCCACCTGGTCGCCGGCCGCGATGGCGAGGTCGACCAGAGCCGTGCCCGGGAGCACCACCCGGCCCGCGACGGCGTGGTCGGCGAGCCAGGGGTGCGTCCGTACGGACAGCCGGCCGATGAAGAGCCGCCCATCCAGTTCGGGCACCGACACGGCCGCGCCGAACAGCGGGTGCGCGACCGCACCGAGGCCGGCCGCGGTGACGTCCCCGGCGTGATCGGCTCCGCTGTCCAGCCAGTAGCGCTCACGCTGGAAGGCGTAGGTCGGCAGGTCGACCCGGCGGGCACCGGTGCCGGCGAAGACGGCCTGCCAGTCCGGCCTGACTCCGCACGTGTGCAGCTGGGCGACAGCGGTGGTGAAGGTCAGCGGCTCGGAGCGGTCGCGGCGCAGGGCGGGGGTGAGGACGGCGTCGGTGTCCTCGGCGAGGCACGGCTGCGCCATCGCGCTCAGCGTGCCGTCCGGGCCCAGCTCCAGGAACGTCCGGACACCTTCGGCCTCCAGCACGTGCACCGCGTCGGCGAAGCGGACGGCCTCGCGAACGTGCCGCACCCAGTACTCCGGGTCGGCCAGCTCGGCCGAGACGAGCGAGCCGGTCAGGGTCGACACGATGGGGATCCGCGGCTCCGCGAAGGCCACCTCGGCAGCCACCGCACGGAACTCCGCCAACATCCCGTCCATCAGCGGCGAGTGGAACGCATGACTGACCGTCAGCCGCTTCGACCTCCGCCCCTCCAGACCGGCCACCACAGCCAGGACCGCTTCCTCGGCACCGGAAACCACCACCGAGGTAGGCCCGTTGACCGCCGCAATGCCCACACCGTCCGTCAGCAGCGGCACCACCTCCGCCTCGGACGCCTCCACCGCGACCATCGCACCACCACGCGGCAGCGCCTGCATCAACCGACCACGCGCCGCCACCAGCCGGCACGCATCCGCCAGCGAAAACACCCCGGCGACGTGCGCCGCGGCCAGCTCACCGATCGAGTGCCCCGCCAGGAAGTCCGGCCGCACACCCCACGACTCGACCAGCCGGAACAGCGCCACCTCCAACGCGAACAACGCCGGCTGCGTGTACCCCGTCTCGTGGATCAGCCCCGCATCCACGATCGCCTCGCGCAGCGGACGGTCCAACAGCGGATCCAACTCCGCACACACCGCGTCGAAGGCCGCCGCGAACACCGGGAAGGCCTCCGACAGCTCCTGACCCATCCCGACCCGCTGACTCCCCTGCCCCGCGAACAGGAACGCCGTGCGACCGCCCGTCCCCGCAACCCCACGAACCCCTGCCGAGCCGCCCGCGGCCAGCACCTCCAGACCGGCCAGCAGCTGCGCCCGGTCGTCACCGACCAGCGCCGCCCGCTGCTTGAGCGCCGCGCGTCCGACGGCGAGGGAGAGGCCGACGTCGGACGGGTCGAGAGTCGGGTCGGCGGCCAGGTGGGCCCGCAGGCGCTCGGCCTGGGCGCGGAGGGCCGCGTCGTCGTGGCCGGAGAGCACGAGCGGCACCGGGCGGGGCCGGCCGTCCGGGCGCGCCGCCGCCGCGGTGGCAACGGGGGCCTGTTCGAGGACGGTGTGGGCGTTGGTGCCGCTGACGCCGAAGGACGAGACGGCGGCCCGCCGGGGTCGGCCGGTCTCCGGCCAGGGGCGCTCCTCGGTGAGGAGGCGGACCGAGCCGGCCGACCAGTCGACGTGTGGGGTGGGTTCGTCCACGTGCAGGGTGCGCGGGAGCACGCCGTGGCGCATCGCCATGACCATCTTGATGATGCCGCCGACGCCGGCCGCGGCCTGGGTGTGGCCGAGGTTGGACTTGAGCGAGCCCAGCCAGAGCGGGCGGTCCGCGGGCCGGTCCTGGCCGTACGTGGCGATCAGGGCCTGCGCCTCGATGGGGTCGCCGAGGCGGGTGCCGGTGCCGTGCGCCTCCACGGCATCGATCTGGTGGGCGGTCAGCCGGGCGGCGGAGAGGGCCTGCCGGATGACCCGCTGCTGCGCGGGACCGTTGGGGGCGGTGAGTCCGCTGCTGGCGCCGTCCTGGTTGACGGCGGTGCCGCGCACGACGGCCAGCACGGGGTGGCCATTGGCGACGGCGTCCGAGAGCCGTTCGACGAGCAGCATGCCGACGCCCTCGCCCCAGCCGGTGCCGTCGGCGGCGGCCGCGAAGGACTTGCAGCGACCGTCGGCGGCCAGGCCCCGCTGGCGGCTGAAGTCGATGAAGGCGTTGGGGGTGGACATCACGGCGACGCCGCCGGCCAGCGCCAGCGAGCACTCCCCGGCGCGCAGCGCCTGCACCGCCCAGTGCAGGGCGACCAGCGAGGACGAGCACGCGGTGTCGACGGTGACCGCCGGGCCCTCCAGGCCGAGCGCGTACGCGACGCGGCCGGAGGCGACGCTGCCGGAGTTCCCGTTGCCGAGGTAGCCGGCGACCTCCTCGGGCACGGTGACCAGGCGGGAGGCGTAGTCGTGGTACATCACGCCGGCGAAGACGCCGGTGGCGCTGCCGCGGACGGACTCCGGGTCGATGCCGGCTCGTTCGAACGCCTCCCAGGAGGTCTCCAGCAGCAGCCGCTGCTGCGGGTCCATGGCGAGCGCCTCGCGCGGCGAGATGCCGAAGAACGCCGGGTCGAAGTCGGCGGCGTCGTGCAGGAAGCCGCCCTCGCGGGTGTACGAGGTACCGGGGCTGTCGGGGTCTTCGTCGTACAGGGCGGAGACGTCCCAGCCGCGGTCGTCGGGGAACTCCGAGACGCCGTCGGCGCCGTCGGCGACCAGCCGCCACAGCTCCTCGGGCGAGGTCACTCCGCCCGGGTAGCGGCAGGCCATGCCGACGATGGCGATCGGCTCCGGCTCCTGGTCCTCCAGCTCGCGGAGCCGCCGGCGCGTCTCGCGCAGGTCGGCGGTCGCCCGCTTGAGGTAGTCGAGGAGCTTCTCTTCGTTCTCCACGTGCTGTCACACCCTTGAACCCGGTCGTGGGGGCCGTGCCGGCCGCTTCCGGAACGTCCGAGCACGTCCGGAGGGCCCTGGGCACGGCCGCCGATGATTCGCGATGAAAACGTGCGCCCGAAACTCCGCACCGACCCGGGAGGGAATCTGCCCCGGCGTTTCCGGTTCCGGTTTCCGCGCACCGGTCCGCCGGATTTCGAGTCGCCCCGGCCGGTGGAATTCTCCGGCGGGGCCACGGTAATTTCCTGTTCGCCGCCACGCTAGCAGCGGCGTTCCGCGGGAGGCATCCCCTAACCTCCCCCTAGCCGGGCGCGGGGATATCCGGGGCAATTCCGCCGGACCGGCCGCGAATCATCCCATCGGGAATTTCACCTGGCCGGAGACGATCGGGTTGAGGTAGTTCGGTCCGGCGATCTTCAGGCGGTTCATGGCGAGGCCGGTGAGGCCCTCGAAGATGGCCCGGCGGGCGTTCATGGTGGTGGAGTAGCCGGGGTCCAGGTGCGGGGCGACCTCGACGACGTCCATGCCGATGACCTTGGTCTCGTGGCAGATCCGGCGGAAGGCCGGGAAGATCTCGCGGTTCGTCAGGCCGCCGGGCTCGGGGGTGCCGGTACCGGGCGCGTAGACGGGGTCGAGGACGTCGATGTCGAGGGAGAGGTAGACGAACTCCGCGTTCTCCTGGACCTCGGCGATGGCCTTGTCGAGCACGGCGTGGAAGCCGATCCGCTCGATCTCGGCCATGAAGTGGGTCTTCATGCCCTGGCGCCGCATCCAGTTGAAGAGCTGGTTGTCGGGGCCGGTGACGGTGCGCACGCCGACCTGGACGACGTTGCCGGCCGGCACCCCCTCGTCCTCGATGATGCGGCGGATCGGGGTGCTGTGGGTGGCACGGTGGCCGAGCTGGCTGTCGTGGCAGTCCGGGTGGGCGTCGAAGTGGATGACGCCGATCTTCTCCGGGCCGTACACGTCCGCGAGGGCCCCGACGCTCGGCCAGAGCAGCGAGTGGTCGCCACCCAGCAGGATCGGGACGGCGCCGACCTCGGCGATCTCGCGCACCAGGGAGCGGATCGGGCCGATCGAGTTCGGGGTGCTGAACGCGTCCACGGCCGCGTCGCCGTAGTCCACGACGTTGAGCACGTCGAACGGGTTGATCCGGGTGCTCGCGTTGATCATCGCTTCGGGCGTGTTGAAGATGTAGCGCTCGTCGGCGCGGATCATGCGCGGCCCGTACGCGGCGCCGCGGTGGCCGACCGAGGAGTCCAGCGGGATGCCCAGCACGGCGACGTCGACGTTGCCGGCCCGCAGGTCCTCCTGGTGCAGGCAGTACGGGACGCCCATGAAGGTGGCGAGCCCCGAGTACGCGGGGTGCGCGTAGTAGCGGCGCAGGTCGATCGGCCCGGGCTCGCGGGCGGGAGCCGCGGACCGGTCGACCTCCAGGCGGAACTCCGGGATCTCGGGCTTGTCGTTCACGCGTCTCCTCGGTGGCATGGCAGGGCGGGTGTCGCGGGCGTCGCGACGGTGTGGGGCGCGGAGTGTCGCGCCGCTCGACGGGGCGCAGGCCTGCACGCGGGTCGCTGCGGATCGAGCCTAGGTCGGCCGAAATTCCGTCAGTACCCGTGCCCGCCACTACCCGACCCCTAGGTCGCCGGGGCCGACCCCTACCTTCGGTGCGCAGGCAGGAGGTGGCGGCGGGGCGGTGTCCGCGCCCGCCGGGAGCCCGCGCGGGCTCCCGGCGGGCGCGGGCGTCAGTTCAGGCCGAGCTCCTCGTCGAGCAGGCTGAACAGTTCGTCGGCGGTGGCCCCGTCGAGTGCGGTGTCCTCGGCGCGGGTCGGCTCACCGGTGGCCGCGGCCCGGGTCTCGGTCCACATCGCCAGCAGGGTGCGCAGCCGGGTGGCGACGCTGCGGTGCTCCTCGTCGCCCGGGGTGAGCGCAGCGAGGATCGACTCCAGGCGGTCGAGTTCCGCACCGATCGGCAGCGCCGGGCCCGCCGTGGCCTCCTGCTCGCGGGTCTCCTCGCGGAGGTAGGCGGCGAGGGCGGCCGGCGTGGGGTGATCGAAGATCAGCGTGACCGGCAGGCGCAGGCCGGCGGCCGCCCCGAGCCGGTTGCGCAGGTCCACGGCGGTCAGCGAGTCGAAGCCCAACTCCACGAACCCGCGGGCCGGTTCGATGGCGCTCGCACTGCCGTAGCCGAGTACCCCGGCGACCTGGGCGCGCACCGCGTCCAGCAGGATGCGGTCGCGGTCGGCGTCCGGCAGTCCGCGGACCTGGTCGGCCAGGGTGCTGGGCACCGGCTGTCCGGCCCGGCCGTCGGCGGCCGTCCGTGGACCGCCGGCCGGGCGGCGGGCCGGCAGTCGGACCAGGCCGCGCAGCAGGTGCGGCACCGCCTCGGGGTCGCCCTGGGCCCGGACGGCGGCGGGGTCGAACCGCATCGGGACGAGGTGGGCGTCCGGCAGCGCGAGCGCCCGGTCGAGCAGGTCCAGCGCCTCGGCAGTGGGCAGCGGGGCGAAGCCGGCCCGGGTCATCCGGGCCACGTCTGCCTCGTCCAGGCTGCCGGACATGCCGCCGGACGGGCCGGCGGAGTCCACGTCCAGGGCCCACAGGCCCCAGGCGAGCGAGACGGCCGGCAGCCCCCGGTTCCTGCGGTGCCGGGCGAGTGCATCCAGGAACGCATTGCCTGCGGCGTAGTTGGCCTGCCCGGGGCCGCCCAGCACACCGGCGGAGGAGGAGAAGAGTACGAAGGCCGCGAGATCGAGCCCGGCGGTCAGCTCGTGCAGGTGCCACGCCGCGTCGATCTTGGGGCGCAGCACCGACTCCAGCCGCTCCGGCGTCAGGGCGGTCACCACGCCGTCGTCCAGGACGCCGGCGGTGTGGACGACGCCGGTCAGCGGGTGGGCGGCGGGGACTGCCGTGAGCAGGTCGGCGAGCGCCGCCCGGTCGCCGGCGTCGCAGGCCGTGACGGTCGCCTCGGCACCGAGCGCGGCCAGGTCGGCGACCAGGTCCGCCGCCCCGGGGGCGTCGGCGCCGCGCCGGCTGGTGAGCAGCAGGTGCCTGACCCCGTGCCGGGTGACCAGGTGGCGGGCCAGCAGCGCACCCAGCGCTCCCGTGCCACCGGTGACCAGAACGGTGCCGTCCGGGGCGAAGGCCGCTGTGCCGCGGTGGTCCTGTCCATGGTCGGCCGCGACCGACTCGGCGGTGACCGGCTCCGTGGTGACCGACTCGGCGGCGACCGGCTCGGCGGCGACAGGGACGCGGGCCAGTCGGGGCACCTGCACCGTGCCGCGCCGGACGGCGAGCTGCGGCTCGCCGGAGGCCACGGCGGCCGGGAGAGCGCGGACCGAGTCGGCGTCCTCGTCCAGGTCGACCAGGACGATCCGGCCGGGGTTCTCGCTCTGGGCGGAGCGCAGCAGTCCCCATACCGGTGCGTGTGCCGGGTCGGCGAGGCCCTCCTCGTCGCCGACGGCGACCGCACCCCGGGTGAGGACCACCAACTGCGCGTCGGCCGGGCCCTGGTCGGTCGCCCACTGCTGGGCGAGGCGGAGCGCGCGGAGGGCGGCCTCGCGGGCCGCCTCCGGGGTGTCGGAGGCGGGGGCGTCGGTGGCCTGCGTTTCAGTGGTCCGTGTGCCGTCGGGGCGGGCCGGGAAGGCGGGGACGAGCACGGTCGCCGGTGCGGGCGCTCCGGCGGCCACGGCCGCGGTCAGGACGGCGAGTTCGGGGTATCCGGGCAGGTCCTGCCCGTCCGGCCCGACCAGGCCGTCGGCGGTGCCGAGCACCGCCCACGGCTGCCCGTCCGGCGCCGTGTCGGCGACGGCTGCGGGTGCGCCGGGCAGCCCGGTCCACTCGATGCGGAACAGCGAGTCGTGGAAGGCGTCCCGGGCGGCGTGCAGTTGCTCGGCGGAGGCCGCGCGCAGCACCAGGGTGTCGACGGTGGCGACCGGGTGGCCGTGCTCGTCGGCCAGGTCCAGGGTGACCGCGTCCTGGCCGGCCGGGGCGAGCCGCACCCGCAGCGCGGCCGCGCCCGGGGCGTGCAGCCGTACGCCCGTCCAGGAGAACGGCAGCCGGGGGCGGCCCGGGTCCAGGTCGGCGGCCGGCACCAGGCCGCCGAGGCCGATGCCGTGCAGGGCGGCGTCCATCAGCGCGGGGTGCAGCCCGAATGCGGCGGTCTCCAGTGCGCGGCCGGTCGGTTCGGGGGCGATCTCGGCGAAGAGTTCGCCATCCAGCCGCCAGGCGTGGCGCAGGCCGCGGAAGGCCGGCCCGTAGTCCAGACCGGCCGCGGCGGTCGCCGCGTACAGGCCGTCGGTGTCGACCGGTTCGGCACCGGCCGGGGGCCAGGCGGTGAGGTCGAGGCCGTCGGCCGGGGCACCGTCGGCCAGCAGGCCGGTGGCGTGGCGGGTCCACGGCTCGTCGGCGGGGACGTCCTCCACCCGGGAGTACAGCGCCAGGGCGCGGCGGCCGTCCGGCTCGGCGGCGGCAACGGTCAGGCGCACCTGGACTCCGCCGCGTTCGGGGAGCACCAGCGGTGCGGCGAGGGTCAGTTCGTCGAGGAGCTCGCAGCCGACCTGGCGGCCGGCGCGGAGCGCGAGTTCGACGAGGGCGGTGCCGGGCAGCACGGTCGAGCCGTGCACGGTGTGGTCGGCCAGCCAGGGCTGGGTCGAGCGCGCGACCCGGCCGGTGAACACCAGCGCTCCGGTGTCGGGGAGTTCGACGGCCGCCCCGAGCAGCGGGTGACCGGCCAGGTCGAGTCCGGCGGAGGCCATGTCCCCGGCGGACAGGCCGGCGTCGAGCCAGTAGCGCTCCCGCTGGAAGGCGTAGGTGGGCAGGTCGATCCGGCGGGCACTCCCGGTGCCGGCGAGGAGCGCCGACCAGTCGACGTCGGCGCCCCGGACGTGGAGTCCGGCGAGGGCGGTGGCCAGGGCTCGGGGCTCGGGCCGGCCACGGCGCAGGGCAGGCAGGAAGGCGGGGCCGGTGCCGGTGACGCAGTCCTGGCCGAGGGCGCTGAGGACGCCGTCGGGGCCGAGCTCCAGGTAGCGGGTGGCGCCTTCGGTCTCCAGGGTTCGGACGGCGTCGTGGAAGCGGACGGCCTCGCGGACGTGCCGCACCCAGTACTCGGGGTCGGTCAGCTCGGCCGACACGAGCGAGCCGGTCAGGGTGGAGGCGACCGGGATCCGCGGCGCCTCGTACGCCACCTGGGCGGCGACGGCCCGGAAGTCGTCGAGCATGCCGTCCATCAGCGGGGAGTGGAAGGCGTGGCTGA
>NZ_JBEOSA010000125.1:4804-9942 GCF_040302625.1 Kitasatospora sp. NPDC097643 | reverse complement strand
AATTTTTGTTTTTTGATTTGTTTTGTTTTACTGTCGGTTTCACAGCGGTGGGCGGGCGGGGGGGGGGCGGCGCGCGGCGCGGGGGCGGGGCGGGGGGCGGGCCCCGCGGCGTACCCGGAGGTCACCGGACGGCCGCCCGGCCGCTGCCTGGGGTTATCGATTTTGGAGCCAGGGCAGACGTCGGGTAATGTTCTTTCTGCGCCGCCCGGGAGGGAACGGACGAGGGAGCGAAAGCCCCCTCCGAAGCCCCGAACGAGAGGCGCAACGCCTGAGAAGCGCCCGCAGGGGCTCAACTCTGGTGGGGTATGGTGTAATTGGCAGCACGAGTGATTCTGGTTCATTTAGTCTAGGTTCGAGTCCTGGTACCCCAGCGCAGTACCGCGTGACAGCAGTACGGCAGTACAACTGAAGATCAAGCCCCCGTTGTGTAGCGGCCTAGCACGCTGCCCTCTCACGGCAGTAGCGCCGGTTCGAATCCGGTCGGGGGTACTGATCCCGCAAGGGATCACCTGGAAAGCCCCCGTTGTGTAGCGGCCTAGCACGCTGCCCTCTCACGGCAGTAGCGCCGGTTCGAATCCGGTCGGGGGTACTGATCCCGCAAGGGATCGCCAGGAAGCCCCCGTTGTGTAGCGGCCTAGCACGCTGCCCTCTCACGGCAGTAGCGCCGGTTCGAATCCGGTCGGGGGTACTTCAGAGCAGGAAGCCGGTGGGCTCGCCCATCGGCCCTTGCTTTGTGTTGGGGTATGGTGTAATTGGCAGCACGAGTGATTCTGGTTCATTTAGTCTAGGTTCGAGTCCTGGTACCCCAGCCAGATAAGGAAGCCCCGGTCCTCCGGGGCTTTTTTGCATTTCCCGGCACTTAACCGGCTCCGCCCGGCACTTCCCGGTACTTCCCGAAAAGGCCCCGCGCACCTCGGTGCGCGGGGCCTTTTCTCGTTCGGGTGGGTCGGGGTGATCAGCCGCGCCGGAGGGCCTCGGTGAGCCGGTTCGCGGCTTCGATGATGGCCTGGGCGTGCAGCCGGCCCGGGTGGCGGGTCAGCCGCTCGATCGGTCCGGAGACCGAGACGGCGGCCACCACGCGGTTGGAGGGGCCGCGGACGGGCGCGGAGACGGACGCGACGCCCGGCTCCCGCTCGCCGATCGACTGGGCCCAGCCGCGGCGCCGGACGCCGCTCAGCGCGGTGGCGGTGAAGCGGGCGCCCTGGAGGCCGCGGTGGAGGCGCTCGGGCTCTTCCCAGGCCAGCAGGACCTGGGCGGCCGAGCCGGCCTTCATCGGCAGGGTGCTGCCGACCGGGACGGTGTCCCGCAGGCCGGAGAGCCGCTCGGCGGCGGCTACGCAGATCCGCATCTCGCCCTGCCGGCGGTAGAGCTGTGCGCTCTCGCCGGTGACGTCGCGCAGGTGGGTCAGGACCGGGCCCGCGGTGGCGAGCAGCCGGTCCTCACCCGCCGCGGCGGAGAGTTCGGAGAGACGGGGGCCGAGGATGAAGCGCCCCTGCATGTCCCTGGTGACCAGACGGTGGTGTTCGAGTGCGACGGCGAGTCTGTGGGCCGTGGGGCGCGCCAGACCGGTGGCGGCGACCAGCCCCGCCAACGTGGCGGGGCCCGACTCCAGTGCGCTCAGCACCAGAGCGGCCTTGTCGAGAACGCCGACGCCGCTAGAGTTGTCCATGCCCTAAGACTGCAGTCTCATTCCGCGAGACGCAAGTTCAATCTTCCGCGAAAAGCGCCACTCTGGATGCAGCAGCCCGGGAGACATCCAGGATGCGGCCTCGACAGGGTGTCCGCATCGTGGACACCGATCCGGCGTGCCGGTCGCGCGAAGCGCTCCGCACAGGGCGGCGAATGCTTTGACCTCGACGACACGAGAAGGCCGGCAACGCGGCCGGCTGGAGGGAATCCGATGGGACGGACACTCGCAGAGAAGGTCTGGGACGACCACGTCGTGCGGCGCGCGGAGGGCGAGCCGGATCTGCTCTTCATCGACCTGCACCTGCTGCACGAGGTGACCAGCCCGCAGGCCTTCGACGGGCTCCGGCTGGCCGGCCGCCAGGTCCGCCGGACCGATCTGACGATCGCCACCGAGGACCACAACACCCCCACCCTGGACATCGACAAGCCGATCGCCGACCCGGTGTCCAAGGTCCAGCTGGAGACGCTGCGCCGCAACGCCGCCGAGTTCGGCGTCCGGATCCACTCGCTGGGCGACGTCGAGCAGGGCGTCGTGCACGTGGTCGGCCCGCAGCTGGGTCTGACCCAGCCCGGCATGACCGTCGTCTGCGGTGACTCCCACACCTCCACCCACGGCGCCTTCGGCGCACTGGCGTTCGGCATCGGCACCAGCCAGGTCGAGCACGTGCTGGCCACCCAGACCCTGCCGCTGGCGCCGTTCAGGACCATGGCGATCACCGTCGAGGGCGAGCTGCCCGAGGGCGTCACCGCCAAGGACCTGATCCTGGCCGTCATCGCCAGGATCGGCACCGGTGGCGGCCAGGGCTACGTCCTGGAGTACCGCGGTTCGGCGATCCGGGGCCTGTCCATGGAGGCCCGGATGACCATCTGCAACATGTCCATCGAGGCCGGCGCCCGGGCCGGCATGATCGCCCCGGACGAGACCACCTTCGACTACCTCCAGGGCCGCCCGCACGCCCCGCAGGGCGAGGACTGGGACGCCGCCGTCGCGTACTGGAAGACCCTGGTCACCGACGAGGACGCGGCCTTCGACCACGAGATCTTCATCGACGCGGCCGAGCTGACCCCGTTCGTCACCTGGGGCACCAACCCCGGCCAGGGCGCCCCGCTGGGCTCCAACGTCCCGGACCCGGCCTCCTTCACCGACCCGCAGGAGCGGATCGCCGCCGAGAACGCCCTGGCGTACATGGGCCTGGAGGCCGGCACCCCGCTGCGCGAGGTCGCCGTCGACGCCGTCTTCGTCGGCTCCTGCACCAACGGCCGGATCGAGGACCTGCGGGCCGCCGCCGCCATCCTGGAGGGGCGCCGGATCGCCGACGGCGTACGGATGCTGGTCGTACCCGGCTCCGTCCGGGTCGCCCTCCAGGCCGTCGAGGAGGGCCTGGACAAGGTGTTCACCGCGGCCGGCGCCGAATGGCGGCACGCGGGCTGCTCGATGTGCCTGGGCATGAACCCCGACCAACTCGCCCCCGGTGAGCGCTGCGCCTCCACCTCGAACCGCAACTTCGAGGGCCGGCAGGGCAAGGGCGGCCGCACCCACCTGGTCTCCCCGCAGGTCGCCGCCGCGACCGCCGTCCTGGGCCGGCTGGCCGCCCCGTCCGACCTGAGCACCAACGTGGCTGTGGAGGCCTGAGGACCATGGAGAAGTTCACCACCCACACCGGCCGGGCCGTCCCGCTGCGCCGCAGCAACGTCGACACCGACCAGATCATCCCGGCGCACTGGCTGAAGAAGGTCACCCGGTCCGGCTTCGAGGGCGGCCTGTTCGAGGCCTGGCGCAAGGACGAGTCGTTCATCCTCAACCGGCCCGAGCGGCAGGGTGCCACGGTCCTGGTGGCCGGGCCCGAGTTCGGCACCGGCTCCTCCCGCGAGCACGCCGTCTGGGCGCTGCAGAACTACGGCTTCCACGCGGTGATCTCCTCCCGCTTCGCCGACATCTTCCGCGGCAACTCGCTGAAGAACGGCCTGCTGACGGTCGTCCTGCCGCAGGAGACCGTGGAACGGCTCTGGGCGCTCACCGAGAGTGACCCCGAGGCCGAGATCACCGTTGACCTGGAGGCCCGCGAGGTCCGCGCCGAGGGCGTCACCGCGTCCTTCGAACTGGACGACAACGTCCGGTGGCGGCTGCTGAACGGCCTCGACGACATCAGCATCACGCTGCAGAACGAGGCCGACATCGCGGCCTTCGAGGCCACCCGGCCCGCGTTCAAGCCCCGTACTCAGCCGGTCGCCTGATCTCCGTTCAGAACAAGCATTCTGACGATCCGCCGGATGGCCCGCCTCCCCCTCGGGGGGGCGGGCCATCCGCCGTTCCGGAGCACGAGTTAGGACCACCGGCCCACCCCCGATTGCCCATTCGGCTTTGCCGGAGAGGGCCCCGCGCAAGTACAACTGCGGGTAGATGGCACAATCAGTACATGCACCGGCACCATGAACCTCCGTACGCGGGCGGCGAACCCGCGGCCACGGAGTCCACGGGCCGGGGATCCGAACGCCGAATTGACGATCGGCCGAACGACGCCTCCGCACCAGCTGAGGGGCCGGACGACCCGGAAGTCGCAGCGCTCTACGCGCTTGTGGCCGAGCGGTTGAAGCAAGCTCACGCCCGCGTGCATGCGCTGAACGTGTCTGTCGATGCAAAGACCGCTCTCACCCGTCAACTCCTCATCGTCACCGAGACCGCCAAGCGCGATCT
The DNA here is from genome assembly GCF_040302625.1 of Kitasatospora sp. NPDC097643. NCBI lineage: Bacteria > Bacillati > Actinomycetota > Actinomycetes > Kitasatosporales > Streptomycetaceae > Kitasatospora > Kitasatospora sp. NPDC097643. The sequence goes on along the minus strand of NZ_JBEOSA010000125.1, from coordinate 5,558 downwards.
TCCGGAGGCGGCAAGGCGGTTGAGTCGCTTTGTACATGACCTCGACGAGGGGCGCCCGCCCGTCGGCTGAGGTCGCCGACGCGCAAATCCATTGCGACACTAGGGTGATTCGCGCGTTTGGTAATTGAAAGTCCGCAGATACATACCTAACGTGCGAAATGAACGGATGGAATCATCCGGCGCCCGTTTCCGAAGGGGAAGACGTGAACAAGGCTCAGCTTGTCGAAGCGGTGGCCGAGCAGCTGGGCGGTCGCAAGGCTGCCGCAGAGGCCGTCGACGCAGTGCTCGACACCATGGTCCGTGCCGTTGTGGCCGGTGACCGGGTTTCGGTCACCGGTTTCGGCACCTTCGAGAAGGTGGAGCGCTCCGCGCGCTTCGCCCGCAACCCGCAGACCGGCGAGAAGGTCAAGGTCAAGAAGACCTCGGTGCCCCGCTTCCGTCCCGGCCAGGGCTTCAAGGACCTGGTCAGCGGCAGCAAGAAGCTGCCGAAGGAAGGCCCCTCGGTGAAGAAGGCCCCCAAGGGCTCCCTCACCCCGGGCAAGAGCGGTGTGGCCGCCACCCCGGCCGCCAAGCGCGCCGCCACCAAGCGTGCCGCCACCGCCGCCGCGGCCGCCCCGGCCACCGCCAAGAAGGCCGCCGCGAAGAAGGCGACCACCACGGCCGCCGCCAAGAAGACCACGGCGACCGCGACCAAGAAGACGGCCGCCGCCGCGAAGAAGGCGACCACCACCGCCGCCGCCAAGAAGACCACGGC
>NZ_JBEOSA010000125.1:0-4704 GCF_040302625.1 Kitasatospora sp. NPDC097643 | reverse complement strand
GCCGCCGCCAAGAAGACCACGGCGACCGCGACCAAGAAGACGGCCGCCGCCGCGAAGAAGGCGACCACCACCGCCGCCGCCAAGAAGACCACGGCCACCGCCAAGAAGGCGACCGCCACGGCCAAGAAGACGGCGCCGGCGAAGAAGACCACCACCCGCAAGACCACCGCGCGCAAGACCACCGCCAAGTAGTCCCGCGCCGCAGTCCTCGGACGGCCTTCGGGAGAGAGCCGCGACACCCCTTCCGCTAATTGCGGAGACCGGTGGCCGCGGCTCTTTCGATTTCCGGGCGCTTAGTCAGCATTCGACGGCGGGCGGTGACCACCGGGAACGGCCGCGGCGAAAGGCGCCGACGGCCGGCGGAAAGCGGTCAGGCCTCGGCCGGGTCGGGGAAGGTCTGGAGCGTCACGAACACCACCCGGCGGGCGTCACCGGTGCCCTCGGTGCGGATCCGCACCCGCTGGCCGGGGCGCAGCAGCCGCAGGCCGCCCGCGTCGAAGGCGGCGGCGTCGAACGGCACCGGGGTCCCGTCGTCGAGCAGCACGGAGCCGGCCCGGGTGGCGGGGTCGAAGGTGAACGCGGTGGCCTGCATGGCAGCAGCATAGCGAGGGGAAAGGGCCTGCTCGGTGCCGTCTCGGCGGGCGGGCCTCAGGACCTCGCCAGGCGGGCGAAGAGGGGGCCGGTGTGCGGGCCGAGGCCGAGGGCGGCGGCCTCGCCGAGGTCAGTTCCGGTGTCGACGTCCCGGCGCACCGACTCCACGTCCGCCAGGCGCAGTTCGAGCGCCCCGCCGGCCGCGTGCCGGGCCCGCGAGCCGTCCCCGAAGGCGGGGGCGAGCGGGCGGCCGGGGGTGCAGGCGAGCAGGGTGGTGCCGAGGCCGGGGGAGTCCGGCAGGAAGGCCCGGCCGTGCGGCGGCACCGCGCCCAGCACCCGGGCGAGTTCGGCCGGGCGCAGGGCCGGCAGGTCCGCCGAGAGGGCGGCCAACGGCGCTCGCGGGGCGAGTGCCAGCGCGGCCGACGCGCCGTGCGCCAACGCCTCGTTGAGGCCGCCGCCGGGCTCGTCGGCGACCACCACGGCGCCCAGCGCGGCCAGCCGGGCACCGGCCGTGGCGTCCGTGGTGACCACCAGGACGCGGGACACCCCGGGCGTGGCCAGCGCGGCGGTGACGGTGTCGAGCGCGAAGGAGAGGGCCAGGTCCGCCCGGTGCGCCCCGGCGTACGGGGCCAGCCGGCTCTTCGCCAGGGCGAGCGGCTTGAGCGGCAGTACCAGCGACCAGCCGGCGGTGGGTGCGGCGGGCGCGACGGGCCCGCTGAGGCGTACGGTGTCCTGGGTCATCGGCGTCATTGTGACGCCGGTCCCGCAGCCCTCGCCAGGCCGTCCGAACTGTGCGGACGTGCGTTTGATCACGCCCGCCGGGCGGGTTGGCGCGGTCGCTCGACAGCCGGTGAGCGGGCGGGCGAGACTGTTCCGCGCCCGTGGCCCGGGCACCGGTCGCCCCGGTGCGCGGCACCGGGAGGCTATGACCGCGGCACCCCACGTGCCGCATGGATGAGGAGGACCTGGGGTGGCCCGCCGCTCGTACGCCAAGTTCGGCAACGCCGACTACGGCATCTGGTACCGCTTCGCGGCCGTGCTGGTGAAGCCGGTGACGACCGCCCTGGTGAAGCCCGACTGGCGGGGCTGGGAGCACCTTCCGGAGGAAGGCGGCTTCATTGCCGCGGTGAACCACAATTCGATCATCGACCCGGTGATCTACGCGCACTGGCAGTACAACAGCGGGCGCCCGCCGCGGATTCTCGGTAAGTCCTCGCTGTTCTCGGTTCCGTTCATCGGATTCATGCTGCGCAAGACCGGTCAGATTCCGGTGTTCCGCGAGTCCACCGACGCGGCGCAGGCGTTCCGGGCCGCGATCGACGCCGTCAACAACGGCCAGTGCGTGCAGTTCTACCCGGAGGGCACGCTCACCCGGGACCCTGACCTGTGGCCGATGACCGGCAAGAGCGGCGTCGCCCGGGTCGCGTTGATGACCGGTGCGCCGGTCATCCCGGTCGCGCACTGGGGCGCCCACGAGATCATCCCGCCGTACGGCCGGACCGGCTACGGGAAGGGCAAGTTCAACCTGTTCCCGCGCCACAAGGTCACCGTGGCGGCCGGGCCGCCGGTCGACCTGAGCAAGTACCAGGGCCAGGAGCTCACCGCGCAGGTGCTCAGCGACGCCACCGAGGACATCATGGCGGCGATCACCGCGGTGCTGGCCGACATCCGCGGCGAGGAGCCGCCGGCCGAGCGCTACGACATGCGCAAGGCCGCCCGGGAGCGGGCCGCCACGGCGGCCGCCGAACGCCGGCGCGCCAAGGGCGGCAACGACACCGAGGAGGCGGGCCGGTGACCCGCTGCGCCGTGATGGGGACGGGCTCCTGGGGCACCGCCTTCGCGATGGTGCTGGCCGACGCGGGCTGCGAGGTGGTCCTGTGGGCCCGCCGGCAGGAGCTCGTGGACGCGGTCAACACCACCCACGAGAACCCGGACTACCTGCCGGGCGTCCGGCTGCCCGACACCGTCCGGGCCACCACCGACGCCGCCGAGGCGCTGGCCGGCGCCGACTTCGCGGTGCTGGTGGTGCCCTCGCAGACGCTGCGTGACAACCTCGCGGCCTGGGCGCCGCTGATCGAGCCGCAGACCGTGCTGGTGAGCCTGATGAAGGGCATCGAACTCGGCACCGCCAAGCGGATGAGCGAGGTCATCGACGAGGTCACCAAGGTCGGCCCGGAGCGCGTCGCGGTGGTCAGCGGGCCCAACCTGGCCAAGGAGATCGCCAACCGGCAGCCCGCGGCCAGCGTGGTCGCCTGCGCCGACGCGGCGGTCGCCAAGCGGCTCCAGGCGGCCTGCCACACGCCGTACTTCCGGCCGTACACCAACACCGACGTGGTGGGCTGCGAACTCGGCGGCGCGGTCAAGAACGTGATCGGTCTGGCGGTCGGCATGGCCGCCGGCATGGGGCTCGGCGACAACACCAAGGCGACGCTGATCACCCGCGGCCTGGCCGAGACCACCCGGCTCGGCGAGGTGCTCGGCGCCGACCCGCACACCTTCGCCGGACTCGCCGGGATGGGCGACCTGGTGGCGACCTGCTCCTCGCCGCTGTCGCGCAACAACACCTTCGGCATGAACCTGGGCCGGGGCATGTCGCTGGCGGAGACCATCGCCGCCACCCGGCAGACCGCGGAGGGCGTCAAGTCCTGCGAGTCGGTGCTGGACCTGGCCCGGCGCAACGGGGTCGACATGCCGATCGTCGAGGCCGTGGTGGACGTCGTGCACAACGGCCGGCCCACCCAGGAGGCGCTGCAGACGCTGATGTCCCGCTCGGCCAAGGCGGAGCGGCGCTGAGGGAGACTGCCCGGGGGCGGCGCCGGGCCGGTTGACTTTCCGGAAACACGTCGCACGGTAGTCTCAATCGCGATATGAGCATCGAACAGTCCTCCCCGAACCCGTCCGCCCCCAAGCCGCGCGTCGCGGTGGTCTTCGGCGGACGCAGCTCCGAGCACGGCGTCTCGGTGGTCACCGCCGGCAGCGTGCTCCGGGCGATCGACCGCGACAAGTACGACGTGCTCCCGATCGGGATCACCCCCGAGGGCCGCTGGGCGCTGGTCAGCGACGAGCCGGCCCGGATGGCGATCAGCGACGGCCGGATGCCGGACGTCGCGGGTGTCGCCGAGTCCGTCGACGGCCAGGTCGCGCTGCCGGTCTCCCCGGGCAACCGGGAAGTGGTGCTGAGCGCGCCGGGAAGCACCCCCAAGGCCCTCGGCGACGTCGACGTGGTGTTCCCGCTGCTGCACGGCCCCTGGGGCGAGGACGGCACCCTTCAGGGCCTGCTGGAGCTGTCCGGCGTGCCGTACGTGGGCAACGGCGTGCTCTCCAGCGCGGTCGGCATGGACAAGGAGTTCACCAAGCGCATCCTGGCCTCGCACGGCCTGGGCGTCGGCCGGTACACGATCGTGCGGCCGCGCGAGTGGGAGAGCGAGGAGGGCCGCGCCGCGGTGCGTGCCCGGGCCGCCGAGCTGGGCCTGCCGCTGTTCGTGAAGCCCTGCCGGGCCGGGTCCAGCATGGGCATCAGCAAGGTCAAGGACCTCGCCGACCTCGACGCCGCGATCGACGAGGCGCGTCGGCACGACCCCAAGCTGATCATCGAGGCGGGTGTCTCCGGCCGCGAGATCGAGTGCGGCGTGCTGGAGTTCGAGGACGGCCTGCGGGCCAGCGTCCCGGCCGAGGTGCTGGTCGGCGACGGCTTCGACTTCTACGACTTCGAGGCCAAGTACATCGACTCCTCCGAGGTGCGGATCCCCGCGGCGCTCACCGAGGAGGAGACCGCCGAGATCCGCCGTCAGGCGGTGGCCGCGTTCGAGGCGCTCGGCTGCGAGGGCCTGGCCCGGGTGGACTTCTTCCTGCTGGAGGACGGCACCTGGATGGTCAACGAGATCAACACCATGCCCGGCTTCACCCCGATCTCGGCCTACCCGAAGATGTGGGAGGCCACCGGTGTCCCGTACCCGGAGCTGATCGACCGGCTGCTCCAGGCGGCGCTGCGCCGCTCGACCGGCCTGCGGTAACGACCCGAACGCGAGAGGGGCGGGCCGGGAAGCTCCCCGCCCCCCCCCCCCCCCGGGGGGGTGTGCCCGGGGCGGGGGCGCTAACCCCGGCCGGGTGCGG
>NZ_JBEOSA010000124.1:0-10588 GCF_040302625.1 Kitasatospora sp. NPDC097643 | reverse complement strand
TGCGCTCGATCAGCTTGGTCATGATGCCGCCCTTGGTCTCGATGCCGAGGGACAGCGGGGTGACGTCGAGCAGCAGGACGTCCTTGACCTCGCCCTTGAGGACACCGGCCTGGAGCGAGGCGCCGATGGCGACGACCTCGTCCGGGTTGACGCCCTTGTTGGCCTCCTTGCCGCCGGTCAGCTCGCGGACGAGCTCGGCGACGGCGGGCATGCGGGTCGAGCCACCGACCAGGACGACGTGGTCGATCTCGGAGAGCGAGATGCCGGCGTCCTTGATCACGTTGTGGAACGGGACCTTGCAGCGCTCCAGCAGGTCGGAGGTGAGCTGCTGGAACTGGGCCCGGGTGAGCTTCTCGTCCAGGTGCAGCGGGCCCTCGGCGGAGGCCGTGATGTAGGGCAGGTTGATCGAGGTCTCGGAGGACGAGGACAGCTCGATCTTGGCCTTCTCGGCGGCCTCGCGCAGACGCTGCAGGGCCATCTTGTCCTTGGACAGGTCGACGCCGTGGCCGGACTGGAAGACCTTGACCAGGTGGTCGACGATCTTCTGGTCCCAGTCGTCACCACCGAGGTGGTTGTCACCGTTGGTGGCCTTCACCTCGACGACCCCGTCGCCGATCTCCAGCAGGGAGACGTCGAAGGTGCCACCGCCGAGGTCGAAGACCAGGATGGTCTGGTCGTCCTTGTCGAGGCCGTAGGCCAGGGCGGCCGCGGTCGGCTCGTTGACGATGCGCAGGACGTTGAGGCCCGCGATCTCACCGGCTTCCTTGGTGGCCTGGCGCTCGGAGTCGTTGAAGTACGCCGGGACGGTGATGACGGCGTCGGTGACGGTCTCACCCAGGTAGGCCTCGGCGTCCCGCTTCAGCTTCTGCAGGATGAAGGCGCTGATCTGCTGCGGGTTGAAGTCCTTGCCGTCCAGGTTGATCTTCCACCCGGTGCCCATGTGGCGCTTGACCGAGCGGATGGTGCGGTCGACGTTGGTGACCGCCTGGCGCTTGGCCACCTCGCCGACCAGGACCTCGCCGTTCTTGGCGAAGGCGACGACGGACGGCGTGGTCCGCGCGCCCTCGGCGTTCGTGATGACGGTGGGCTCGCCACCCTCGAGAACGCTGACGACCGAGTTCGTCGTGCCGAGGTCGATGCCGACCGCGCGTGCCATCGTAGATACCTCCACGGAAGAGTTGAGCTTTACAGGCTCAAGGATGCATGACCCGGCCGACCGCGTCAACAGCTTTGAGTCGGTACCGCTCAACTTTGGTGAGTCCGCACCGTGGCCGGACGGCCCCGGCCACCGGCCTACCCTGGGGCTCGGAGGGGGCCGTGTCGCCGTACGTGACTGCCGCCATAGGTTGAGAACCTTCTGGAGAACTGTTGACGAGCGGTAATGTCCGGGCCGTCGGCCCGGCAAGTTACCGACGAGTACACTTCCTTCTTAAAGACCCCCTAGAGACTGCTCACCAGCAAGCCGCAGGAGACGGAGAGCCGATGCAGCTAGCAGCGATCGTCATCTCGCTGGTCACGTTCGTGATCGGCACCGCGCTCGCCGCCCGTGCGGCGCTGTACATCTACAAGGTGGTGCGGACCGGCCAGGACGACACCACCCGCTTCGGCAACCCGGTCCAGCGGGCGAAGACCGTCGGCGTCGAGTTCATCGGCCACACCCGGATGAACCGCTGGGGCATCGTCGGCATCGCGCACTGGTTCGTCGCGGTCGGCTTCTTCAGCCTGGTGCTGACCCTGGTCAACGCCTTCGGCCAGCTCTTCGACGCCGAGTTCGCGCTGCCGGTCATCGGCCACTGGCTGCCGTGGGAGATCTTCGTCGAGCTGATCGGCACCCTCACCACGCTGGGCATCCTGACCCTGATCGTGATCCGGCTGATGAGCCTGCCGTCCCGGTCCGGCCGCAAGTCGCGCTTCGCCGGCTCGATCGCCTGGCAGGCCTTCTACGTCGAGTACACGATCCTCGGCATCGGCATCTGCATCATGATGCTGCGCGGCCTGGAGGGCGCCCTGGCCGGCGTCGACTCCTACGACCCGGCGTACCTGGTCTCGTACCCGATCGCCGTCGCCTTCGACGGGGTCGCCCACGGCACGCTGGTCAACCTGGTCTACGTCTTCGCGATGCTGAAGATCTGCATCTCCTTCGCGTGGGCGATCACCATCGGCATCAACCCCTCGATGGGCGTGGCCTGGCACCGCTTCCTGGCCTTCTTCAACATCTACTTCAAGCGGGACGAGAACGGCGGCACCGCCCTCGGCGAGCTGCGTCCGATGACCAGCGGCGGTCAGCCGATCGACTTCGAGGACCCGGCCGACGACGCCGTCTTCGGCGTCTCGCAGGTCGAGCACTTCTCCTGGAAGGGCATCCTCGACTTCTCCACCTGCACCGAGTGCGGCCGCTGCCAGTCGCAGTGCCCGGCCTGGAACACCGGCAAGCCGCTCTCGCCGAAGCTGCTGATCATGAGCCTGCGCGAGCACGCCTTCGGCAAGGCGCCGTACCTGCTGGCCGGTGGCGGCAAGGACATGGAGGGCAACGAGCAGGCCACCTCCGAGCAGCTCAAGGACGTCCCGGCGAGCGCCCTGGCCGAGGCCGAGCGCCCGCTGATCGGCACCGCCGAGGAGAACGGCGTCATCGACCCGGACGTGCTGTGGTCCTGCACGACCTGCGGCGCCTGCGTCGAGCAGTGCCCGGTGGACATCGAGCACGTCGACCACATCGTCGACATGCGCCGCTACCAGGTGATGATCGAGTCCTCGTTCCCGACCGAGGCCGGGACGATGCTCAAGAACCTGGAGAACAAGGGCAACCCGTGGGGCATGGCCACCAAGGCCCGCCTGGACTGGGTCAAGGAGCTCAAGAAGGAGACCGGCATCGAGGTGCCGGTGATCGGTGAGGACATCGACCCCGCCGAGGTCGAGTACCTGTACTGGGTGGGCTGCGCCGGCGCCCTGGAGGACCGGGCGAAGAAGACCACCAAGGCGTTCGCGGAGCTGCTGCACACCGCGGGCGTGAAGTTCGCGATCCTCGGCAAGGAGGAGTCCTGCACGGGTGACTCCGCCCGCCGCCTGGGCAACGAGTTCCTGTTCCAGATGCTCGGCGCGCAGAACGTGGAGACGCTGAACGCGGCGCTGGAGGACGCCCCGGTCAAGCGGATCGTGGCGACCTGCCCGCACTGCTTCAACACCATCGCCAACGAGTACCCGCAGCTGGGCGGCCACTTCGAGGTCATCCACCACACCCAGCTGCTCCAGCACCTGATCGACGAGGGCAAGCTCATCCCGGTCAACCCGGTCGAGGGCCTGATCACCTACCACGACCCCTGCTACCTGGGCCGCCACAACAAGGTCTACAGCCCGCCGCGCGAGATCATGGACAAGGTCCCGGGTCTGCGCCAGCAGGAGATGCACCGCCACAAGGAGCGCGGCTTCTGCTGCGGCGCCGGTGGTGCGCGGATGTGGATGGAGGAGCGGATCGGCAAGCGGATCAACACCGAGCGGGTGGACGAGGCGCTGTCGCTGAACCCGGACATCGTCTCCACCGCCTGCCCGTTCTGCCTGGTGATGCTCTCCGACTCGGTCAACGGGAAGAAGAACGAGGGCGCGGCCAAGGAGACCCTGAAGGTCGTCGACGTGGCCCAGCTGCTGCTCGACTCCGTCAAGGCGACCCCGCCGGCCGGGGCCGAGGAGCCCGCGACGGTGGACGCGTAGCATCCGCTGTTCGACAGTTCTGCTACAACTGACCGGCCCGGCGGGCGCCCCCAGAGCGCCCGCCGGGCCGGGCTTTTGCGGTCGCGGCGGGGCGCGCGACGGGTGGGATCAGGGGTGGGACTCGTAGGGGAGTGGTGCCAATCGCACGGCCGCCTGAGTCCGCCCGGGTTGGAAGGAAATACAGTAGGCGGCAGACCGGCCTCGTGCCGGTCGACCCCGTTCCGGACGGCCGGACGGGTTCTGACCACCGACGGAGGTATCGGCCCGCCGGGCCGGGCCGCAGAGACCACAAGGGGAACAGCGCAGACCATGACCGAGGCGATCATGCTGGTCGGTGGTAAGGGCACGCGACTGCGCCCGCTGACCACCCACACCCCCAAGCCCATGCTGCCGGTGGCAGGCGTCCCGTTCATCGCGCACCAGCTGGCCCGCGCGGCCGCGGCCGGCGTCACCCGCGTCGTGCTCGCCACCTCGTACCTGGCCGAGGTCTTCGAGGACCACTTCCAGGACGGCACCCCGTACGGCATCGAGCTGGTCTACCTGACCGAGCGCGAGCCGCTGGGCACCGGCGGCGCCATCCGCAACGCCGCCTCCGGGCTGACCTGCGGTCCCGACGAGCCGGTCCTGGTCTTCAACGGCGACATCCTCTCCGGCGTCGACATCGCCGCCCTGCGCGACGGCCACGTGGCCGCCGGGGCCGACGTCACCCTGCACCTCACCCGGGTGGAGGACCCGCGGGCCTTCGGTCTCGTCCCGACCGACGAGCACGGGCGGGTGCTGGAGTTCCTGGAGAAGCCGGAGACGCCCGAGCAGATCGTCACCGACCAGATCAACGCCGGCTGCTACGTCTTCACCCGCTCCGTGATCGACCGCATCCCGGCCGGCCGGGAGGTGTCCGTCGAGCGCGAGACCTTCCCCGAGCTGCTGGCCACCGGCGCGCTGCTGCGCGGCGTCGTGGACACCTCGTACTGGCTGGACCTCGGCACCCCGGCGGCCTTCGTCCGCGGCTCGGCCGACCTGGTGCTCGGCAAGGTCGACTCCCCGGCCGTGCCCGGGCCGACCGGCGACGCCCTGCTGCTGCCCGGCGCGACCGTCCACCCCGGCGCGGTGCTCAGCGGCGGCACCGTGGTCGCCGAGGACGCGGTGGTCGAGGCCGGCGCGATCGTCGAGGGCAGCGTGATCCTGCCGGGTGCGGTGATCGGCCCGGACACCCTGGTCAAGGACTCCATCGTGGGCGCCTTCGCCACCGTCGGCGCCCGCTCGGCGCTGGACGGCGCGGTGATCGGCGACGGCGCGATCGTCGAGTCCGACAACGAGCTGCCGAACGGCATCCGGATCGCCTGCGGCACCCTGCTGCCGGTCGGTGCGGTCCGCACCTCGGCCGGCCCGGGCGGCTGCCCGGCCGGCACCACGGCGGCGGCCGCCGTGCACGGGCCGTCGGTCTCCGCGCAGCGGTAGGCGGGACGATGGTGGGGCGGTGGGGCGCGCCGGGCGCGTCCCGGCCGCCCGCGCCCGCCGCCGCGGTCCGTTCGTCTCAGGCTCGCTGCAAACCGGCCCCGGCTTCGTGCGGGGCCGACGGGGACTGGGCCGGACGGGTACCTTCGGACCGTGGCTGGTAATCGATACGACAGCGGTCAGGGTGCCGACCCCCGCGGCGGGTGGTCGGCCGCCCCGCCGCCGGCGGGGGCGCCCGGGGGGCCCGGGGGACACGGACAGACGGACGGGCCGGAGTACTTCACGGCCCCGCACCCGGGGCCGGCCGGCGGGCCCGGCGCCCCGGGCGGCGGCTACGACCCGTACGCCGCCGACCGACCCGGGAGCACCCGGGCATTCCCGGTCGGCGCCGACCCGTACGCGGCCGAGCCGCCGTACCCGGGCGCCTACGACCAGGGGCAGTACGCGGCCCAGCCGACCGAGGGCTACGGGCAGCAGCATCCGTACGGTCCGGGCGGCTACGGGCAGGACGGCTACGGCCAGGACGGGCAGGGCCAGGACGGCTACGGGCAGCAGCCGCCGTACGGCCAGGACAACGTCACCGTCTACCGGGCCGGCGGCCAGTCCGCCCCGCACGTCTCCGGCCCGCGCCCGCAGTGGCGCGAGCTGTTCACCGGCATCCTCCGCGCCCCGGCCGCGACCTTCGACCGCACCCGCGACCACCAGGTCTGGCTGCCCGCCCTCACCGTCTCGCTGCTGTACGGCGCGCTCGCGGTGCTCGGCATCGGCCTGACCCACGACGACATCGTCAACTCGACCTTCACCGTCGCGCTGACCGCCCTGATCGCCGCCGCGCTCTGCTTCACCCTGGTCGGCGCGGTCTTCGGCGGGGTCACCTACGCGCTGGCCCGCCAGCTCGGCGGGGACGGCCCGTGGAAGTCGACGGTCGGCCTGGCCGCGCTGATCGGCTGGCTGACCGACGCGCCCCGGCTGGTGCTCGCGCTGGTGCTGCCGTCGGGCAACCTGGTCGTCCAGGTGGTCGGCTGGCTCACCTGGGGGCTCTGCGCGTTCCTGCTGACCACGATGGTCCGGCGGGTGCACGACCTGCCCTGGGGCAAGGCGGCCGCCGCCTCGGCGGTGCAGCTGCTCGCGCTGCTGGTGCTGATCAAGCTCCCGACCCTGGGCTGAGCCCCGCGTCCACCCCGATCCGGTCGCGTCCGCACCGATCCGATCAGGTGACCGGATTCCGGACGGCAGAATGGAGGACGGGCCGCGCTCACCGCGGGGCCCGTCCACCCTCCTCCCGACGTCCACCGGAGCCAGGCATGACCCTCCCCACCACCCACGTCAGCTTCCCGACCGGGGCGGTGACCGGCGAGTCCCCGGTGCTCGCGGTGCACCCGCTGGCCGACGGCCGGTACGCCGTCGTGACCGCCGCCACCCCCTTCCACCCGCTCGACCACACCTGGCCGGACCAGCCCGCCGACCTCGGTACCCTCACCGTGGACGGCGTCGAGCTGGCCGTCGTCGACTGCCTGACCGGTGCGGTCGGCCCGGACGGCGGCGCCCCGCTGGTCGGCGCCGACATCCCGGTCCGCCGCGGCGACGAGGAGTGGTCCTGGCTGGTCCTGCACGTGGTCGACGGCGACCCGGGCGACCTGGCCGGCCGGACCGCCGCCCTGGCCGTCGACACCGAGCGCCGGGCCGCCCTGAGCGCCTCGCACAGCGGCTGCCACCTGCTCGCCCTCGCGCTCAACGCCGCGCTCGCCCCGCGCTGGCGCAAGGACCCGGGCCGCTCCGACGCCTTCGGCCACCCGGACTTCGACAGCCTCGCCATGGCGAGCTCGGTGATGGACACCGAGGCCAGCACCGACACCTACCGGCTCGGCAAGTCGCTCAAGAAGAAGGGCTTCACCGCGGACGCCACCGAGGAGCTCCCCGCCCTCGCCGACGCCCTGCCCGCCCTCACCGAGGCCGTCAACGCCCGGCTCGCCGCCTGGGTCGCCGCCGACGCCCCGGTCCGCATCGAGGTCCCCGGCCCCGAACTCACCGCCCGCCGCCAGTGGCACTGCGAGCTGCCCGAGGGCGGCGCGCAGATCTTCTGCGGCGGCACCCACCTGCACCACCTCGGCGAGCTCGCCGAGCTCCGCACCGAGCTGCGGCTGTCCGAGGACGGCAGCGAGCTGGTCGCCGTCACCCGCCCCAAGCGCGCCTGACGCCGCCCGGGCCCGGAGGAACGCAGGACGGGCGGCCACCCTGTTTCGGGGTAGCCGCCCGTCCGCATGCGCTCTGCTGGGCCCTCGCTCAGACCTTGGTGCGGTGGAAGTTCAGGTACGAGCGGGACGGCGTCGGGCCGCGCTGGCCCTGGTAGCGGGAGCCGTAGCGCTCCGAGCCGTACGGGTGCTCAGACGGCGAGGAGAGCCGGAACAGGCAGAGCTGCCCGATCTTCATCCCCGGGTACAGCTTGATCGGCAGCGTCGCGACGTTCGACAGCTCCAGCGTCACGTGGCCGCTGAAGCCGGGGTCGATGAAGCCGGCCGTGGAGTGCGTCAGCAGGCCCAGCCGGCCCAGGCTCGACTTGCCCTCCAGCCGGGAGGCCACGTCCTCGGGCAGCGTGATGACCTCGTACGTCGAGGCCAGCACGAACTCGCCCGGGTGCAGGATGAACGCCTCGTCGCCCTCCGGCTCGACCAGCCGGGTCAGGTCCGGCTGCTCCTCGGAGGGGTCGATGTGCGGGTAGCGGTGGTTCTCGAACACGCGGAAGAAGCGGTCGAGGCGCACGTCGATGCTCGACGGCTGGATCATCGCCGGGTCGAACGGGTCGATGACGACCCGGCCCAGGTCGATTTCGGTCCGGATGTCCTTGTCAGAGAGCAGCACGCTTCGAGGTTACGTGCACGACGGGGCCCCGGACGAATCCGCCCGGGGCCCCTTCCGTCCTGGTGACGCCCGTCAGGCCAGGAACTCCGCGGCCTCCAGCCGCATCGCCCGGGCCAGTTGCGGCTCCGACAGCTCCTGCACGTCGGCCAGCACCGAACTCCTGAGCCGTCCGCACTGCGGACAGCGGATCAGCCGACCGGGCCCCAACCGGCCGGGACCGAGGTTCTGCATCGGGAACGTGGTGGTGCTGAACAGGTGCCCCTCGGCACAACGAACGACGGCGCGCTGCTCCATCGATCCCCTTCCCATCCCTAACCCAGTACTCACCCGTACTCGTCCCGCCCCGGCGGCCGAGCCCCGGGACAGCGTCACATTAGGGGATGTTCCGGACATTCCACACCATGGCTCGCCGCCCCGACCCCACCCGCCAGGCGCACTCGTACGCGGCCCACACAGTACGCCTCCCACCCCGCCCCACCCGGCTCCGCCACGTCCCCGAGCCACCCGTGCAACCACCGTCACGAATGGGGTACAGTGATGCTGGATCGAGCGGTCTCTGACGGCTCATCAGGCGGGCGTAGTTTAATGGTAGAACATGAGCTTCCCAAGCTTAGAGCGCGAGTTCGATTCTCGTCGCCCGCTCCACTACCGAAAGCCGCAGGTCATCTGACCTGCGGCTTTCGCGTTTTCCGGGCCGTGCGGCGGTTTGCGGGCTGGCGGCGGGGTGGGCGGTTCAGGCGGTGGCGAGGTAGTCGACGACGGTCTTGGTGAAGGCCTCGGTCTCCTCGAAGAGGACGATGTGGCCGGTGTCGAACTCGGCGTACTGGCTGTCGGGGATGGCGGCGTGGAGGCGGCGGGTGTTCTCGACCGGGACGGTGGCGTCCTGGGCGCAGCCGATGACCAGGGTGGGGGCCTGGACGCGGGGGAGCAGGGGGGTGAGGTCGAGGGTGAGGTTCAGGGCGATGTGCCGCAGGGTGCCGGGGGTCGGCTGCATGTAGGCGGTGTTGGCTTCGACGGCCTCGCGGCCGATCCGGTTGAGGAAGTCGCGGCTGAAGGCGGTGAGGGTGGCGTAGCCGCCGAACGCGGTGGGGTGGTCGGCGAGGGACAGCCAGGTGGCCATGGACAGGCGCAGGTACTCGTCCTGTTCGGCGCTGATCCAGCCGGCGGCGGCGACGAGGCGGCGGACCTGGTCGGGGCGGAGGGCGGCGGCCGCGGTGGCGACGACGGCGCCGAGGGAGAAGCCGAGGACGTCGGCGGGGCCGCGGCCGGCGTCGTCGATGACGGCGTTGACCTGGGCGGCGAGGGTTTCGAGGGTGAGTTCGCCGCCGTCGTCCTCGGCGGCCGCGCTGCCGGACAGGTCGGGCAGCAGCACGGTGTAGCGGTTGGTGAAGGAGTCCAGCATGCCGTCCCACATGCCGGAGCCGGGGCCGGTGCCGTGGACCAGGACGAGGGTCTCGGGGCCGTCGCCGACGACGCGGTAGGGGATGCGGGCGGTGCCAACGGTGATGGTGGGCATGGGGGTTGTCCTTCCGGGAGCTGGTGGGCGGGTGGTGGTGCGGCCGGCGGGCCGGACCCTCTCGACGAGAAGTAAACTACACGGTGCAGGTTATGGATTCAACTGCACCGTGCAGTGCAATTTGCGGAGTCGGGACCGGGTCGGGGGCGGGATGGCCGGGGCGGAACCGTTCGCGTGCGCCCGCCGTCCAAGCGGTAACGAATCCCTCCCCGGGCCGAATCCGGGGAGGAGTGCGGAGGGCCCTGTGCAGTCAAGTGGTGCCGAGCTGAACGTCGGTGTGCCGTACGGCCGTTGGTCCGGCGAGCCGATCTCGAAGCCTGGACGGCCGGGCGCGGCAAGAGCGGTGACTGTCGATCAACTCGACGCGGCAGAGCGCTGCGAGACGCTTCTTCAGGAAACCCTGGACGCCGTTCGGCCCGCGCCGGTCTGGCAGGACGCGGTGCCCCGGGCGGGGGCGCGACTGCCTTCGCCCGGGCGGGAGGCGGGTGTGCTCTGGTACGTCACCCGGGGCCGGGACCTCCTCACCATCGTGTCGGCGGCCCGGCGGGCGGCCCTGGTGGACGTGGTGGAGCGGCACTGGCGGCGGTGCGGGTGGACGATCACCTCGCTGAACGCCGGTCGGGAGCTGCCGGGGGTCGCCGCCATCACCCGGGACGGCTATCGACTCGCCTTGCGGTACGGGGAGTTGGGGGAGGCCCGGCTGACCGCGAGCTCGCCCGGGGTGGCCCACTCGGACCGGTTGTCGACCCCGTGGGGTGGTGAGCGGAGCCCGACGGCCCCGGTGCCGCACGTCTGTTGTCCGCACTGGAGCGCGATGTTCTAGCGGCGGGTCCGGTCGTGGTCCGGCGACGGTCCGGCCCATGGTCCGACGACGTTTCCGGCGGCGTTCCGGCGGCGGACGTGCCGGGAGCGGCGGCCGGCCGCCCGGGGAGGCGCGGCACCATCCCGCTGCAGCTGTTGGTGCGCCGCCTCGTCGCCGCGGCCCTGGACCGGGTAGCCGCCGAAGGCGTGCACGGACTGCGGGGTGAGGCCGATGTGCGCCATCACCGGGAT
>NZ_JBEOSA010000123.1:0-10718 GCF_040302625.1 Kitasatospora sp. NPDC097643 | reverse complement strand
GTGATGGTGGAGCCGCCGATCCGCAGCTTCAGCCGTCCGCCGATCTCCTCGGCCGGCCCGCCACCGACCGCGGCGCTGCCGTGTCCTGGTTCCGGGGTTCCGCGGCCCCGGGGTTCAGGCTTCGAGCAGCCGCAGGTAGTGGTCCAGGTACGGCGGCACGTCCAGGGAGGCGACCTCGGCGAGCGGGACCAGGCGGACGGCCTGTCCTTCGCCGAGGACGAGGTCGGCGTCGGTGCCGTCGAAGACGGCGTGGAGGGGGACGTTGGTCTCGTGGAGGCTCTCGTGCCTCGGCCCGGGGATGGTCCGCAGGTCCCGGATGTGGATGCCGGCTTCCTCCAGGACCTCGCGGGCACCGGCCTCGAAGGCGTTCTCCCGGCCTTCCCGCCAGCCGCCGATCGGGGTCCACATCGCCGGGTAGGCGATGTCCGGGCGGTCGTCGCGCAGGTTCAGCAGCAGCCGGGTGCGGTCCGGGTCGGTGACGAACACGGTGACGCCCTCGAAGTCGCGCGGTGCTCCGTGGCGGTCGAGCGCGCCCTGGTCCGACCGCTCGACGACCAGGGTCTGCCCGGAGCGCCGGGCGCGGTCGGTCTGCATCAGGCGCAGGTAGTCGGCGGGGCGCATGCGTCCGGACCAGCCGTGGAGCGAGTCGACGTCCCACGTCGTGTGCTCGGCCGGGTCGAGGACGATCCGGTCGAGCTGTTCGCGGGTGAGGCGGCCGCCGTGGAAGATGTGGCCGACCTTCTGGGTCGGCCACTGCGGGGTCGGGTCGAGGTGGACCACCGCCAGGAGCCGCCGCTCGTCGACGATCTCGGGGTTGACCTCCGCCAGGTCGAAGCCCAGTTCCTCCCGGAACTCGCGCAGCGCCGTGTCCCACGGGGTCTCCCCGGGATCGGTGTCGCCGCCGGGCCACTGCCAGTCCTCGGGGTTGAGGGCGGACCGCAGGCACAGCGGGCGGTCGTCCTCGTCGGTGACGTAGAAGCAGCCGTAGGCGGTGAAGCCGGCCAGGCCCTGGACGTAGCTGCCGACCGGCTGCCAGCGCGGGCGGGTACGGAGCCGGAGGAGGTGGTCCAGCACCTCCCGGTAGCCGTCGCTGGTCGGCGGGAGGCGGTCCGGTTCGGCCCAGGTGGCGGCGTCGTGCTCGGCGAGCCTCACCTGCGTGCCCGCCGGGACGGTGGCCGTGAAGACGAACTGGCGGGTGCGCCGGCCGCGGGTGTTGACGAAGTCGAGGGCGCGTACGTACGCGAGGTCGGTGTCGAGGTCGCTGCGGCGCAGGCCGGTTTCCTCGTACAGCTCCCGGACGGCTCCGATGAGCGGGTCCTCGCCCGGTTCCAGGCCGCCCGCCGGGTAGTCCCACAGGCCGGGCAGCACGTCGTCGGCGCGGCGGCGCAGCAGCAGGACGCGGCCCTCGGTGTCGAGGACGACCGTGCCGGCGGCCAGTTTGTCGAAGCCTTCGGCGATGGCCTGGTCGGCCAGGAACTTCAGCGTGATCACAATTCGGTCCTCTCGGTGCGCTGGGCGGGGAGCTGCTCGGCGGGAAGCTGCCCACCGTGCTGCGGGCCGCCGGCGTGCTGCGGGCCGCGGTCGTGCTGGAGGGCCCGCAGGTCGGCGAACATGCCCGGGGTGGTGGACAGTTCCGCGAAGCCGCCCTCCTGGATGACCTGCCCGTGGTCGAGCACGACGATGCGGTGCGCGACCCGCGTGTTCTCCAGGTTGTGGGTGACCAGGACGATCGCGCGGTCCTCGGCGAGCCGGGCGAGGCCGGTGAAGATGCGGTGCTCGGCGCGCGGGTCCATGGCGCTGGTCGGCTCGTCGAGGATAAGCAGTGACGCCTGGCGGTGGAACGCGGCGGCGGTGACCATCCGCTGCCACTGGCCCTCGGAGAGGTCGGTGCCGCCCCAGAAGTCCCTGGCCAGCAGGGTGTCGAGGCCGTTCGGCAGTTCGGCGATCACCTCGTCCGCCCCGGTGGCCGCGGCGGCCTCCCGGACGGCTTCGTCGCCGCGGGCGGTGGGCCGGCCCAGCGTGATGTTCTGACGGGCGGTGAGCGGCCAGTGGCTGAAGTCCTGCTGGACGAACGCCGTGCGCGCCCACAGCTGCTGCGGGTCGAGGTCGCGGGTGTCGTGGCCGTCCCAGGTGACCGCGCCCTCGGCGGGCAGGGTGAGGCCGCAGAGCAGCTTCATCAGGGTGGACTTGGCCGCGCCGTTCACGCCGACGACGGCGACGATCTCGCCCCGGCGGACGCGGAAGTCGACGCCGCGCAGCGCGGGCCGCCCCGAGCCGGGGTAGGTGTAGGTGACGCCCTTCGCCTCGATCAGCGCGGTCCGGGCCGGCGGCGCTGCGGTGCCCCGGTCGAGGCGCTGCGCGTGGGCCATCGTGATGAACGTCTTCCAGTCGCCCACGTACAGGCCGGTGCGGTGGACGGCCGCCGCGTAGTTCGCGGCGCCGTGCAGGTTGCCGGCGGCGGAGCGCAGCGCGATGACGGCCGTCCCGGCCTGGGCGAGGGAGACGTGGCCGGTGGCGAGCAGCCAGGCGAGTCCGCCCCAGACCAGGCAGGCGCCGATGCCGGAGGCGGCGGAGCCGCACACGCTGAGCAGGGCGCCGCGCCGGGCGGCGGCGTCGGTGGCGTCGGTGATCTTCTTGACCGCACGCCGGTAGCGGGCGAGCAGGAAGGGGGCGAGCGTGTTGGAGCGGACCTCGGCGGCGGAGCGCCGGTCGCACAGGAACCAGCGGAGCACGGAGGCGGCGCGGTTGGGCCCGTACACGGAGAGCATCGCCCGGTAGAAGGCGGTGGCGGAGGCGGTGCGCGCCATGGCCTGCGGGATGACGGCGAGGACCAGCAACGGCAGCAGCACGGGGTGGATCGTGGCGATCACCACGCCTACCGCGCCAAGGCTGGCGGCGTAGGTGAGGACGTCCTTGACCTGGGAGATCAGGTCCCGGGTCGAGCCGGCGCCGCGGTCGGCGGCGTCCCAGGCGGCCTGGAAGCGGGGGCTGTCGTAGGCGACGAGTTCGGCGTGGGTGGCGGCGTCGATCAGTTCCAGCTCGGCGGTGCGGGCGATCTTCGGGCCGATCCGGTCGGCCACCCAGTCGCCGACGATGGTCAGCAGCGCGGAGGCGGCGGACATGGCGGCCAGGACAGCGATGGCGGGCGTGGAGTCGGCGATGCGGTCGGAGACCGGCCCGGTGCCGGACACCAGGTGGGTGATCATGCCGGTGGTGGCCAGTAGGCCGAAGGCGTTCGCGGCGGCGGCGACGGCCGAGCAGGCGAGAAGGACGACCAGCGAACGCGGGTCGGCCCGCACGCCCAGCCGCAGCGCGAGGAGCGTCAGCCGGGGCAGGGCGCGGGCGGTCGCCCGCAGGGTGGTCTTGCGTCCGCTGATGATCTCGGTGTCGCTGCCGGACGGCTGGTACTCCATCATCGCCGTGTCGTCGTCGGCGGCGTCATCGGCGGCGGCGGCCTCGGTGGCCGCCTGGTCGAGCGGGGTGGTGGTCAAGCGGTCGCCTCCCGGGTGAGTGACCGGTTGTGAAGGTACTGGAGGTGGCTCTCGAAGAGGTCGCGGGGGTCCGCGCCGGTGCGGGCGATCAGGATCAGGGCGGTGACGGCCGCGTCGCAGGCCTCGGCCCGGACGTCGTCCCAGTCGTGGGAGTGGCCCTTGCGGGGATTCATGCCGAGCGCCCCGATGACGGCTTCGGCGACCTCGCCGGTCTCCTCACTGAGCTTGAGCGCCTGGCCGAGCAGGGCCTGCTCGCGGGGCGCAGTTGAAAGTGAATTCAGCTTATTTGCAAGGGAGTTGAGGATCTCCCAGGGGTCCGTCATGACGCTGGATCCTGCCGCTGTTCGAATCGCTCGATCAAGCCGGGCGGTTCCGGGCGAGCCCCGGGTGAACGCGGCGTTTTCGATTCCCCACCCGGGGAGCGCGGCGGGGTGGGGTCAAGCGGCGCCCTGCGGTATGCCGTGGGCGCCGGACTCATTCGGCCGGGCTCATTCGTCGGCGAGGCGCGTGCCCCTGAGGTCAGCGCCGACCTCACCGACCCCAACGCTGTCGCCGCACTCACCAGCCAGGTCGGATCCGAACTCGGCCCGATCGACATCCTCGTCAACAACGCCGGCGCCTGCCCGCGCATCCCCTGGGAGCAGCTCGGCGAAGACGAGTGGGACCGAGCCATCGGGACCAACCTGACCATCCACTACCGGACCTGCCGGGCCATCGCCCCTGGCATGGCCGAGCGCCAATTGGGGCGCATCGTCAACATCGGCAGCGTCAACGCCCGTGCCGGCCGGCCAGGGCTCACCGCCTACAGCACCGCCAAGGCCGGACTGCTCGGCCTCACCAGGTCGCTGGCCAGGGAACTTGGCCCGGACGGAATCTGCGTGAACACTGTCCTCCCCGGGGCCATCCAGGTCGAGGCGGAGAACGACCTGCCCGCCCACCACCGTGCCCGACCTGAGGATCAGATCCGCCGCCAGTGCGTCCAGCGCCGCGGCCGCCCCGAGGACGTCGCCGCCGCCGTCGCCTTCCTCGCCGGCCCGAGCGCGTCCTTCATCACCGACCAGTCGTTGCACGTCGACGGCGGCTGGCTCCTCCACTGACCGGCCGTCCCGCTGAATAGAAAGCAGACCACCGTGCAGCACCGCGTCCGAGCCGTCCTCCTCACCCCGAACAACACCATGCTGCTGATCAAGCGAATTCGCCCCGGCATCGACCCGTACTGGGTGATCGTCGGCGGAAAGATCGAACCGACCGACACCAGCCCCGAGGACGCCCTGCGGCGCGAGGTTCGCGAAGAGATCGCCGGCGAAGCCGAGATCGTCAGTCTCCTCCACACCATTGAAACCGAGGAGGAACGCCAGGACTTCTACCTCGCCACCATCCACAAGTGGAGCTTCGAAGACCGCACCGGCCCCGAGTTCAGTCAGGAAGGCCGAGGCGAGTACCTCCTGGAGGAAGTCCCTCTCACCACCGAAGCCCTCGACGCGATCAACCTCCTGCCGCAGGAGATCGCCGTCGTCCTGCGCGAAGCCGTCGAACGCGGAGAGCTCTTCGCAAGCAGGTAGCCCGAAACGGATGCTGGGCCGAACCCTCGACCTCGTCGCTGGCCTGGCCCAGCCCGACGAAATCTGCCGAGCCTTCGTCGAGAGCCGGGCTCATTCGTCGGCGAGGCGCGTGCCCCTGAGGCCGCCGCCTCGCCGACGGCCTCAGGGGCGGGTGATCACCCGGCCACCCGACACGTCCTCAGCCGGGCGTGTGCTCGCGGGCGGTGGCCGCCGCGCGGGCGGCGGCCTCGGCGATCTGGGTGGCGGCGTCGGCGGCGCGGCCGGACTCGTGCCAGTCGTGGATGTGCTGGACGGTGGGGCCCGGAGGAAGGACGCCGAGCTGCGCGAGCAGGGTGACGTCGTCGCGGATCGCCTCGTGGCGGACGACCTTGCCGTCCCGTAGGTGCAGGACGTGGACCTGCTCGGAGTCGATCTCGACCCCGGTGGGCGGGATCGCCTGGTCGAGTGCGCCGTCGCGGTAGCGGACGAAGGGGCCGGTGTGCCGGCCCCGCATGTGCAGCCGGATCCACACCTGGTCGCCGTTGTGGGCGAGGTCGGTGACGGGGAAGCTCAGGTCGGTGAAGGCGGCGCGCAGCCATGCGCCGGACGCCAGGACGCCTGCCGGCCCGGGGATCGAGCAGGCGGCGGGCGAGACGACCGCCTCGCGGTTGACGAAGTCCTGGTGCACGACGGCTGCGGCCAGGGCCGCGTCCCCGGTCGCCAGGACGGTGAAGAGGCCGCGGGCCGCGTCCTCGGGTGACATTCCCATCGGGTTCGGTCCTCTCGTGCGTGGATCGTGCGTGGGCGTGCGTGGGTCACGCGTCGGGGGCTCTGCCCTGACCGATATTCAGGTTACACCTCACCTATTGAATAGGTGGAGCACTTCAACGAGCTACGCTGACCCCATGCCGACCAAACGCAAGTACGTCTCGCCCCGGCGGGAAGAGGCCGCCGCCCAGACGCGCGCGCAGATCCTCCAGTCGGCGACCCGGCTGTTCGCCGAGCGCGGCTACGGGCGGGTGACCGTCGCGGACATCGCGGCCGAGGCGGGCGTCTCCTCGAAGGCCGTCTTCGCGAGCGCCGGCAGCAAGGGCGACATCCTCAACGAGATCGTCGACACGGCCGTACGGGCCTCCGGCTACGAGCAGGCGATGCGCGCCGTGCTCGCCGAGCGGGACCCGGAGTCCGTGCTCAGGGCGCTGGCCCACGGCACCCGGGCGGGGAACGAGGGCATGTTCACCGTGCACGAGGCGATCCACAAGGCGCTGCCGTCGCACGAGGACGGCGAGGCCCTCTGGGAACGTGCCACCGCCGACTACCGCACCGCCCTGCGCACCGCCGCGCACCACCTGCACACCCTGGCGCCGCCGCCCGCCTACCCGGAGAGGGAGGAGGAGACGGCGGACCTGCTGTGGTTCTGGTTCGGCCCGGGCGGCTGGCGCACCCTGGTCGCCGAGAACGGCTGGCCCTGGGACCGCGCCGAAGCCTTCCTCCTCCGCACCGCCCTCGCCACCCTACGGACGGCGTGATCCGCTCAGCCCGACCCTTGGCCTTCGTGAAATGTCACTGCGCTCGACTCGACAGGCGCCCGACCGGGGGCTGAGCGCGGATCTCGGCGGTCTCGAAGGACACCCGCTTGTCCTGGCCGGCGAGCACGACGCGTCCACCCGCGAGGGTGGCGGCTGTGGTGGGCCAGCCGGACCACGCGTCGACCTCCAGGTTCGTCACACCGATGCAGACCAGCACGAACTCGACCGCGTTGTGGCCCCGCGCCTGCCACAGGTCTGCGGCACCGACCGGGACGGCGAACGCGGAGAACCTCAACGTGACCGACGCCTCGCGCTCGTCGACGAGGACGGAGTCCAGGTGGTAGTCGCTCAGCGGCGGCGGGGGTGAGCCGAGGACCTCGCGGACCGTCTCGGGATTGGCCAGCTCGGCGGACCAGTCACGGTCACTGTCACGCTCACTCATAGAACACCTTCGCGGTCGTGGGAGGCAGCACCCGGTACAGGCGTCGGTCGAGGGGACTCACGAACCATCGCCGAGCCGTGTACGGGTCAGCGTCGTCGGAGCGATAGGCGTTGGGACGGCCCACCTTGACGGCGTGCGCGGTGAAGTCCAGTGAGAACCCCGGACCGCTCACCGCGACTCTGACCCGTCGCTCCGGGGACTGGACGTGCGGACCGAGTTCGACGTCGACCACGGTGCTCATGGGGACGCCCCGCATCCGCAGGTCCTCACCCACGGCCGTGAACTCGAGCTGGGCCTCGAACCGGTCACAGCCGGCTTCGGTCCAGTCCGACGGAGCGAGGTCCGGAAAGCGCGGGAACTCGACTCGCAACGTCACGGCGGGGCCGTACGGACTCAGGTGCACCGATCTGAGAACCAGGTGCGCCAAGGGCGGCAACTCGGTGTAGAGCGCGGTGAACCGCTCGGAGTGGACCAGGAGCTCCGGCCATGCGACGGCGGACAAGGGCGGTCCCTCCACTGTGCGGTCACGTCTTTCCTCAGATGGATACACCGTTCGCTGGTGGTCAGCGTCGCGGGCTGGGTGCAGCCGCCGGCTCGGCCGGCCTGGGCTCCCGCGGTGCGTGACGTGCGTGACGTTTCGCTGACCGGGCCGACTCCGGTGTCACCCGGAGGTGCAGGGCGGCGAGCAGCAGGCAGAACGCGGCCATCGCGGACCACAGTGCGGTCGTCCCCGCGTGGGCGAGCAACTGGGTGCCGAGGACGGGTGCGAGCGTCGCGGCGATCCCCCAGCTGGTACCGAAGACGGCCAGGTAGCGGCCGCTTGCGCGGGGTGGGGCGAGGTCGGTGACGAGTGCGTAGATGCGGCCCATGACCAGGAGGTCGCCGAGGCTCATCACGGCGGCCGACGCGAGCAGGGCCGGCAGGGTGCGGGTGAGGGCGTAGCCGGTCAGCCCCGTGGCCAGGAGCAGGTGGGCGAGGGCGAGGGCGACGGGCGTGGTGAGCCGGGTCACGCGGGGCAGGCGGATCAGCGGCTGGGCGAGCACGGTGGTGGCTGCGGCGGCGGTGAACAGCAGCCCGGCGTCGGCGGCGGGCAGGCCCTTGCGCGCGAGTGCGAGCGGCAGGGTGATCACGGTCTGTTGGTTGATCAGGGCGTAGGCAGTTCCGGTGGCCAGGACGCTCAGCAGGGCGCGGTCGCGCAGCGGTCGTACGGCGGTGTCGTCCTGGTCCGCGGAGGGTGGTTCGGGACGGTCACGGGGCAGGGCCAGGTGGATCAGCAGTGCGCAGGCCAGGCAGGTGGCGGCGTCGGTGACGAAGAGCCAGCGCAGGTCCCAGCGGCCGAGGAGGGCGGCGAGCAGCCCGGCGCCCATGCCTCCCGCCGCGAGCGCTGCGCTGAACAGGCTGAACGCACGCACCCGGTGCTGCTCCGGCACGGACTCGCCGATGATCGCCTGGCTGGGCGGCTCGTAGAGCTCGAAGGCCAGCCCGAGCAGCACCGCCCCGGCCACTGCCCAGAGGAGCGAGGTGGAGGCCGCGATCGCCAGCTGCGCGACGGCGCACCCGCAGAGCCCGAGCACGATGGTCGTGCGCCGGCCGATCCGGTCGGCCAGCTGTCCTCCGGCCAGCCGTGAGGGGATTGTCGCGAGCCCGAAGGCGGCGCTGACCAGCCCGGCGGTGGTCAGGCTCGCGCCGTGGTCGGTGCTGATCAGCGCGGTGAGGAAGGGCAGCGAGAAGGCGCCGAGTCGGTTGACGACCCGGGCGAGTAACAGCAGGCGGACGGTGCGGGGCAGTGGCTCGGTGCGCGGCAGCGGTTCGGAGCGCGGCACGGCGCCTCCTGTTCTCGTGGGTCGTCAGAGTCGGTGATCAGCGGGTGGTGCGTGAGCTGTTGTCCGTCTGGTCAGGTGAGGTCAGGTGAGGTCAGGCGAGGTCAGGTCAGGCCGGCATCGCGGGCGAAGTGCGGCAGCATCATCGCGACCAGGGCATCCACATCGGCATCGACCATCGGTTCGCCGGTCATGCCCATCCGGTGGAGCAGGGTGCCGACGACGACGTCGATGAAGAACAGGACCCTGTGCTCCGGCTCGTCGAGCGCGTCCTGGAGGGCGAGGCGGTAGGGGTCCTGCAACCGTGTGGAGAGGATCTCGCGCAGGGCCGGATCGCTGACGGCGTCGCTGAACACGCCCGCGAACGCGTCGCCCACTCCGGGCTCACCGATCGTCGCCGCGATCCAGCGGATGGTCGAGGACATGAGCTCGGCCCGGTCGGCGCCCCCCTTCAGCGGGAGCGGGCCGAACGCGTCGAGGAGGCAGTCCACGATCAGCGCGCCCTTGGACGGCCAGCGGCGGTAGACCGTCGACTTCGCGATGCCGGCCGCGGCGGCGATGCGCTCGACCGTGGCGCGCGCATAGCCGATGTCGTGGACCGTGTTCAGGGTGGCGGTGAAGACCTCGGCGTCGAGGCCGGCGCGCGGGCGTCCGGGTGGTCGGGCGGGAGGAGGCGTTCTCGTCATTCCCTCACCATAGCGAGTTCCGCTACCTTAGGTATCGATACCTGAGGTAGCGAAACCATGCGGGGAGGAGAAGGCATGAGCGGGGACAGCGGTGCGCGGCAGCCGTCGGCGAGCAGCAGCGGGTTACGGCAGCAGGCATTGGGGGGCGAGCCGGACTGGGCCGCGATGACCACCGAGGAACTGGCCGCTTACCGCGAGGCGGAGAACCGCAGGCGGGCGTCGCCCGCGATGCGGGCAATCACCGGGATGCCGGACCCCGGTGCCGCGATCGACTGGCAGTCGCTGACGCTGCCCGACCGCCGCCTGCCGGTCCGGATCCACCGGCCGGTGCCGGAACCCGGCACCGGCACCGCCGATCGGGCGGCGGCCCTGCCCCTCGTACTCCACGTCCACGGCGGCGGGTTCGTGGGCACGGCGGTGCAGAGCGACTGGATCAACAGCCATCTCGCCGCCCGGCTGCCGGCCCTCGTCGTCTCGGTCGAGCACCGTCTCCTCGCCCCGGACACTCCGCTGTCGGCCGCCGCCGACGACGGCTGGGACGCGCTCGACCACCTGGTGCGACATGCCGCCGACTGGGGCATCGACCCGGCGCGCGTCGCCGTGTTCGGCGAGAGCTGCGGCGCACTGATCACCGCCCTGGCCGCCATCCGCGCCAGGCAGGCCGACCTGCGACTGCGGGCGCAGGTGCTGGTCAACCCCGTCGCGGACGTGACCGGGACGATGCTCGACCACCCCTCGGTCGCCGAGCACGCCCAGAGCCCGACCCTGACCGTTCCCCAACTGCGGCTGTTGCACCGGCTCGCCGTCCCCTCGGGAACCGATCCCCGCGCGCTGTCTCCGCTGCACGCCGACAGTCTCGCCGGACTCGCCCCGGCGCTGGTGGTGGTACCGACCCATGACCCGCTGGCCGACCACGGCCGCCGCTACGCCGAGCGCCTGCGCGCGGCCGGGACACCCACGCGGCTGACCGAGTTCCCCGAGACCACGCACGCCTTCGTCAGCATGCCGGCCGTGGTACCGCAGGCCGAGGCGGCACGGGCGGAGATCACCGAGTTCCTCCGGAACGCCCTCGGCCGCTCTGCGGACGGCGTGATTCCCCGAACCGCCTGACCCACCGGTGATCCTGTTCGCCGGCGAGTCGTTGGTGGCCCGGTCGTCGCGGCCCGCGCGCAGGAGGCGCGGTCAGCCCTCCTGTTCGGCCGTGGCCAC
>NZ_JBEOSA010000122.1:0-11027 GCF_040302625.1 Kitasatospora sp. NPDC097643 | reverse complement strand
ACCCACAAATTCCACAAACAAACCAACCACCACGACACCCACAACTACCAAACCACCACCCACACCACCCACAACAACACCAACGAATAACAGCGGATAACTCACAGCGCGAGAAGGCCCGCCGACGGAGCGGGCCTCCCGCACACGACCGCCACGAAGGAATGGGAGAGCAGCAGCATGAGCACAGCACCACTGTCACGACGCACGGTGATCACCGGCCTCGCCGCGGCCGTGGTCGGCTGGAACGCCACCACCCGCGCCTGGGCCACCACGGACGACGCCGTCGACGCGACAGCCGGCCGGCTGTCTCCCGTGCCGGCCCTGGAGGGCAGCCTCACCACCACGGCGGCGACGATCAGCGAGTTCAGCAACGACTTCGGGCGGCTGGTCTCCGCCGCCCCGCACGCCGTGCTCAAGCCCGGGTCCGTCCAGGACATCGTGAAGATCGTCAACTACGCGCGCTGCAACGGCCTCAAGGTCGCCATGAACGGGCGCAGCGGGACCGGCACGGACCTGGAGTCGCACTCCAACTACGGGCAGGCCGCCGTCCCCGGGGGCATCAGCATCGACGCCCGCTGCCTGAACCGCATCATCTCGATCGGCCCCACCAGTGCGGTCGTCGAGCCGGGTGTCACCTGGGCGCAGCTGACCGACGCCGCGCTCGCGCAGGGCCTCACCCCGCCCTGCCTGACGGACTACCTGCACCTGTCGATCGGCGGCACGATCAGTGTCGGCGGCATCGGGTCCACGGTGCAGAAGTACGGGCTCCAGGCGGACACCGTCGAGTCGATCGACATCGTCACGGGCACGGGCCGGCTGCTCACCGCCTCCCCCACCCGCAACCGCGAGCTGTTCGACGCCGCGCTGGGCGGTGCGGGCCAGGTGGGCGTCATCGTGCGGGCCACCGTGAAGCTGGTCCCCGCCCCGGAGCGGGCGCTGGTGTTCCTCCTGTACTACGACGATCTCGCCACCTATCTCGCGGACCAGGAGCGGCTGCTGGTGGACGGGCGGTTCGGCAGCCAGGTCGGCGAGGTGCTGCCCGCGCCGAACGGCGCGCCGCCCCGCTACAAGATCGAGACCGTCGCCTACTACAACGGCACCACGCCGCCGGACCGCGCGACGCTGCTGCGTGACCTGCGCCCGGTCGCGTCGGACACGGTGATCACCGACCAGACGTACCGCGAGTACACCTTCCGCGTGGACGCGTTCGCCGACAGCCTCAAGTCGGGCGGGTACTGGAACCAGCCGAAGCCCTGGCTCAGCCTCTTCCTGCCCGCCTCGCAGGCCGGCACGTTCATGCGCACCGTGGCCCAGACCCTCTCCCCGGACGACCTGGGCGCCGGGCTGCTGCTCTTCTACCCCTTCTTCACCAACAAGATCACCCGCCCGTTCGCCATGACGCCGAGCGAGCCCATTGCCTACCTGTTCGACCTGCTGGCCTTCCCGCACCCCACCACCGACACCTCCCAGATGCTGCCGCGCAACCGTCGCCTCTACGACTACGCCGTCAGCCTCGGCGCCAAGCGCTACATGGTCGGTGCGATTCCGCAGATGACCGCGGCCGACTGGCAGCGGCACTACGGCGCCCGCTGGAGTTCCTTCGCCGCCGCCAAGCGCCAGTTCGACCCCGCGTACACCCTGACCCCGGGCCAGCACATCTTCGGCTGACCCCTCGCCGTCAGCCACCCAGGCCCCCGACCGAAAGGCCCGTACCGTGGACCGTTACGACATCGTCGACTCGACCATCATCAACGCGCCCGTCGACCAGGTCTGGCGCGAGCTCATCGCCGAGCTCAACGGCGCCGCCAACTGGTGGACGCCGCACAACACCTTCGAGCCCGGCTTCACCGGCCCCGAGCACGTCGGCGGCACCACCCTCGTCACCGTCCACACCAAGGGCGTCGACAAGGGCGGACCGAAGCTGCGGTTCACCGCGACCACCACCTCCGTCACCCCCGGCCGGCAGCTGGCCGCCGACTACACCGACGGCGCCTTCCGCGGGCGCAGCGTCTTCGACCTCACCCCGGTCGACGGCGACACCCGGACCCGGCTGTCGATGACGTTCACGGCCACCCCGCAGGGCTGGCTGAGCATCCTCGCCAAGGTCGCCAACATCGGCGCGCAGCACTCGCAGGCCACCCAGAACGCGTTCTCCCACCTCAACACCCGCCTCACCAGCAAGGGCACCCGATGACCACCACCGTCGAAACCACCCGCCCGCAGGGCCGGGTCGCGCCCGCGCCGCTGCCCGGTCCGCACGCCGTGGCCGTCACCGACCGCACCGTCCACACCGACGACGGCGCCCGGCTGGCCGTCACCCTGTACCACCCGGCGGGGGCGGCGGAGTCGGCCGGTGCGGGGCCGGTGGTCGTCCTGGCGCACGGCTGGGCCGCCGGCCGGACGGTCTGGCACGAGATCGCCGAGCTGCTGGCCACCGCCGGGCACACCGTCGCGGCCTACGACCAGCGCGGGCACGGCTCGGCCACGCTCGGCTCCGAGCCGGTCGGCATCGAGCGGCTCGGCCGCGACCTCGGCAGCGTCGTGGACACCGTCGCCCCGGAGGGTCCGGTGGTGGTCCTCGGGCACTCCGGCGGTGGCTTCGCCGCGCTGGCCTGGGCGGCGCGGCTGTTCGCGACGGACGCCCCGGCGGCCCGCGCACGGCTGGCGGGGCTGGTGCTGGCCGGCACCGCCGCGCACGGGCAGGACACGCCCGCCAGCGAGGTCCGGATGATGGGCGCCAAGCCGTTCGCCCGCGCGCTGCGCACCCCGTGGCTGGGCCGTCGGCTGCTCGGCCAGACCGTCGGTCCGACCGCCGCGTTCGAGGTCCGCGAGCGCAACCGCCGGCTGTTCGCCGCCTGCGACCGTACGGTGCGCGCGGCCTGTTTCGCCTCCACCCAGGGCATGGACCTGCGTCCGGGCCTGGGGCGGGTCACCGCCCCCGCCGTGGTCGTCTCGGGCAGCGCCGACAAGGTCGTCGACCCGGCGCTGAGCCGGGTGCTGGCGGACACGCTGCCGGAGGCGCGGTTCGAGGAGGTGGCGGGCGCCGGGCACATGCTGCCGCTGGAGACGCCCGACCGGCTCGCCCGGCTGGTGCACGCCCTGGCGAGCGAGTCCGCCGGCCGATGACCGTGTCCGCCGCCGCAGCCGCTGTCCCGGCCGCTCGAAGCGGTCGGGACACCGGCGTCGAGGGGTTCGTCGAGGGGTTCGTTGACGGGGACGTCGACGGGGACATCGGCGGCGCGGGCCTTCCGGGGTACGGGCTGGGGACGGTGCTGCCGGCAGGGGCGCGGTGGGCCGAGGCCTTCGGCGCCCCGCCGGACGGCCCGCTGCTGGGCCCCGAGGTCGATCACATCGCGGGCCGTTCCCCGCGCCGCCGGCGCCAGTTCACCGCCGCGCGGACGCTCGCCCGCCGCACCCTGGCCGCCCTCGGGCACCCGCCGGTCCCGCTGCTCCCCGGTCCGGGCGGCGCGCCCGGCTGGCCCGTCGGCATCGCCGGCAGCATCACGCACTGCGACGGCTACACCGCCTGCGCCACCGCCCGTACCACCCGGCTCGCCTCCCTCGGGATCGACGCCGAGCCCGCCGAACCGTTGCCGCGCGGCGTCCTCGCGCTGACCGCCTCCGAGGCCGAACTCGGCCGCCTCGAAGCCCTCCCGGCCGGTCAAGTCCCCTGGGACCGGCTGCTGTTCAGTGCCAAGGAGGCGACGTACAAGGCGTGGTTCCCGCTCGATCCCCGGTGGACCGGGCTGGCGACCATCGAGGTCGAGCTGGGCGTCGACGCCACGTTCACGGCCCGGCATCCGCACGACCCCGTGCCGCGGAGGGGGCGTTGGACGGTCCACCGGGGCATCGTGCTCACCGCGCTCGCCGTCCCGGCGCGGGGTCTTCGTGCGGACAAGTGGCGCTGATCCTGGACGCTGACAGATGATTTGACGTCCAGTCATTTGACAGACTCTTGAGCAGCCGACCGATGACCACGGAGAAGGGCCCGGCCCATGGAACTGGCACGCACGCTCACCCTGATCGCCGCCACCGTCACCTGCGGGCTGACCGCCGGGCTGTTCTACGCCTACTCCTGCTCCGTCATGCCGGCCCTGCGGCGCACCGAGGACCGGACGTTCATCGAGGTCATGCAGCGCGTCAACGTGGCCATCCTGAACGCCTGGTTCGTCCTCGGCTACGTCGGCGCGCTGCTGGCGACCGCCGCGGCGGTCGCCCTGCACCTGCCCGCGGACGGACACCACGCGCTGGCGCCGACCGTCGCCGCGCTCGTGCTGTACGTCGCGGCACTCGGCGTCACCCGGTCCGTCAACATCCCACTGAACAACGAGCTCGCCGCGGCCGGGGACCCGCGCCGGATCGCCGAACCCGCCGCCGTACGGGGCCGGTTCGAGGCGCGCTGGGTGCGCTTCAACGTACTGCGGGCGCTGCTGTGCACCGGTGCGCTCGGCTTCCTCGCCTACGCCCTGGTCCTCAACGGGAAGAGCTGACGGGCCCGTTACCCCAATCGGCCGCGTTGTCGCGGACGGCCTCGATGAAGCCGGCCTCGTGGAGGCCGGAGCCGGGCGGGAGCGGGCGGCCGTAGGCGGTGGCGATCTCGGTGAGGCCGGTGAGGCGGATGGTCCAGCCGTGCTCGGCGAGCCAGTGGTGCGTGTCGGGGCCGAGGCCGCCCTCCCAGAGGTCGGTGACGTGGGCGAGCGACGGGTCCCGGGGTGTCCGGGCGACGTCCCGGCCCTTCTCCAGCAGCAACCGGCTGCCGGGGGCGGAGAGTTCGCCGACCGCGGCGAACAGGGCGGCCGCCTGCTCGGCGGTGAGGTAGACCAGCAGGCCCTCGGCGAGCCAGGCGGTCGGCCGCCGCGGATCGAAGCCCGCTGCGCGGAGGCGGCGCGGCCAGTCGGGGTCCAGCAGGTCGCCGGGCAGAGCGGTGCGGGCGCAGCCGGGTTCGGCGCCGTGATCGGCGAGCACCTGTTCCTTGAAGGCCAGGACGGGGGCGAGGTCGAGCTCGTACAGCCGGGTGCCGGACGGCCAGTCCAGCCGGTAGGCGCGGGTGTCCAGGCCCGCCGCGAGCAGCACGACCTGCCCGGCGCCGGCGGCGAGCAGGCGGTCGTCGTAGAACCGGGTGCGCAGGATGCTGTGGGCGACCAGGCTCCGGGCGAAGGCGCGGTCGGGCTCGACGGCGCGCACCGGCATCCCGGCGGCGGCCGCGAAGGCGGCAGCGTAGGGGTCGACGAAGAGCGGTTCGGGCTGCGCGCTCTCGTGGGCCCGCACCCGCGCAACGGACAGGGCCGTCCGGGAGACCGGGCTCAGCGGTTCGGCGTTGGTCGTCATGCCGAGAATGTACCTCGCAGCGGCGGGGAACCACCCGGCAGGATCGGCGAGTTGCCGGGTCGTCACCGTTGTGACCCGAGTTCCACAAGTACGTGACAGCGGGCAGCAGTTCCGCACCGGTCGGGCGGGTTGCCTGGCATCATCCGAGCTGTGTCCGGGGTTTCCCGGGCACGGCGGACACCTCGGAGTGCGGTGGGTGGGGGGGGACGTGGGGAACGTGGCGGACGCACGGAGGCAGGACCGGCGGCCGGTCGGCAGGCTGGTGCTCAGGGTGGTGGTGCAGGGGGTGCTGCTGGCGGCCGGGCTGGCCGTCGTCGGGCTCGGGTTCGCCCGGTTCGTCGACGCCCACGACGTGGTGGTGGCGCACCGCTCCGCCCCGGTCTGCGGCAGCGCCGACATCCCGCCGGGGGCGGACTGCGCGCAGCGGGAGAGCGGGCGGGTGACGGACAAGAAGGAGCAGCACGACAGCGACTCGGACTCCTACATCCTGACCGTCGCCCGGGAGAAGGCCTCGCCGGAGACGTACTCCGTCGGGGAGGCGTTCTACGACGACGTGTCGGTCGACACCGTCGTGGACCTGAAGGTCTGGCGCGGCCGGGCGATCGAGGTCAGCTATCACGGGCACCGGGCCGAGGTCCCGAGCACCCCGTGGATGTCCTCGCTCTGGGTGGGGCTGCTGATCGGCCTGGGGACCGCGCTGACGGCGGCCGGGTTACTGGGGCCGCGGCTGCCGGACGTGGCGAACCTGGTCGGGGTGATCCTGTTCGTCGGCATCATCACCTTCATGGGCGCCTCGATCCAGCTGATGGGCCGCTTCTCGCTGCCGCTGGCGCTGGCGCTGAGCATCACGGCCTGGCTGATCACGGTCGCGATCAGCACCAGCATCGCCATGGAGTAGGGCGCCGGCCGGGGGCGGCCCCGCCGGGTGTCGGTGCGGCGGGCTACGCTCCCGGCCATGACTGCTGCGGTGCACATCCCCGAATACCTGGACGACGGCGAGGAGTTGCTGGCGGGTGAGGACCTCGCGGGCGATCCCGCGTTCTGGCTCGCCCACCTGCTGATGACATTGGGCTCCGGGGACGAGGACGTGGCGTCGTACGGGGTGGACCCGGACGCCCACGAGGCGATGCTGGGGCGGCTCTCCGACGCCGGGCAGCCGTGGCTGGTGCTGCGGGTGCCGTTCACCGGCGGACACACGGCCTGCGTCGCGTACGTCGCCTACGAGGACGAGAGCCTCGTGGACTTCTTCGTCCGGCATCCGCGTTGGGGGCGGCTGGGCTACCTCGGCCAGTTCGGCCCGCACGGTTCGGGCCCCGGGCTGTCCTGGTCCGAGTTGCTCACGCTCGCCCGGGGTGGCCGGGAGGGGGCCGACGGCCTGTCGGATCCCGCGCAGCGGCTGCTGCTCCTGCTCCCGGCGCTGGGCGACGCGGACACGCCCCCGGAGGCGTCGGACCTGGTGGCGCGGGCGCTGGTCGAGGTGGGGATCCGGCCGGAGGCGGCGCCCGGGCTGGCCGCCGCGCTGCTGGACGAGCCCGCGCGGCACCTGGAGCCGCACTGGCGGGTCACGGACGACAGCCCGCTCGCCGTCTGCTCCTCCGAGTACAGCCCCCGGCAGATCCCGCTCGCCCTCGGGATCACGGCGGAGCATGCCCGCGCCCTGGCCGACGCACTCGGCTTCACGCCGGCGCAGGGGGCGGCGGGTTAGCGGCTGTCCGGCAGCCCCGCCCAGTACGGGGCTGCCGCGTTGACCGGAGGCGGCGTGACAGGTTGTCAGGTTCTCGTCAGCCTGGATACCATGTCACACCTCGCCCCTGCCCCCACCGGGAGGACACCCGTGCGCCGCAGCCGGACCGCCTCGACCCTTCTCGCCGCCGCCCTCGCCTCGGTACTGCTCAGCGGCGCACCCGCGTTCGCCGCACCCGCACCTGCGCCCACGCCCGCCGAAAGCGGCAGCTCCGGGGACGGCCGGCACGAGGTGGAGGTGTTCGCCGAGGACGGCGGCATCTCCCGGGCCCGGGTGCCGGGCGCCTCCCCGTACGCGGCCGCCCCCGCGCCCGGCGTGGCGCCGCTGGCGGGCGACGGGGACGTCACCGCCCTGGTGCGCGGCGGCGATCCGGCCACCAAGCTGGACGTGGTGGTGATCGGGGACGGCTACGCCGCCCAGGAGCAGGACAAGTTCCGCGCCGACGCCACCGAGAAGTGGCGCGAGATCACCGCCGTCGAGCCGTACAAGACCTATCGGGGCCTGTTCAACGTCTGGGCGGTGTCGGCCGTCTCGCAGGACTCGGGCGTCACCGGGGATCCCGACCAGGCGACGGTGCGGCACACCGC
This sequence comes from Kitasatospora sp. NPDC097643, assembly GCF_040302625.1. NCBI lineage: Bacteria > Bacillati > Actinomycetota > Actinomycetes > Kitasatosporales > Streptomycetaceae > Kitasatospora > Kitasatospora sp. NPDC097643. The sequence continues at coordinate 3,368 of NZ_JBEOSA010000122.1, read as the reverse complement.
GCTCGGCTCGTACTTCTGGTGCGACGGTGTCGAGCGGCTGCTCTGCGTGGACGAGAAGGCCGTCGACCGCTACGCGGCGAAGGCCCCGCAGGCGGACCTGGTGATCGTGGTGGCCAACAGCGCCAAGTACGGCGGCGCCGGCTACAACGACATCACCTCCCCGCTCGGCTACGAGGGCATCGCCACGGTGGCCGGCGGCAACGCGCGGTCCGGGCAGATCGCCGTGCACGAGACCGGGCACTCGCTGGGCAAGCTGGCCGACGAGTACGCCTACGAGGGCCAGGGCACCTACCACGGCGACGAGCCCGCCGAGGCCAACATCAGCACGCTCACCGCCGACCAGCTGCGCGCCCAGCGCACCAAGTGGTACCGCTGGCTCGGCCAGACCTCCCCCGACGGCGGCCCGGTCGGCGCGTACGAGGGCGCCGGCTACTACCCGGCCGGGCTGTTCCGCCCGACCGAGAATTCGATCATGCGGTCGCTGGGCCGGGAGTTCAACCTGCCGGGGCGCGAGGCGATGATCGCCGGCTTCTACCGCCACGCGACCCCGCTGACCAGCTCGACCTCCACCGATACCTGGCTCACCCCGGCCGACCGCCTCAGCGTCGACCTGCCCGTGCCGGGCACCCGGCTGCGCTGGTTCCTGGACGGCCGCGAGCTGCCGCAGCTGCACGGGCGGACCACAGTGGAGGTGGCCGCGCTCCACCCGGCCGGCCCGCGCCACCTGCCCCACCTGCTGACGGCCGTCGCCACCGACCCCACCCCCGCGGTGGCCGACCCGGCGCTGCGCGAGAACCTCACCGGGAGCCTGTCCTGGGTGGTGCTGCCCTGACCCGGCGGCGGGAGGACGGATGACGGACCGGTCTGGACCACGCCGCCATCGGGCGGCGCGGTCCAGACCTCTTGGCGGTGCATCAGGGTGCTCCGGCGATGACGTCACAGGCGCACGGGCCTACGATGACGCCGCCGGCACGGGCCCACGAGGATGCCGCTGGCGCGCGAGCCTACGAGGACGTCGCAGGCCCGCGCGGCGGGTTGCGGCGCAGCGGGGCGAGTTCCCGGGCCAGGGCCCGGACGTCGACCGCGATCCGCCCGGCGATCTCGCGCGGGCCGAGCCCGGCCGGGAGCCGCCGCGACCAGGAGCGCGCGGCGGCCGGACCGTCCTGGACCATGTGGAAGTTCAGCCGCACCACGCCCGCGACGTCGACCAGGCTCACCAGGATCCGGGTGTCCGAGAAGTCGAGCGTGACCTCGTTCCCGATGCACGAGCACGCCACCAGGCCCTCGATCTCCTCCTCCGCCAGATATCTGGCCAGCGGTACCGCCCGCCCCCGGACCACGAACGGCCGCGCCTCCGACTCCATGGACCCCGCCCCCTCCCCACCCACGCCGGATTCCGGGCCCGGCCGGGGCGCCGAAGCGGGGCCGCAACAGCCGGGCCCGCCCATGCTCCACCCACAGCGCCGTGAACGCCAACTCCAGGCGTCTTCACGGAACTTGACCAACAGCACCCACCCGGCGCACCGGCGCACGCTCCGGCGCACCCGGCCGTCGTCCGGGCCGCCGGGCACCCTCCGAACGGCAGCACAACGGCAGCACAACGCCACCGGAACGCATCGGACCGCATCGGCACTCATCGGCACGCACAAGTGCCCGTCCGCGTACGGCGGACGGGCACCTGCCCCGGCAACCCCGGTACGGGGGCGGGACGTTCAGCGCGAGGAACGGCCGTGCAGGACCAGCGCCCGGGTCAGCGACACCAGACCGGCCGTGCACAGCAGCGTGCGCAGCATGTTGGCGGCGACCCAGGTGCCCTCGAACTTCGTGCGCACGGCGGCGAAGTCGTGGATCTGGGACGGGTCACCCGCCTGCGCCAGCTCGTTGTTCAGCGGGATGTTCACGCCCATGGTGACCATCAGCGCGACCACGTACAGCACGGTCGCCGCCGCCGCCCACAGCGCGACCTGCCGCCGCCCCGCCTTGTGCTGCAACCACGCCGCCACACCGGTGGCCAGGAACGCGCCGACGAAGACCAGGCCGAACAGCCCGTTCTCGATCGACTTGTTGATGTGCTGCATCGCCGTCACGTACGTCCGGTCGTCACCGGCCGCCAGGCCCGGCATCACCGACACGTCGAAGGCGAAGAACAGGCCCGCCATCAGCCCCATCGCAATGGTCGCCGCCACCAGCACCGGGCCGGCGGCCTTGCTCTGGCCGGCGACGGGCAGGCCGTGCCCCGAACTCCCCGGGCCCGGCCGGCCGAAGGCCGACGAAGTCGAGTAGGACACCGGTACCGCAGTCTGATCCGAACGCATCTCAGGACCCCTTCACTCTCCCGGCCCCCGCACCGCACGGGGGCCGCACGGCACCGCGCGCGGCGAGGCCGACGAACATCGGAACAAGCGACACCGCCCACCGTGCAGCGGGCTGCGCAACACGACCGCGACTAGCGGAACCCGGCTCACCGGCACGGCTGTTGCGCTCCGCACCGCTGTTGCGCTCCGCACCGCCGTGCCGCCGACCGGTCACCGCACCGGCTCCAGGGTGCGCCGGTAGCGGCGCTCCAGCAGGGTGCGGCCGAGCAGTCGCACCGGGGCCGGGATGGTCGCCGACACCGCCCGCACCGAGGCGGCGTCCGCGCCGTCGAACATCCACGGCTGGAGGTACGTCATCACCTGGGTCGGCGCGCTGCCGATGATCCGGCGCTCCACCCGCAGGTACTCGTCCTTCGGCAGGCCCGCGACGGCCGGGAACACCACCGGCTCCTCGTGCCGCAGGTGGTCGCGGATCAGCGTCTCGAAAGCCTCTGCGGCTTCGGGCAGTTCGGCACTCCGGCCGGATCCGAGCACGGCCGCGACCTCGGCCATCACCCGGTCCAGCGCACTGTGGTCCGCCTCCAGGACGCCACCGTCGTCGAAGCCGGCCACCCGCTCGCGCAGGAACGGCCAGAGGATCTCGTCCTCGCTGTGGTGGTGCCAGTCGATCACCGCGCGCAGCCGTCCGAACCAGTCCGTCAGCGCCGCCGACAGCGGCTGCCGACGGGCGGCGACCGCGCTCAGCCGCGCGGCGTCGCGGCGCATCGCCACGTGCATCAGCGCGAAGCCCCGGACATGTCCGGGCAGCCCGCCGGGGCCCTGCTCGGTCGACCACACCTCATCGCGTTCCGACATGTCCAGACCTCCACGGTCTCTCAGGCCCTCCGGGGAGGACCGCCAACGCCCTTCCGGGGACGGCCGGTTGGGGCCGCGCCTCGGAGGAGCCCGATCAGACGTCCCAGACGCCGGTGGCCGCGGCCTCGCGGGCGTACTCCGCGAAGTCCTTCGGCGCACGACCCAACGCCTGCCACACCCCGTCCCCCAACGACGCGT
>NZ_JBEOSA010000121.1:0-11607 GCF_040302625.1 Kitasatospora sp. NPDC097643 | reverse complement strand
CACCACCGGCACCGGCCCAGGCACCGCGGACACATCCACCGCCGGCACATCCACCGCATCGGGAAGCGCCTCCACCACCGGCGCCTGCTCCAGGACGGCGTGCGCATTGGTGCCGCTGAAGCCGAAGGACGAGACACCGGCGCGGCGCGGCTCACCGGTCTCGGGCCAGTCCGTGTCCTCGGTGAGGACGCGGACGGCGCCGGCGGCCCAGTCGACGTGCGGGGACGGCCGGCCGGCGTGCAGGGTCCGGGGCAGCACGCCGTGCTGCATCGCCATGACCATCTTGATGACGCCCGCGACGCCGGCGGCGGCCTGGGTGTGGGCCAGGTTGGACTTCACCGAGCCGAGCCAGAGCGGCCGGTCCTCGGGGCGGTCCTGTCCGTACGTGGCGATCAGGGCCTGTGCCTCGATCGGGTCGCCGAGGCGGGTGCCCGTTCCGTGGGCCTCGACGGCGTCGACCTGCCGGGCGCTCAGGCGGGCGTTCTCCAGGGCCTGCTTGATGACGCGCTGCTGCGAGGGGCCGTTCGGCGCCGTCAGGCCGTTCGAGGCACCGTCCTGGTTGACGGCGGTGCCGCGGACCACCGCCAGTACCGGGTGGCCGTTGCGCCGCGCGTCGGACAGCCGCTCCAGGAGCAGCATGCCCACCCCTTCGCCCCAGCCGGTGCCGTCCGCATCGGCGGAGAACGCCTTGCAGCGGCCGTCCATGGCCAGGCCGCGCTGGCGGCTGAAGTCGACGAAGGCCTCGGGGGTGGACATCACGGTCACGCCGCCGGCCAGGGCCAGGGTGGACTCGCCGCTGCGCAGCGACTGGACGGCGAGGTGCAGGGCCACCAGGGAGGACGAGCAGGCGGTGTCGATGGTGACGGCGGGGCCTTCCAGGGCCAGCGCGTAGGCGACCCGGCCGGAGGCGATGCTCGCGGAGCTGCCGGTACCGAGGAATGCCTCGACGCCCTCCGGTACGGAGTGCAGGCGGGCGGCGTAGTTGTGGTAGATCACGCCGGCGAAGACGCCGGTGCGGCTGCCGCGCAGCGCGGCCGGGTCGATTCCGGCGCGCTCGAATGCCTCCCAGGAGGTTTCGAGCAGCAGGCGCTGCTGCGGGTCCATCGCCATCGCCTCGCGCGGCGATATGCCGAAGAATCCGGGGTCGAACTCGGTGGCGCCGTGCAGGAAGCCGCCCTCGGCGACGTACGAGGTGCCGGGGTTGTCCGGGTCGGGGTGGTAGATCGCGCCGAGGTCCCAGCCGCGGTTGGCGGGGAAGCCGTCGACGGCGTCGCGGCCCTCACTGACGAGCTGCCAGAGCTCCTCGGGGGATCCGACGTTCCCTGGGAACCGGCAGCTCATGCCGATGATCGCGACCGGCTCGTGGTCCGCCGCCTCCACCTCCTGGAGCCGCTGGCGGGTCTGGGCCAGATCGGCCGTCACCCACTTGAGGTAGTCGCGAAGTGTCTCTTCATTCGCCATGACATGCCACCTCTTCAACGCATCCAGTCGGCTCGCGTCATTCGACGGATTTCTCACCGGCGGGAATTTCACAGCAATGGCCGATGGCCTGTGGAAATCCCCCGGGCGAAGTTGTCGGCAACTTCGGGCACCAGGAGCTTCTGCCAGATCGCCTATTGCATTTCGCTTGGCGAGATTATGGTTTGGCGGGGGTGCTCTCAACCCCTATCCGGCCCCTAGGTGGGGCTTTGCAGTACCGCCCTCGCCGCCGGTGGCCGCCGCAGGTCGCGGTGTCGGGCCGGTCCGCTACCTTGGCCGGCATGTCGACCACTGCGCGGCTCAAGGAATCGGTGCGGCTCCCGGGCGTCGGCGACGGGACGTGGCTCACCTACGACGACCCGAGCGGGACGCTCAACCGCTGGACCCGGGCGGTGCCGGGAAGCTGAGCGGATGCCCGGGGCCCCGGGGCGGCACCGTCGGTGCTGCCCCGGGGCCCCGGCCGTGGCCGCCTCCCGCCTCAGCCGGCGTCCTGGGAGCGGCCGAGCTGGTCGTTGATGAAGGCGAACAGCTCCTCGTCGGAGGCGGCGCGCAGCTGTTCGGTGTCGACGGCCGGGGCGGCCGGCTCCTCGACGGCCGCGAGTCGGCCGAGCAGGGCCTGGAGGCGGACGGAGAGGGTGCTGCGCAGGTCGTCGCCGGGGGCGGGGGCGGCAGCGAACGCGGCCTCCAGACGGTCGAGTTCGGCGAGCAGCGGGCGGGCCGAGGCGTCCGCCGCGGGGGCGGTCTCGGTGAACAGCAGCTCGGCGAGGGCCGCGGGCGTCGGGAAGTCGAACACCAGCGTGGCCGGGAGGCGCAGGCCGGTGGCGGTGTTCATCCGGTTGCGCAGTTCGACGCCGGTCAGGGAGTCGAAGCCGAGCTCCTTGAACGCCCGTTCGGCCTCGACCGCGTCCGGGCCGGAGTGGCCGAGGACGGCCGCGACCTGGGTGCGGACCAGGTCCCGCAGCAGCGTGCGGCGGCCCTCCTCGTCCAGTCCGGCCAGCCGCTGTTCGAGCGTCCGGCCCTGGTCGGCCGCCACCGCGGCGGCGGCCCGGGGAGTGCGGCGGGCCGTGGCCCGGACCAGTCCGCGCAGCAGCGGCGGGACGGCGGAGGGGTCGGCGTGGGCGCGCAGCCCGGCGACGTCCAGGCCCACCGGGGCGAGGGCGGCGCGGCCGAGCGTCGCCGCGGTGTCGAGCAGGTCCAGGCCCTGGGCGGAGCCGAGCGGGGTGATGCCGCCGCGGGCCATCCGCTGGAGATCGGCCGCGTCGAGGGTGCCGGTCATGCCGCTGCTCTCCGCCCACAGGCCCCAGGCGAGGGACAGCCCGGCGAGGCCGGCGGCGCGCCGGTGACCGGCCAGTGCGTCGAGGAAGGCGTTGGCGGCCGCGTAGTTGCCCTGGCCGGCGCCGCCGAAGGTGCCGGCGACGGAGGAGAAGAGGACGAACGCGGCGAGGTCCGCGGACGCGGTGAGCTCGTGCAGGTGGAGTGCGGCGTCGACCTTCGGGCGCAGCACGGCGTCCAGCCGGTCGGGGGTGAGCGAGCCGACCACGCCGTCGTCGATGACGCCCGCCGTGTGGATGACGGCGGTCAGCGGGTGGGCGGCGGGGACGGCGGCGAGCAGGTCGGCGAGCGCGGAGCGGTCGGCGGCGTCGCAGGCGGCGACGGTCACCCGGGCACCGAGGGCGGTGAGTTCGGCGCTGAGCTCGGCCGCGCCGGGGGCATCGGCGCCGCGCCGGCTGGTGAGCAGCAGGCGTCGCGCGCCGTGCCGGGTCACCAGGTGGCGGGCGACGAGCGCGCCGAGGGTGCCGGTGGCACCGGTGACCAGGACGGTGCCGTCCGGGTCGAGCGGCGGCGGGACGGTGATGACGACCTTGCCGATGTGCCTGGCCTGGCTGACGTACCGGAACGCCTCGGGGGCGCGCCGGATGTCCCAGGTGGTGACGGGCAGGTGCCGGAGGGCGCCCTGGGAGAACAGGTCGACGACGGCGGTGAGCATCTCGTTGATGCGGTCCGGGCCGGCCTCGATCAGGTCGAAGGCACGGTAGCGGACGCCGGGGTGCTCGGCGGCGACCAGGTCGGCGTCGCGGATGTCGGTCTTGCCCATCTCTATGAAGCGCCCGCCGCGCGGCAGCAGCCGCAGCGAGGCGTCGACGAACTCCCGGGCGAGCGAGTCGAGGACGACGTCGACGCCGCGGCCGCCGGTGGCGGTGCGGAAGCGCTCTTCGAAGTCCAGGTCGCGGGAGGACGCGAGGTGGCCGTCGTCGAGGCCGAGGGCGCGCACGGCATCCCACTTGCCGGCACTGGCGGTGCCGAACACCTCGGCGCCCAGGTGGCGGGCGAGTTGCACGGCGGCCATGCCGACACCGCCGGCCGCGGCGTGGACCAGCAGGGACTCGCCGGGCTTCAGGTCGGCCAGGTCGGTCAGCGCGTAGTAGGCGGTGAGGAAGACCACCGGGACGGCGGCCGCCTCGGCGAAGCTCCAGTCAGCGGGCATCGGGGCGACCATCCGGCGGTCGGTGACCGTGACGGGTGCGAAGCCGCCGGAGAGCATGCCGAACACCCGGTCGCCGACGGCGAGGTCGGTGACGCCGGGGCCGACCTCCAGGACGACGCCGGCGCCCTCCAGTCCGAGCAGGCCGGCGTTGCCCGGGTACATGCCGAGGGCGTTGAGGACGTCGCGGAAGTTGAGGCCGGTGGCACGGACGCCGATGCGGATGTAGCCGGGCTCCAGCGGGGCGACGGCGGGCGGGAACTCGATGAGCTCCAGGTTCTCCAGGGTGCCCTTGACCGGGATGCCGAGCCGCCAGGCGACGGCGTCCTCCGGCGGGGTCAGCGCTGCGTCGGTGGCGATCCGGGCCAGTCGGGGGGCGAACGGTTCGCCGTGCCGGACGGCCAGTTCGGTCTCACCGCGGGACACCGCAGTGGGCAGAGCGGTCGGCAGCGCCGCGGCGGAGTCGGCGGTCCGGTCCAGGTCGAGCAGGAGGAAGCGGTCCGGGTTCTCGGCCTGCGCGGAGCGCAGCAGGCCGCGCAGCGCGGCACCGGCCAGGTCGTCGGCCCGCTCGCCGGGCGCGGCGGCGACCGCGCCGTGGGTGACGGCCACGAGGCGGGCGTCGGCGAGGGCCTGCTGGTCGAGCCAGCCCTGGGCGAGGGCCAGGGCCCGGTGGACGGCGGTATGGACGGTGTCGGCGGACGGCCGGCCCGGGTCGTCCGCCGGGAGCGGGCTGCCGAAGGGTGCGAGCACGAACCCGGGCACGGGGGCGCCCGCAGCGACGGCGGCGGCGAGTGCGACGAGGTCCGGGTACGTCTCGGCGGCGATTCCGGCGGCCCGCAGGCTCCGGTGCAGTTCCTCGGCCGCGTCGGCCTGCCCGGGGGTGCCGATGACGGCCAGTGCGGCGGTCGGCCGGTCGGTGCCGTCCGCGGACAGTGGTGCCCATGCGACCTCGAACAGGTCGTCGTGGTGCGTGGCGCGGGCACCGCGCAGCTGATCGGCGGCGACCGGGCGCAGCAGCAGGGAGTCGACGGTGGCGACCGGCCGGCCGGTGGCGTCGGCGAGCGCGAGGGCGATGGTGTCGGCGCCCTGCGGGGTGATCCGCACGCGGAGCGCGGTCGCGCCGACGGCGTGCAGGACGACCCCGCTCCAGGAGAACGGCAGCCTGCCCTGGTCGCCGCCGCCCTGCAGGAACGTGCCGTGCAGCGCGGCGTCGAGCAGTGCCGGGTGGAGGCCGAACAGGCTGCCGTCCGCCTCGGCCGTCGGCGGCAGCGCGACCTCGGCGAAGACCTCCTCGCCGAGCCGCCAGGCGGCGGTCAGCCCCTGGAACGCGGGCCCGTACGCGAAGCCGCCCGAGGCCAGCCGCTCGTACAGGCCGTCCACCGCGACCGGTTCCGCGCCGGGTGGCGGCCACTCAGTGAGGTCGGCGGCCGCGGCGCCGTCGGAGGCGGCGGCCAGGGCCCCGCCGGCGTGCCGGGTCCACGGCTCGTCGGGATCGGCGTGTTCGGGCCGGGAGTACAGGCTCACCGGCCGGCCGCCGTCCTCGGCGGCCGCGCCCACCCAGAGCTGGAACTGCAGCGCCTCGGCGTCGGGCAGCACCAGGGGCGACTCCAGGGTGAGTTCCTCGAGTCGCGCGCATCCGACCTGTTCGCCGGCCCGCAGCGCGAGCTCGACGAAGGCGGTGCCGGGCAGCAGCACGGTGCCGGAGACGGCGTGGTCGGCCAGCCACGGGTGGGTGTCGACGGCGAGTCGCCCGGTGAACAGGTAGCCGTCGGACTCGGCCAGCGGGGCCGCGGCCCCGAGGAGCGGGTGCTCGGGTGCGACCAGGCCCGCCGACGCCACGTCCGCGGCCCGGAAGGCGGGCGCCTCCAGCCAGTACCGCTCGCGCTGGAAGGGGTAGGTCGGCAGGTCGATGCGGCGGGCGCCGGTATCGGCGAGGACGGCCTGCCAGTCCAGCGCCGTGCCGCGGACGTGGAGTTGGGCGAGCGCGGTGGTGAACGTCAGCGGCTCGGGGCGGTCGCGGCGTAGGGCGGGGGTGAGGACGGCGTCGGTGTCCTCGTGCCCTGCCATGGCGCTGAGCGTGCCGTCCGGGCCGAGCTCCAGGAACGTCTTGACGCCTTCGGCCTCCAGCACGTGCACCGCGTCGGCGAAGCGGACGGCCTCGCGGACGTGCCGCACCCAGTACTCCGGGTCGGTCAGCTCGGCCGAGACGAGCGTGCCGGTCAGGGTGGAGATGATGGGGATCCGCGGCTCCGCGAAGGCCACCCCGGCAGCCACCGCACGGAAGTCCGCCAGCATGCCGTCCATCAACGGCGAGTGGAACGCATGACTGACCGTCAGCCGCTTCGACCTCCGCCCCTCCAGACCGGCCACCACAGCCAGGACCGCTTCCTCGGCACCGGAAACCACCACCGAGGTCGGCCCGTTGACCGCCGCAATGCCCACACCGTCGGTCAGCAGCGGCAGCACCTCCGCCTCGGACGCCTCCACGGCGACCATCGCGCCACCGCGCGGCAGCGCCTGCATCAGCCGGCCACGGGCGGCCACCAGCCGGCATGCGTCCGCCAGCGAGAAGACGCCCGCGACGTGTGCGGCGGCCAGCTCGCCGATCGAGTGCCCCGCCAGGAAGTCCGGCCGCACACCCCACGACTCGACCAGCCGGAACAGCGCCACCTCCAGCGCGAACAACGCCGGCTGGGTGTACCCGGTCTCGTTGATCAGCCCCGCATCCGCGATCGCCTCGCGCAGCGGACGATCCAGCAGCGGGTCCAACTCCGCGCACACCGCGTCGAAGGCCGCCGCGAACACCGGGAAGGCCTCCGACAGCTCGAAGCCCATCCCGACCCGCTGACTGCCCTGACCGGTGAACAGGAACGCCGTCCGGCCTCCGGTCACCGTGCCCTCGGCCTGGGCGGTGCCGCCGCGGGCGAGCGCCGCCAGGCCGTCGAGCAGTTCGGTGCGGCTGCTGCCGATGACGGCGGCCCGCCGGTCGAGGCCGGTGCGGGTGGTGGCGAGGGAGTGCGCGACGTCGGCGGGCTGCCAGGCCGGGTCCTCCGCCAGCCTCCGGTGCAGGCGGTCGGCCTGCTCGACCAGGGCCTCCGCGGTCCTGGCGGAGAGCACCCACGGCACCGTGGCGCCGCCGCTCGGGGCGCCCTCGGCCGGCTCGGCGGGCGGTTCGGCGCCGGTCTCCTCGGGGGCCTGCTCGATGATGGCGTGCGCATTGGTGCCGCTGACGCCGAAGGACGAGACACCGGCCCGGCGGGGCGCGCCGGTCTCGGGCCACGGGCGGGCCTCGGTGAGCAGTTCGACTGCCCCGGCGGTCCAGTCGACGTGCGGCGAGGGCTCGTCGACGTGCAGGGTCCGCGGCAGCACGCCGTGCTGCATCGCCATGACCATCTTGATGATGCCCGCCGCGCCGGCGGCGGCCTGGGTGTGGCCGAGGTTGGACTTGATCGAGCCGAGCCAGAGCGGCCGGTCGGCGGAGCGGCCCTGCCCGTACGTGGCGAGCAGCGCCTGTGCCTCGATCGGGTCGCCGAGGACGGTGCCGGTGCCGTGTGCCTCGACCGCGTCCACCTGGGTCGGCGCGAGTCCGGCGTTGGCGAGGGCCTGCTGGATGACGCGCTGCTGGGAGGGGCCGTTGGGGGCGGTGAGGCCGTTGGAGGCACCGTCCTGGTTGACGGCGGTGCCGCGGACGACGGCCAGCACGGGGTGCCCGTTGCGGCGCGCGTCGGAGAGCCGTTCGACCAGGAGCATGCCGGCGCCCTCGGCCCAGCTGGTGCCGTCGGCGGCGGCGGCGAAGGACTTGCAGCGGCCGTCGGCGGCGAGCCCCCGCTGGCGGCTGAAGTCGACGAAGGTGTCGGGGGTGGACATCACGGTGACGCCGCCGGCCAGCGCGAGCGAGCACTCGCCTGTGCGCAGCGCCTGCACGGCCAGGTGGAGGGCGACCAGGGAGGAGGAGCACGCCGTGTCGACGGTGACGGCGGGGCCCTCCAGCCCGAAGGTGTAGGAGACGCGGCCGGAGGCGACGCTGCCCGAGCTGCCGGTGCCGAGGTAGCCCTCGACGCCCTCCGGGATGGCGGGCAGCCGGGAGACGTAGTCGTGGTACATCACGCCGGCGAACACGCCGGTGCGGCTGCCCTTGAGCGAGGCCGGGTCGATCCCGGCCCGTTCGATCGCCTCCCAGGAGGTCTCCAGCAGCAGCCGCTGCTGCGGGTCCATGGCGAGGGCCTCGCGCGGGTTGATGCCGAAGAACGCCGGGTCGAAGTCGGCGGCTTCGTGCAGGAAGCCGCCCTCGCGGGCGTAGGAGGTGCCGGGGCGCTCGGGGTCCGGGTCGTAGAGGGCGTCGAGCGGCCAGCCGCGGTCGGCCGGGAAGGCGGAGACGCCGTCGCCGCCTTCGGCGACCAGCTGCCACAGCTCCTCGGGCGTGCTGACCCCGCCGGGGTAGCGGCAGGCCAGGCCGACGATGGCGATCGGGTCGTCGTCGACGACGGCCGCGGCGGCCGGTGGTGCGGCGGCGGGGGCGGCCGAGCCGGCGAGCCGGGTGTCGAGGTGGTCGGCGAGGGCCTGCGGGGTGGGGTAGTCGAAGACGAGGGTGGCGGGCAGCCGCAGGCCGGTGGCGGCGGTCAGACGGTTGCGCAGTTCGACCGCGGTGAGCGAGTCGAAGCCGAGTTCCTTGAAGGCGAGGGCGGGTTCGACGGCGTCGGCGTCGGTGTGGCCGAGGACCGCGGCGACCTCGCCCGTGAGCAGGCCGAGCAGGGCCCTGGCCCGTTCGTCGGCGGGCAGTGCGGCGAACCGGCGGCCCGGGTCGGCCGCGCCGGTGCCGGCGGCGGTCCGCGCGGCCGGGCGGGCGGGGGCGCGGACCAGGCCGCGCAGCAGGGCCGGCAGCGCCGGGGAGGCGGCCTGGCCGCGGAGTCCGGCGGTGTCGAGGCGCATCGGCACGTAGCCGGCGCCCCCGAGAGCGGTGGCGGTGTCCAGCAGGGCCAGGCCCTCGGCGGAGGACAGCGCGGCGACGCCGGCGCGGCTGATGCGTTGCAGGTCGGCGCTGTCCAGGGTGCCGGTCATTCCGCTGCGTTCGGCCCACAGGCCCCAGGCGAGCGAGGTGGCGGGCAGGCCGCGGGCCTGCCGGTGGTGGGCGAGCGCGTCCAGGAAGGCGTTGGCGGCGGCGTAGTTGGCCTGGCCGGGGCCGCCGAGGATGGCGGCGGCGGCCGAGAAGAGCACGAAGGCGGCGAGGTCGTGTCCGGCCGTCAGCTCGTGCAGGTGCCAGGCGGCGTCGGCCTTGGGCCGCAGCACGCTGGCGAGGCGCTGGGGGGTGAGCGCGTCGACGATGCCGTCGTCGAGGACGCCCGCGGTGTGCACCACGGCGGTGAGCGGGTGTGCGGCGGGGATGTCGGCGAGCACCCGGGTGAGGGCGTCGCGGTCGGCGGTGTCGCAGGCGGTGAGGGTGACGGCGGCGCCCGCCTCGGCGAGTTCGGCGGCGAGTTCGGCGGCGCCGGGTGCCTCGATGCCGCGCCGGGAGAGCAGCAGCAGGTTTCGGGCGCCGTGTTCGGTGACCAGGTGGCGGGCGACGAGGCTGCCGAGGGTGCCGGTGGCGCCGGTGACCAGGACGGTCCCGTCGGGGTCGAGGGCGCCGAGGCCGGTCGGGGCGTCCTGCGCGGCGGCAGGGTCGCCCGCGGTCCGGGTGAGGCGGGGGACGTGGAGGGCGCCGGCTCGGAGGGCGAGCTGCGGTTCGTCGGTGGCGAGGGCGGCGAGCAGGCGGTCCGGGCCGGCCGGGTCGTCGTCCAGGTCGGCGAGGACGAGGCGCCCGGGGTGCTCGGACTGGGCGGAGCGCACCAGGCCCCAGACGGTGGCGGCGGCGAGGTCGGTGACGTCCTCGCCGGGGTGGACGGCGACGGCGCCGCGGGTGGCGAGGACGAGGCGGGCGTCGGCGAGGGCTTCCTCGGCGAGCCACTGCTGCACCAGGGTGAGCGCTCGGGTGGCGACGGCGTGCGCGGCGCCGGGTGTGTCCTCGGCGCCCGGCTCACCGGCGGCGGGGCCGGCGAGCAGGGCGACGACCGTGTGCGGCGCCTCGGCGCCGGCGCGGACGGCGGCGGCGAGCTCGGCCGGCCCGGGGTGGACCGGCAGGGCGAGCGCGGCGGCCAGGTCCGCCCGTCCGGTGTCGAGCAGGGCCCAGCCGGTGGCGGCGGGTTCGCCGGGGGTGCCGGGCTGCCAGGCCACGGTGAACAGCGACTCGTGGTGGACGGCCCGGGCGGCGTGCACCTGGGCGGCGGTGACGGGGCGCAGCAGCAGCGACTCGACGGCGGCGACGGGCGCGCCGGTGGTGTCGGCGACGGTGACCGCGACGGCGTCCTCACCGGCCGGGGTGAGGCGGACGCGCAGGCGGTCGGCGCCGGAGGCGTGCAGGGTGACGCCGCGCCAGGCGAACGGCAGGCGGCCGGACTCGCTGGGCGCCAGCAGGCTGCCCATGCCCACGCCGTGCAGGGCGGCGTCGAGCAGGGCGGGGTGGAGGCCGAAGTGGCGGGCGTCGGCTCGGTGCGGCTCGGGCAGGCGGACGTCGGCGTGGATCTCGTCGCCGAGTTGCCAGGCGGCGGTGAGGCCCTGGAAGGCCGGGCCGTAGTCGAAGCCGGCGTCGGCGAGGTAGTCGTACAGGCCGTCGACGGGGACCGGGACGGCGCCGGCGGGCGGCCAGGTGTCCACGCCGAGCGGTTCGGCGGGGCGGTCGTCGGCGGGCGGGGCGAGCAGACCGGCGGCGTGCCGGGTCCAGGCGTACTCGGCCGTGGGCGCGGCGCCGGTGGCGGCGGCGTCGGGCTCGGGCCGGGAGTGCAGGGTGAACGGGCGGGTGCCGGTGCCGTCCGCCTCGCCGACGGCGAGCTGGATCTGCACGGCGCCGTGCTCAGGGAGCACCAGCGGGGCCTGGAGGGTGAGTTCGGCGAGGTGCGGGGCGCCGACGTGGTCGCCGGCGCGGACGGCGAGTTCGACGAAGGCGGTACCGGGGAGCAGCACGGTGCCCATCACGGCGTGGTCGGCGAGCCAGGGGTGGGTCTGCCGGGAGAGCAGGCCGGTGAAGAGCACGCCGTCGGCGTCGGCGAGGGCGACGGCGGCGCCGAGCAGCGGGTGGTCGGCGGCGCCGAGGCCCGCGGAGGTGACGTCGACCGGCCAGCCGGCCGGCGGCTCGGGCCAGTGGCGGCGGCGCTGGAAGGCGTACGTGGGCAGGTCGATCCGGTGGCCACCCCAGGGCCGGCCGACGGCGTGCCAGTCGGGCGTGGCGCCGTGGACGTGGGCGCGGGCGGCGGCGGCCAGCACGTTCGCCGCCTCGGGGCGACCGGCGCGCAGGGCGGCGATCAGCGCGGCGGGCGTGCCGTCAGCGTCGAGGCTCCGCTCGGCGAGGGCGGTGAGCACGCCGTCGGGGCCGACCTCCAGGAACGTGGTGACGCCGCCGGCCCGGAGCCGGCGCACGGCGTCGTGGAAGCGGACGGCCTCGCGGACGTGCCGCACCCAGTACTCGGGGTCGCGGACCTCCTCGGCGGAGAGCGTGCCGCCGGTGACGGTGGAGACGATCGGGATCCGCGGCGCCTCGTACGCCACCTGGGCGGCGACGGCCCGGAAGTCGTCGAGCATGCCGTCCATCAGCGGGGAGTGGAAGGCGTGGCTGA
>NZ_JBEOSA010000120.1:0-11838 GCF_040302625.1 Kitasatospora sp. NPDC097643 | reverse complement strand
AGCCGCGACACCCCCGCACCGCCCGCCGAGTCCTTCCGCACCTGGTGGCGCAAGAACAGAGAGGAGGGGCGATGAGCAGCCGCGAGGCGATCCTCGCCCGGATCCGGGCCGCCCTCGCCGACGTCCCGCGCGGCGAGACCCCGGAGGACGTGCCCGTGCCCCGCGACTACCGGCGCGGCCACACCGCCGACGGCGAGGACACCCTCGCCCTGTTCGCCGAACGGGTCGCCGACTACCGCGCCACCGTCACCCGCACCGACCCGGCCGGGCTGCCCGGCGCCATCGCCGCCGCCCTTACCGCGCGCGGTGTCACCCGGCTCGCCGTCCCCGACGGCTTCCCGACCGACCTGCTGCCGTCCGGCGGCTGGGAATGGCGCACCGAACCGCTCGACGTCCCGGCCCTGGACGCCCTGGACGGCGCCCTCACCCTCGCCGCCGCCGGCATCGCCGTCACCGGCACCATCGTCCTCGACACCGGCCCCGGCCAGGGCCGCCGCGCCCTCACCCTCGTCCCGGACTACCACCTCTGCATCATCGAGGCCGAACAGATCGCCGACGACGTCCCGGACGCCCTGGCCCGCCTCGGCCCCACCCGCCCCCTCACGTTCATCTCCGGCCCCTCCGCCACCAGCGACATCGAACTCAACCGCGTCGAAGGCGTCCACGGCCCCCGCACCCTCGACGTCATCGTCGTCGACCCCACCGGGGCCGGTGCGGGAGCGCTCGACGCCGGTGTGTGATGGCGGGCCGTCAGCGGCCGTCCCCGGCCTGCTCGCGCGGGATGTACCCAGCACATACAGAACGACGATTCTGCTAGCATCTCCGCCATAAGAAGAAGCGTGATTCCTTTTGTGGGAGGTGCGATGCCTCGGCTCACCGACGCGCGCAAGGAACTCCGGCGTACCCAGATCGCCGAGGCCGCCGTCCGTTGTTTCAGCCGCAACGGGCTGGAGCGGACCTCGATCGCCGACATCACCGCCGAGTCAGGCCTCTCGGCCGGCTCGATCTACGCGCACTACCGCAACAAGGCCGACCTGGTCCGGGCCGCCGCCCGCGAGGTGCTCGCCGAGCGCGCCGACGTCCTCGGCGAGTACGCCGCGGCTGACGCCCCGCCGGACCCCGACGAACTGCTCTCCCGCCTGATCGCCGCGATCGACCCCGCCGCGGCCCGGGTCGGCGTGCAGACCTGGGGTGAGGCGACCACCGATCCGGCCATCCACGGCATCGTCGTCGACATGACCGACCGGATGCGCGCGATGCTGCGCGACTGCGTCACGGCCTGGCTCGTCAAGGTCGAGCACCACGAGCCCGCCGAGGCCCGGGAGCGCGCCGTCCCGATCGCCCACCGGGTGATGGCGCTCTACCAGGCCGAACTGCTGTACACCGCCTTGCGAACACCGGCCGAGGAGGCGGCGTCGTGACCACCGCGACCGCTTCGTTCGCCGACGGCACCGTTTCCACCAGGCTCCGAGGACGGATCATGAAGGCCATCATCTACCGGGACAACGGCGCCGCCGACGTCCTCCAGTTCGTCGACCGTGACCTGCCCGAGCCCGCCCCCGGCGAGGTTCGCGTCCGGGTCGCCGTGTCCGGGGTCAACCCGACCGACTGGCAGGCGCGCTCCGGCGCCGGCCACCCCAAGCACTTCGCCGAGGTCACCCCGCACCTCGACGGCGCCGGCACGATCGACGCCGTCGGCGAGGGGGTCGACCGGAGCCGGGTCGGTCAGCGGGTCTGGCTGTTCATGGCCGCCGCCGGGCGGCCCACCGGCACCGCCGCCGAGTTCACCGTCGTGCCCGCCGAACAGGCCGTGCCGCTGCCCGACGAGGCCGGCTTCGATGTCGGCGCCGCACTCGGAGTCCCCGCGCTGACCGCGCACCGCGCGCTCACCGTCGCGGAGGACGGGCCGCGTCGGCTGAGCCCCGGGGCACTCGACGGGAAGGTGGTGCTCGCCGCGGGCGGGGCCGGAGCGGTCGGGCACGCGGTGATCCAGCTCGCCCGCTGGGCCGGCGCCACCGTGATCAGCACGGTCAGCAGTCCGCGGAAGGCCCGGCTGGCCACCGCCGCGGGAGCCCACCACGTGATCAACTACCGCGAGGGCGACCCGGCCGCCGAGATCCGCGCCGTCGCCCGGGACGGCGTCGACCTCGTCGCGGAGGTGGCGCTGGGCACGAACCTCGCACTGGACCTGGCCGTGCTGCGGACCCGCGGCACGATCGCGACCTACGCCAACGACGGTGGCAAGCCGGTCGAACTGAATGTGTTGCAGAACATGGTGCTGAACACGCGCCTCCAGTTCCTGGTGCTCTACACGGCCGGTCCGGAGGCACGCGCCGCGGCCGCTCAGGACGTCGCCGCCGCACTGCGCGACGGCGCGCTGCCGGTCGGCGAGGAGCACGGGCTGCCGCTGCTCCGCTTTCCCCTCGACCGCACCGCCGACGCGCACCGAGCGGTCGAGAGCCGCACGGTCGGCAAGGTCCTGGTGGACGTCGCGTCCTGACGTCCGTGGCGTGCGAGCGTCAGGTTCGGTTGCCGCTGACGTACTGCGCGCAACAGGCGGAAGCCGCCCCCCTTCGCGAAGGGGGGCGGCTTCCGCCTGTTCGGGAGGGGGTCACCCTGTTACTGGATGGTCCAGGCCCTGGTGGGACTGGTTGATGGCCATTGGCTGGTTGATGGTGGCGCCGTTGGCGGTGGAGGCGCTGCTCACCTCCAGGATCTGCCGGCTCTCGTGGTTGCGGAGCAGGTGGCCACCGCTGGTCGGCTCGAACAAGGAGCTCATCGACAACGACCTGGAGTTCCACCGGCGGATCGCGGCCGGGTCCGGCAACGGCGTTCCGTTCTCGCTGATCGGGGGCCTGTACGGCGCGCCCGACCAGGCGCGCGGATCGGCGCGGACTGACCGAGGAGGACGCGGTGGACCGCACCCGCCGGCAGCACCGCGGCCTTCTCGACGCCATCGCCGGCCGCCGCCCGGACATCGCCCACGCCTGCGCCACCGTCCACATCGCCAGGGTCGGCCAGTGGCTCCGCGACACCCTCGGCGAGGCCGACTCGGCCCCCGGCCTGCCCGAGCAGTGACGCCGCCCGCTCCGAATCGCTGTCGCTGACCGAACCAGCGGCCCCCGCGACCCACCGCCACAGTGGACGGTCGGCACGGGGGCCGCTCGGCGTTCCAGGACGCCGGAAGCGTTCAGGTCCCGGAAGTGGGCGTCATCCGGCGGTCAGCGTGGTCCAGTTCTGGTTCGAGCCGCCGTTGCAGTCCCACAGCTGGAGCTGTGTCCCGTCGGCCGTGGAGAAGTTCGGCACGTCCAGGCAGCGGCCGGAGAGGGGGTTGCGGTAGCCGCCGTTGTAGGGCTGCCAGACCTGGTTGCCGCCGCCGGTGCAGGACCAGAGCTGCACCTTGGTGCCGTTGGCCGTCCCCCCGGCCGCGGCGTCCAGGCACTTGCCCAGGGAGCGGAGGGTGCCGTTGGTGTAGGCGGACCACAGCTGGTTGCCGCTGCCGCTGCACCCCCAGGTTTGGACGGCGGTCCCGTCGGCGTTGGCGGCGCCGTTGACGTCCATGCACTTGCCGGCGATCCCGGACTGCACGGCGGCGGGGGCGGGGGCGGGAGCCTTCAGCCAGCCGGCGGCGTCCGCGGTCTGGACGCCGCGGCGGAAGGCGTCGGCCATCTTCTGGTAGCCCGCGTCGTTCGGGTGCAGGGAGTCCGCCAGGTCGGCGGTGGTCATCGCGCTCATGTCGACGTACGCGACGTGCTTGCCCGCGGCCTGGGCGTCGCTCACGATCTGGCTGATGGCCTGGTTGTAGCCGGGCCGGTACTGCTCCACCGTGCTGTTGGTGGACACGATCAGGGAGGCCAGCAGGACGGTCGCGTCGGGGACGTCGGCGGTGATCCGGTCGACCAGTGACTTCAGCCGGGCGCCGGCGGTGGTGGGCTGGAAGTTTCCGTTGAAGTCGTTGGTGCCGATCTCCAGCGTCACGACGTTGGGCCGGTAGCGGGTCAGCGCCGCGTCGGCGAGGGCGGCGATCTGGTCGATGCGGTAGCCGGAGTGTCCCTCGTTGTCGGGGTCGGACATCGAACCGTTCCGCCCCGTGCCGACGAAGTCCAGTGGGTGGCCGTCCGCCGCGAGCCCGTCCCAGAGCGGGCCCCGGTAGCCGTTGCCGGTGCTGCTTCCCAGACCCCAGGTGATCGAGTCGCCGAGCGGCATGACCCGCAGGGGCGTGCTGGAGGCGGCGGAGGCGGGGACCGCACCGGTCACCGTCACGCCGAGCACGGCGGTGACGAGCGCGATCAGGGGTAGAGCCCAGAACTTTCGCATCACGCAGGTGTCCTCTTCTGTGAGTCGCTGCTGGAAACGGTGAGGCCGGAGAGCAGTGCTTGAGCAGCGCTTTCCGGCCTCACGGTCAGTGGGGTGTCAGCCTGTTACTGGATGGTCCAGGCCTGGTGGGACTGGTTGACGGCGTTCGACTGGTCGGTGGTGGCGCCATTGCTGGTCGACGCGCCGGTCACCTCCAGGACCTGCTTGCTCTCGAAGTTGCGGAGCAGGAAGCCGCCGCTGGTCGGCTCGAAGTACCACAGCTGGTTGTTGCCGCCGTTGTAGGTGACCTGGTCCGCGCCGGTGGTCCGCCAGTGGCTGGACCACGGGATCTCGAGGGCCTTGCCGCTGTTCCGGTTCACGATCTTGTACAGCTGGCCGCTGACCGGGAGGATGTTCCACTGCTGGTTGGCGCCGCCGGTGCTCGGCCACTGGTTGACGCTCGCGCCGTCGGCGGTGTTGAAGTTGTAGTCGTCCAGCACCTGGCCGCTGTTGACGTTCTTGATGGTGTAGAACGTCGACGGGTTGGTGCTCGGGGCGCCGGTCGCGACCGCCTGCGCTCCGCCGGCCTGCTGGACGCTGAAGTCCGTGATGAAGAAGTACTGGCCGTCGGTCTTGGCGACCCGCACGTAGCGGAAGGCCTGGCGGACGTCGATCCTGCCGGTGAGCGTCGCGGCGTAGGGCAGGGTGCCGGTCTGGCGTCCCACGACGGTGTAGCTGCCGAAGTTCGGGTCGTTGGAGGCCCGGATCTCGAAGTTGCCGCGGGTCGATGACTGGTCCAGGTCCTGACGGGTGGTCAGCGCGAACTGGCCGAGCTGGTAGGCCTGGCCGAGGTCGACCTGCCACCAGGCCGAGGTGTCGGCGCCGGTCGGCGACCAGCCGGTCGAGTTGTTGTTGTCGACGGCCTTGGCGGCCTCAGTGCCCGTGCCGTAGACCGACGAGGAGGTCGCGGTCCTGTTCCAGGCGAGGTTGGGCCACAGGGTCATCCACTGGTAGCCGGACTCCAGGCCGGAGGCCTTGATCACCGCGTCACCGGAAGTCTGGTTGTTGGTGAGCGTGACGTTGGTTCCGTTGTGGTTCTGGTTGATGAACCCGTCGGTGTGCGACAGCACGTTGTTCGAGACGGTCATGTTGTCCGACCCCTCGTCCAGGTAGATGCCGTGCACCGGCGAGGCGCAGGCGGCGGGGCTGCGGACCACGTCGTGGATGTAGTTGCCGTTGAGGACCGCGCCCGGGTCGTTCGACAGGTGGTAGATGCCGGCGGAGTCGCAGAGCCGGTTCATCACGTTGCCGATCCGGTTGTAGCTGACGCTGTTGTTGCCCTCGGCGTTGGCCGCCGACTGCCAGCCCCAGCCGAGCGAGATGCCCGCCCACGGGGAGTCGGAGATGTCGTTGTGGTCGATGGTGGTGCTGTTGACGAAGCCCGCGTTGATACCCGCGGTGCCGAGGTAGTCCTCACCGATCCGGGTGATCAGGTTGTTCTTGACGGTGACGTTCTTGACCACCTCCCTGGCGTCCTCCCCGGCCGGGCTGGTCGGCGGGTTGTAGATGGTGTGGTACTCGACCGTCGGGTCGGAGAACTTGCCGACCATGATGCCGTTGCCGGCGATGTCGTAGATGTAGTTGCCGATCGCGCTGCTGTCGTGGACACCGTGCGAGAGGTCGAGCGCGGTGGAGCCCAGCTTGGTGAAGATGTTGCCCGTGAAGGAGACGCGGTCGGCGTCCGCGGCCTGGACGGCGGCCGGCGGACGGGCGACGTACTGCTGGTTGGAGGTGTTGGCCGAGATGTTGTAGTTGCCGCCCTGGCCGTTGAGGTAGCCGTTGTTGGTCGGCTCCATCCAGGTGGTCTGGGTGAAGGTGATCCCGGAGAAGCGCAGGTCGTGGGCGGGGCTGTCGAGGCTGGTGCCCTTGACGTCGAAGAGCGTCTGGACGGTCGGCACCTGCACGTTGGCGCTGGACATGTCCTCGCCGGGGCGGGGCTTGTAGTAGAGGGTCTGCGCGGCCGTGTCGACGTAGAACTCGCCCGGCTCGTTGAGGAACTCGTGGGCGTTCTCGAAGTGGAACGGCGAGTTGTCGGCGAGCTGCGGCCACGGACGCTGGAACAGGATGCCCGCCTCGTGGTCCTGGATCGAGATGTTGGCGGTGCTGCCCGCGGTGCTGATCGACTTCAGCCGCAGGTAGCTCTCACCCCACTGGGTCTCCAGCATCATCTCGACCTGGTTCAGGTTGCTCCAGTTCGAGGTCTGAGAGGCCGGCACCTTCAGCAGCTTGTTGGTGGTGTCGCTGCCCGTCAGGTTGAAGTCGGTGCCGGCGTCGGGGTAGCGGGCGCGGGTGGCGCGGACCCCGTTGACGTACAGCTGCCGGAAGTTGAGGGTGCCGACGGACGCCTTGTACTCGCCGTTGGCGGCCGCGGTCCAGCCGGTGACCGACTTGCCGCCGCTGATCACGGGGGTCTCGCCGTTGTACGCCTGGTAGACGACCGTGTGCCCGTTGGTGCCCGAGTCGGCGGTGCCGAAGGTGATCGGGGCGGTGAGCGGGTAGGTGCCGCCGCGCAGGTTCACGACGATGTCGTCGGACATGTTGGCGTTGACGCCTCGGACCGCGTTCTGGGCGGCCTGGATGGTCCGGAACGCCGAGGCGGTACTGGTTCCTGAGTTGCTGTCACTGCCGTTGACGGGGTCGACGTACAGGTTCGTCGTGGCCGCGTAGGCGGGCTGAACGGGCAGCACGGCAGCGAAGACGACGGTCGCCGCGGTGACCGCCTTGACCGTCGTTGCGCCGATGCGTATGAGTCTCATGGGGTGTCCCTCCTCCGAACCCTGCTCCTATGAGTGGTATTTATCGGGGCAGATGAGCGACCCTGTCAAGGCGATGGACATCCCTATTTTTCGCTGACGCAACACCAGGGAAACGGGAGTGCGTCAGGCTCCGCCGAGCCGGACGCACCCCCGTTGGGACAGAAAGCCCAGGTAGTGCCCTATCTGGCGGTGGCGATCGAGGCGCCTGCCGCCCGCCCGCCAACTCACTTCGGGAGCGGCTAGTTCGAAATGAGTACGACTCATTTCAGCAAATGATCTCCGCTGAGTGGCGGGTGGTGCGGCCTAGCCGAGTGCCGCGGTGCCGCCGGAGACCGACGGGTCCAGGAAGGCGCGGTCGTAGACCTCCAGCGAGCGGATCGACGCCCAGGCGCCGGTGTCCAGGCCGGTGACGGTGACCCGGACGTAGCGGGTCCGGGCCGTGAACGTCAGGACCTGCACCTGCGCGGCGGTGGTGTTCCCGGTCCGGTCGGCGAGCGTCGTCCAGGTGGAGCCGTCGGTGGATCCGTCGACCCGGAAGCGGTAGGCCTTGGCCGGCAGCTCCCAGGCGATCCGGGCGCCGGTGACCTGGCGCACCGAGCCGAGGTCGGTCTGGAGCCAGTGGCCGGTGCCGCCGTCGGCCGCGCACCACCGGGTGGAGGTGTCCCCGTCCACCGCGTTGGCGGTCACGTTCCCGTGCGAGGTCTCCACGCTGTCGGCCGTGGTCGGGCAGCCGCGGGCGATGTCCGCGGGTACCACCGGTCGGTCGAGCACGATCGCCACCACGGTGTCGTCGGGGTAGCGGGTGCGGTCGATGCCGGTGACGGTGACGCGGTTGTTGCCGGTGATGCCGTAGGGGAGCGGGTTCCTGGTGACCACGTCGTAGACCGCGGTGACCTTGGCGTCGCCCAGCGACGGGCTCGTGAAGCTGCTGCCGCCGCTGTAGCCGGTCAGCAGGTGCGCGTAGACGGTCCTGTCGTTGAAGGTGAAGCCGTACTGGCCGTCCACCGGGTTCCACGGTCCGCCGCGGGTGCCGTACAGGGCCTCCCGGTTGGCGCTCATGAACCCGCCGAGCCGGCGGACGACCGCCACCTGCTTGCTCGGGACGGCGCCGGTCGCGTCCGGGCCGACGTTGAGGATCACGCACATGTCGCGGATGAAGCAGTTGACCAGCATGGCCATCGCCGAGGAGAAGGACATCGCGTAGTCGCCGCTGTACGCCCAGGTGCCGCCGGAGACGCTGAACGCCTTCTGGACCAGGCGGCCGTAGCGGATCGGCCCGCTCGGCACACCGAACCCCTCGTCGATGTCGTAGTCGCCCACCCACCCCGAACGCGAGTTGGCCACCGCGTTCGGCAGGTGCCGGCGTACCAGGCCGGTGAGCCCCAGCGGCCTGCCGGTGCCGGACTCGTTCTCGCCGTACGCGGTGTCCACCGGCCAGCCGTTGCCCGGATCGCGGTACTGCCCGGGCTCCCAGAAGAACGACCCGTCGGCGTCGGTACCCTGCTGCGCCAGCCAGCCGCCGTCCCACCAGATGTCGTCGACCGCGCCGTAGTCGGTGACCAGCTCCTTGACGGACTGGTACACCTCGTTCTTCATGGTCCGGGCGTTCTCGTGGTAGTCGAAGCCGGCCGGATCGATGCCCTCGTAGTTCCACGGGTACGGGCTGCCGCCCGGCAGCACGCAGTCGGAGGTGAGGGCGGGGCTCGGCGGCTTCGCGCCGCCCACGTCGTAGTAGCCGGGGTAGCGCCAGTCGATCGGCGAGTAGTAGAGCCCGACCCGCAGGCCGGCTGCGCGCACGGCGTCCACGTAGCGTTTGACGAAGTCCGTACCGGCCGGGAACGCGGCGTCGGCGGAAGTCCAGGCGTTGGGGTGGCCGCTGGGCCACAGGGCGAAGCCGTCGTGGTGACGGGTCGTCAGAACCACTTCCGCGGCGCCGAGGTCGCGGGCCAGATTGGCCCAGGCGGCGGGGTCGAAGGAGTGCGACTGGGCGGCGAAGGTGCCGGCGTACTGCGCGCGGTAGGCGGCCGGCTTGGTCTTCGAGGCGAACATGTACCACTCGCCCTGGGCCGGTGCCGAGTAGACGCCCCAGTGGATGAACATGGACAGCTTGTTGTCGCGCATCCACTGGATCCTGCTGTCCGGCTGCTGCCAGGTGCCCTGGTCGAGCTTCGGTATGCGCAGCGGGACGAGGGGTAGCGGATCGCCCTCGACCGCGGCGGCTTCGGCCCGGGCGCCGCCGGGTCCGATGGCGGTGGCGGCGGTGGCAACTGCCAGGCCGGTGAGCACACTTCTCCGGCTGATGGATCGTGACATGGCTGCTCCGTTTGTCCTGGAATGCTCGCTATCGGGTGGCTCCGCGAGTCATGTACATGTATCCCGGCCGCCGGAGTGGCCTGTCAAGACACCGGACGGCAATATGTCCGATGATTGTTGGCGGTCCGGCGTTCGCGCTGGAATCGAGTCAACTTCCCGCCGGCCTCGGGATCCTGTCGCGAAGTCGGTGAAATGGCAGGTCAGCGCAGTCGCGCTCGGTTCGGACCCAGGATTTGAGGGCCTGTCCCACTCGTCGATCGGTCGGACGTTGCGCGCGGAGGTCGTCCGAGAGGTACACATTCATCGGATCGATACGCGGGACTGAGCTTCCCGGCCGCGAAGTTGACACATAAACTGACGACCGCCGCTCACCGACCGCGCTCTGCTCCTGGGCGCGCGGACCTGCCCGGCCGGCCACGGCCGCCGCCACCACCTCAGTGCTCCCGGGCAGGAACGCCACCGCCGGCAGGCGATTCGCAGCAGCAAGCGGCACACCCCCCACCCACCCCCACCGGAGGAGCCGTACATGCCCGACCAGCTGAGCCGCCGCCAACTGATCCGAGCCGCCGCCCTCGCCGGGGGCGCCGTGGCCTTCGGCCTGCCCCAGGTCCTCCGGCCCGGCACCGCGCAGGCCTACACCGTGCCGTCCAAGATGGACTGGTGGTACCAGGCCCGCTTCGGGATGTTCATCCACTTCGGGTCGTACAGCTACCACGGACACGGCGAGTGGGCCTTCTCCACCGAGAACTGGACCAAGGCCAACTACCAGGCCCAGGTGTCGGCGCCCTTCAACCCGACCGCCTTCAACGCCGACACCATCGCCGACCTCGCCCTCCATGCCGGCATGAAGTACCTGGTGATCACCGCGAAGCACCACGAGGGCTTCGCGATGTACGACTCGAAGGTGGCGAGCTTCACCGACACCACCGGCAGCAAGCCGTACACCCTGCCCAAGTACACCGCCTACCAGAGCGACCTGCTGGCCGCGCTCAAGAAGGCGTGCGACGCCCGCGGCATCAAGTTCGGGCTCTACTACTCGATCATGGACTGGAACCACCGCTCGCAGACCGTCAACCAGACCACCAACTACACCGACATGGCGTCGCTGAGCGCACGAGCGGGCTACATCAGCGACATGAAGGCACAGTTGCAGGAACTGCTCACCGCGTACGACCCCGCCGTCCTCTGGTTCGACGGCGACTGGTGCGCCAACCCCGCCACCCCCACGCTCACCGACTGGTGGACCGCGGCCGACGGGGCCGACCTCTACAACTGGCTCGTCGGCCTCAAGCCCGGCCTCATCGTCAACGAGCGGGTCAAGCGGGACGTGGGGCTCGGCGACTTCGCCTGCCCGGAGCAGACCGTCCCGGCCGAAGCCCTCGGCCGGCCCTGGGAGACCTGCGCCACGATGAACGGCGCCTGGGGGTACACCTCCTGGGCCGAGAACTCCTACCGGTCCCTCCAGGCGATCACCCAGGAGCTCGTCACGGTGGCCTCCCGGGACGGCAACTACCTGCTCAACATCGGCCCCAAGGGCGACGGCACGCCCACCCCGGGGTCCGTCACCATCCTCCAGGGCCTGGCGGGCTGGATGGCCACCAACAGCGACAGCATCCACGGAACCATCGGCAGTCCCTTCACCGACGAACCGTCCTGGGGGAAGTTCACCAGGAAGCAGGGCAAGCTCTTCGCCCACGTCTTCAGCTGGCCGAGCAACGGCACCCTGCAGATCCCGCTGGTCGCCAACACCATCAACCGCGCCTACCTGATGAGCAACCCGACGGCCTCGCTCTCCTGCACGGTCAGCGGCGGCACCATCAACGTCTCGGTGCCCGCCACCGCCCCCGACGCCAACGACTCGGTCGTGGTGGTCGAGGTCACCGGGATGCCGGCGGTCGTCGCCGACGGCGTCTACGAGCTGGTCTGCGCGCGCAGCGGCAAGGCCCTCGACGACGGCAACACCGCCACGGCGGGCGGCCAGGTGATCCAGTGGACCCTCAACGGCGGCGCGCCGCAGCAGTGGCGGCTGACCGGCCTCGAAGCGGGCCGCTACAAGCTGGTGTGCCTCCGCAGCGGCATGGCCCTCGACAACGGGGGCAGCAGGACGGCGGGCGCCGGGCTGACCCAGCAGCCCGACAACGGGAGCAACCAGCAGCAGTGGGGCATCACCGCGCTGGGCGGCGGCTCCTACCGGCTCACCAACCGGGTGAGCGGCATGGCGCTGGACAACGGGAACAGCACGGTGGACGCCCAGCCGGCGATCCAGTGGACCGTCAACGGCGGCACCCAGCAGCAGTGGAAGCTGGTCAAGGTCGGCTGAGCACTTCGAGCGGTGTGTGGCGCCGGCCCGCGGGCTCGCCGACCGCCACCGCCCACTTCAGCGCCGTCGCGTGCATGGGCCTGGCGGTGCACC
>NZ_JBEOSA010000119.1:0-12334 GCF_040302625.1 Kitasatospora sp. NPDC097643 | reverse complement strand
GGCCGAGCCCGGCGCCACCTTCACCACGTGGGCGGGCGGGGCCGAGGTCCACCTCGCGCTCGCCAACCACCTCGCGCCGTGGCGGGTCGAGATCCTCGGCGGCCTGGTGTGGGAGGACGGCAAGCCGCTCGACGACTGGGGCAAGCGCCTCAAGGCCGCCTGGGCGGACCTGACCAACCTCTCCCGCGCGCACGGGGACGAACGCCAGCGCACCGCCGCCTACCTCGCCTCCCGCGCCGTCCGGTCGGTGCTGCTGTTCGGCCTCGGCGGGTTCGCGCAGCGCCCGCGGCTGATCTCCGGTGCCACCCCGGTCGGCGAGGCGCTGCCGGCGGGGGCGGAGATCCTCGGCCAGAACGGGACGGTGGTGACGTGGCAGCGCCAGTCCGGGTTCTCCAACGACCCGTACGCCCACCCGGAATGGGCCGCCTACGTCTGGTCCGGCGCCCGGGCCGCGCTGCTGGACATGAAGTACCGCGAGGGCAAGGAGGTCGTCGGCGTCGCCGGCGCCCTCCACGCGAAGCCCGGCACCGTCGTCTACTTCGGCACCGACGGCATCGCCCTGACCGAACGCCAGCCGTGGCCCTACCGGGGCGAGCCGGGCGACTACCTCCTCAAGGGCCATCTCACCGGCCCGGTGCCGCACCCGACCAGCCAGGAGGAGTACCTGAAGCTGCGCGCCCTGGGCCGCGCCGAACTCGCCGCGAAGGGGACTGACCAGTGAGCCCGGCGGACCCGAACAACCCCAACGAGGCCGCCCGCCTGACCCAGGAGCTGCTCGACCAGGGCTTCACCAGGCGCCAGGTCGCCGGGATGCTCGGCCGCGACGCCTCGCTCGTCAGCCAGTTCTTCACCAAGGGCAAGGGCGCCGCGTTCGTGGACGCGCTGCGCCAGCTCGTGCGTGCGGTGCGCGGCGGCGAACGCGACACCGAGGCGCTCGCCGGGATCGCGGAGGCGAACACCGAGCGGCGCACCACCAGGACCGGGCAGAAGGCGCGGGTGCGCGGCAAGGACACCGTCGGCCGGCCCGGCGAGTCGATGGCCGGCCGCGCCGGACGCCAGGCCATCCGCTCCGGCGCCGCCCACCTCGCCCCGGTCGTCCACGAGACCGGCCAGGCCGGCGGCCGCCTCGCCTTCACCGTCCGCATGAAGGCCGACCAGTACGTCTACTCGGCCGGCTCGGAACAGGACTCCGGCGGCATCCGCCGCGGCTTCGTCCCCCGCGCCGACGGCACCGAGGAACGCACCTACGGCTCCGCCTCCACCGGCGGGTTCGACGCCGCCGAGTGGTCCCAACGCGTCGCGGACCACCACGGCGACGTCACCGAAGCCATGAAGGCCTGGCTGGTGGAGACCGGCCGCGCCGTCGAGGACGCGGACATCCGCTACCTGGAGGTCCGCGGCTGGGTCCCCGGGTAGCCGTCCACCGGCCCCCGGTGCGCTTCATCCGGCCGGTTAGTGGTTGAGCCGGCTGATCGAGCGTTCGGCCCTGAGCACCCTCCCGGCGAGGGGACTCCGACCACGGCCGCTAGCATCGCGCGCATGCTGGCGCTGCTCCATACATCGTCCGTCCACGTCCCGGTCTTCGACACGCTCCGCGACCGCGACTACCCCGGCCTGCCCTTGCGGCACGTCGTGTCCGAGGAGTTGCTCACCAGGGCCCAGGCCGACGGGCCCGACGCCGTTGCCGGGGACATCGATCAAGCACTTGCTTCGACAGTCGCCGAGGGGGCCGCAGCGGTGTTGTGTACCTGCTCGACGATTGGCGGCGTCGCGGAGACCCGGGCGGCGGCGTTGGGTGTGCCCGTGTTGCGCGTCGATCGTCCGATGGCGGTGGCCGCCGTCGCCGTTGCACCCCGTGGGGCCCGAACCACGACACAAATCGTCGTGATCGCCGCACTGGCCGGCACCGTGGGCCCGACAGTGGCCCTCATCGATGAGGAAGCCGCTCGATCCGGCCGGTCGGTCACGGTGATGGCCACGGTGGTCGACGGCGCTTGGGGTCGGTTCGAAGCCGGTGACCAGGCCGGCTATCTGAGCGCCATTGCTGCCGCTGTCGAGGCCGTGGACGACGCGGACGTCATCGTCCTCGCCCAAGCATCCATGGCAGCCGCTGCGAATCACACCACGACCGCCATACCGGTCCTGTCCAGCCCCGTCCCGGGGCTCCGCGCTGCCGCCGCTGCCGCCGTGTCACGTCCTGCCAGGAGGACCGCGTAGGCGGCCACATGCTCGGGTGCCGCGGTGCCGCCATCCCGCCCACCGACTGAAGACGCTCAACTGGCCAACTGAAGCGCGCAGTCACAGGTGCGAGCCTCGGGCCACCCACCTGCCCAACCCTGTGAAAGGCTGCGGCATGCCCTATCACCTGCGGTTCTTCTTCGAGTACGGCGTCGACACCCCACTGTGGCCAGGACCGTCGACCATGCCCGACTTCGACAGCCCCTACGGATTCCCGTGCGCCCCGGAGA
Organism: Kitasatospora sp. NPDC097643; assembly: GCF_040302625.1. Taxonomy (NCBI): domain Bacteria; kingdom Bacillati; phylum Actinomycetota; class Actinomycetes; order Kitasatosporales; family Streptomycetaceae; genus Kitasatospora; species Kitasatospora sp. NPDC097643. The sequence continues at coordinate 9,866 of NZ_JBEOSA010000119.1, read as the reverse complement.
AGCTCCCGATCACCCCGGCCACCAGCAACGAGCTCACGCGGCTCGCCGACCTCTACCAGTCCTCACTCGACTGGGACGACCCGGCCGGTCCCTCGCCCTGGACCCCGGACCAGCAGGAATCCTTCCGGAGCGCGGCCGACACGGCACTGGAGGCCCTGCGCCGCGAGCTGGGCGACGACTGGACGGTCGAAGACCGCAGGGGCTGAGCCGCGTCACGCGCCGTCAGGTGCATCCCCACCCCGGACACCTCCCCGCATCACCCGGCCGTCGAAGGAGAGCCACCGCCGTGGAGACCACCACCGCAGAGCAGGACGCGCCGCCCGCCTTCCAGACCGAGGCCGAGGCCGAGCCGTCCGTCCCGGCCCAGCCGCCCGGTACGGGCAACCCGCTGCCGCTGCACTGGTTCCAGAAGGACGCCGTCGCGGCCGCGGTACGCGAGGTGAAGGACGGCGGCCGCGCCACGGTGGTCGCCGCGACCGGCTCCGGCAAGACCCTCATCGCCGCCGGCTGCGCCCGCCGCCTGGCCCCGCGCGGCAGGGTGCTGGTCCTCGTGCCCACGATCGAGCTGCTGGAGCAGACCGCCGAGTCCTGGTCGCTGAAGGGCGGCCGGCGGGGCCTGGCGGTGGCCGCGTGCTCGCGCGAGGAGGCGCTGGAGAGCGCGGAGGCCGGCGGCCGGATCCACGCCCGGGTGACCACCCAGGCCGCCCGGATCACCGACCTGGTCAACGGCGCCCCGGACGGCCGGCCGGTCACCGTGTACGCCACCTACGCCTCGCTGGAGCGGATCGTCCAGGCCCACCGCGAGTTCGCCCTGCCCGCCTGGGACCTGGTCGTCATCGACGAGGCCCACCGCACCGCCGGGGCGCAGGGCAAGGCGTGGGCCGCCGTCCACCACGACGCGGACGTACCCGCGCTGCGCCGCCTCTACCTCACCGCCACCCCGCGGATCGCCGACGACCGCAGGACCCAGGACGGCCTGGCCGACCTCACCACCGACACCGGCACCGGCACCGACATCGGCACCGACACCGGCACCGACATCGGCACCGAGGACACCGACGAGCCGCCCGCGCTGTGCTCCATGGACGACGAACGGACCTACGGCAGGACCGTCTACACCTGGACCCTCGGCCAGGGCATCGAACACGGGTACCTCGCCGACTACCGCGTCCTCGTCCCCGTCGTCACCGACGAGGACCTGCGCGACCTCCTCAACCTGCCCGCCGTCGCCGACCTCCGCGCCCAGCGCACCAACGAGGAACTGCTGCGCCTGGCCCTCCAGGTCGCCGTACTGCGCGCCGTCGCGGACCTGGACCTGCGCAGGGTCATCACCTTCCACTCAAGGGTCTCCGGCGCACGGGAGTTCGCCGCCAGCCTGCCGGCGGCCGCAGAGCTGCTGCCGGACGCGGACCGGCCGGAACGGGTGACGGCGCTCGCCGTGGCCGGCACGGACCGCCTCAAGGACCGCCGCGCCGCGTTCGCCACCTTCAAGGCCTCCACCGGCGAGGACGGCGAACAGTGCTGCATCATCTGCAACGCCCGCCTCCTGGCCGAGGGCATCGACGTCGCCGCCGTCGACGCGATCTGCTTCGCGGACCCCAAATCCAGCATCATCGACATCGTCCAGGCCGTCGGCCGCGCGCTGCGCCAGTCCTACCGCCAGGGCAAGGTCAGTTGGGTCATCATCCCGGTCTACCTGCCCTCGCCCCCGGTCGGCGACGCCCCCGCGGTCGCCGACGACACCGCCACCGCCGACCCGGCCGAGGTCCACGACGCCGGCGAGGCGGTGAAGGCCGAGGCCGACGCCGAGATCGAGGCGTCCTCCTTCCGCACGATCTGGCGGGTCCTGCGGGCCCTGGCCGCGCACGACGCCCGGGTGGTCGGCCGGATCACCGAGCTGCGCGGCCACCGCGCCCAGGGCACCGCGCACACCACCACGGCCCAGGCCCCCGAGGGCGAGCAGCAGCCGACTGCACCGGAGTCGCCGGTCGAGTGGCTGAAGATCAACGCCCGCCACCACGCGGCGCAGATCCTCCGGACCGTCAAACTCCGCGCCTTCAACCCGCGGGCCGTCGAATGGCAGCGGATGCACGCCGCCGCCGCGTTGTTCCACCTCCAGCACGGCCACCTCGACCCCACCGACCGCACGCAGCACACCGAGCTGATCTCCTGGCTCACCCGCCAGCGCCACCTCCACGGCCAGGGCCTGCTCGACCCCGCCCGCGTCTCGGAGCTGGACGCGCTCGGCATGATCTGGTCGAAGCACGCCAACGCCTGGGAACGCGGCTACGCCTACGCCGCCGCCTTCCACCACCAGCACGGCCACCTGGCGATCCCCGCGACCGCGAAGCTCGACGACTACGCGGTGGGCGCCTGGATGCGCCGCCAGCGCAAGGCCGACAACCTCACCAAGCACCAGGTCGCCAGGCTCGACGCGCTCGACGAGCTGTGGCGCACGGAGCCGGACTGGAACCGCTCCTACCGCCGCCTGCTCGCCTACCTCGCCGCCGGCGGCACCCTCACCGGCCCCGCCAACCGCACCGGCCTCGGCGACGACCCCACGTTCCGGCCCGGCACCTGGCTGCGCAAACAGGACAAGGCCCGCACCGACGGCAAGCTGACCGACCACCAGAGCGCGCTCCTGGACGCGCTCACCCGGCACGCCGAGACCGCCGCCGGCTGACCCCGCGACCGAACGGGTAGCCGTCCCGGCCCGCCCAAGCCGGGACGGTCACGACCCGAAGGCATCTACGCCAACAAGCAGTCCAGGAGGCCCTGTTGTCGTATACCTGGTCGACAACGGAACCAGGTGGCGGGCCATGCCGGCCGACTACCCGCCGGGTGCGACCGAGCCCACGCCTTCTTGTTCAGCCGGTCAGGCCGTGCTGTTGCGCGGCAAGTTCGGCGCGGACCAGTTCGAGGAGTCGTCCCATCCAGTTGCGCCCCACCTCGCCGTGCCAGTCCCAGTAACGGGAGTCCCCGTCGGTGTAGAGGACGGTGGCGTCGCCGGTCCGGGTCAGCACCTGTGCCAGGCCGGGGTGCTGGGCGAACTTCGCACGCAGCAGCCGGGCCATCACCGCGGCGCGGGCCTGTTCCCAGCCGGCCCGCCGAGTGGCATCCCCGGCCGCCCGCTGCGCGGCATAGGGGGTGTCCGCGGTACGGATCGCTTCTCGGTGACGATCGTCCAGGGTCGACAGGGCCCAGTAGGCGTGGCTGACGGTCGGGTACACCGCACCGTCGATCTCGATCGGCGCCGGGTACTCGTTGCGCAGGACCAGCGGGCCTGGGTCGGCCGGCCAGCCGTTGGGGTAGAAGACCTGGTTCAGCTCGACGGCCGGGGCGTGCGCGACGTCCGCGCCGTCCACGGGGCGGCGCGCGGCGGCCCGGTTGCGCGCCAGATCACGCTCGGCGAAGTACTCCAGCGCCTTCCGGTGCATCTCGTCGGTGACGATCGACCCGTCGCCGGGCAGGGGCGCCCCGGGGCCGAAGGCGAGGACCTTCAGCGGCCAGTCCTTCCGGTCCATGTCGCCCAGCGCGTAGCGGCGCAGATGCCGGGGGATGGCCAGGTACGCCTCCCGCAGCGCGGCGCGCCGCTCCTCGCTCGGGTCGGCGCAGAACTCCGCGGCCGCGGCCCGGCAGCGGCCGGCCGAGTCGGGCCGGTCGTTGAGGCGGTCGATCTCGTCGCGGACCTCGCCCAGCAGTTCCTCCGGTGTCGTCGACCACTGGACCTCGCCGAACGTCCACGCCCCCACATGGTGGGCCGACGCCCGCGCGCCCTCCTCGAGCGTGGTGGCGACCCACCCGCTGCGCAGCTTCTCGGCGAACTGATCGAGGGTGACCAGGCCCCAACAGTCGATCAGACCGTCGGCGTAGACGATCAGATCGCTGAGGAAGTAGGTGCCGCCGTTGTGGATGAACACGTGTCGCCACGTGCCGGGGATGCGTTCGCCGTCCGCATGCCTGAAGGTGCGCTGAGAACCTGCCATGCCCGCCAGCCTAGGGGCCGTCGTCCCGCGCCCCTCCTGCGGGCTGGACGACTACGCGGTGGGCGCCTGGAAGCGCCGCCGGCGCAGGGCCGGCGACCTCGCCGAGGCCCGGGCCGCCAGGCTCGACGCGCTCGACGAGCTGTGGCGCCTGGAGCCGGACCGGACCCGCTCCTACCGCCGCCTGCTCGCCGGACGTCGTCGCCACCGCGGCCCTGGGCAAGGGCCGGGGCCCGTACCGCCTGTGCGGTACGGGCCCCGGTTTTCCGCTGCGAATCGAAAATCGCGCAGCGGGGGATGTCAGAGAGCGAGGGGGCGAATGTTCTCCGCCTGGAGGCCCTTCTGGCCCTGCGTGACGTCGAACTCGACCTTCTGGCCCTCCATCAGCTCGCGGAAGCCTGCGGCGTTGATGTTCGAGAAGTGGGCGAACACGTCCGGGCCGCCGTCTTCCTGCTGAATGAAGCCGAAGCCCTTTTCCGTGTTGAACCACTTCACGATGCCGAAAGCCATAAAAATTCTCCTTCAAAGGCGCTGTAGACCGCACTGCGCGGACTATCCGTCGCCGCACTGATGACCCGCCGGGATCTCAGAAAAAAAATACGCCCGCGCTGGGAACCAGCAGGCGCACATAGAGTTCATGGGAACCAAAACTGCAACTTCCACAACCGTAGCAGGCTCCGGGTTGGAACGGGAATTTCCGCAGCATTTTTCTTCGGCGTTTCGGTAAGAAGCGGGTGGTGCCGGCGGTCGGACCATGGGCGAGCGGGCTGACGGTGCGCGCCGGAGCCGTGTGACGTGCGTCAGGGGAACCGGACTGCGCCGTCGCACCAGACAGTGGGCGTGGACTGTTCGGATCCAGATGTGCGGACTCGGGTGCGGGCCGGTGACCGGGGCGTGTTCGGGCAGCTCTTCGACACGTACGCGCGCGCGGTGTACAACCACGTGTTCCGGCTCACCGGGGACTGGTCGGCCGCCGAGGCCGTCCCCCCGACCACCGTCGAGTACTACGAGCAGCCCGGCGGCCGGCACAAGACCGTGGACTTCGAGAAGCTGATCCCGATGGCCCTGGAGTGGCTCACCAAGAACCTCACCGGTCCGCAGAGCGATAGTTGACGTGGCGTCAGAAAGTCGTCACAACGTGTGGGCGCGGGCGTGCCGCGGCTCGTAGAGCCGGAGGGTGCCGCCGCCGGGCAGTTCGAGCGCGGTCAGCAGACCCCAGCCGACGTCACTGACCGGCCGGGTGAACACCACGCCCTTCTCGGCGAGTTCGGCCACCGTCTCACCGATGTCATCGCACATCAGGAACAACTCGTGCGTTTCCGGTCCCTCGGAGGGGTGCACGGCGATCTCCGCCGGGGGCAGCTTGAAGATCAGCCACTGGCCTCCCGCGTCGACGTGGGGGTACCCGAGCACGTCCCGGAAGAACGCACGGTCCGCTTCGGCGTCCCGACTGTAGATGACCACATGCGCCCCGTTGATCACGGTGGGACACTACCGGTCGCCTGCTGCGTTCGGGTGTGTGCTCGGGTGGTGTGTCGCCCGGATCCGCCCCGGCCGTCGGAGGAGTGCGGCCGCCCCGGGGGGACGGCCACCGGGCGCCGGCTCAGTCCCTGCTCGCGTCCTTCACCTTCTCGCCGGCCTGCTTCAGATCACCCTTCACCTGCTCCGCGCGGCCCTTCACCTCGATCGTGCGGTCCCCCGTGGCCCGCCCGGCGGTCTCCTTGACCTTGCCCTTGGCCTTCTCCGCGACGTTGCGCAGCTTGTCGTGGGTACCCATCGTGTGGACTCCTCTCGGGACGGGGCGGAGTCCTCCGCCCGCGCGGCGTCTGCCCGGCAGCCGGCATCCCATGCACGTTCCGAGGACAGGCCGCCGGCACCGCACGTTTCCGGCTGCCGAGTCGGGAAAGACGGCCGGGCGAGATCCTCTCGGCCGCAGCGCAGCGCCATGACACGACATCCCTCCCCGCCCCACCGGGCCCTCGCCGCGCGCCCGGCGGGCCCGCGGCCGGTGCGGGCCGGACCGCCGACCAGCGGAGCGGCGGGCTCTGCGGCTGCCACGTCCACCTCGGGGACCTCAGCCGGTCCGACGCCCTCGCGCTCAGCGAGCACCTGCTCGAACTGGCCGCTCCCGCCCTGGCCCGGACCGGGGACCTCGAACTCACCCGCCTCCTCCTGCACCGCCAGCTGACCTGCGGCACCGGCGCCGACCGGCAGCACGCCCTCTTCGCCCGCCGCCACTCGCTGGCGGACGTCGTCGACCACCTGGCCCACCTCACCGCCCACCCGGCGGCCGGGTAGCGGCCGCCGAAGGACACTCGGCCACCGCCCCGGGCACCGGCAGGGCGGGACGGAGGTGTCGACCTCCGCGACCAGGGCAAGCGCGGCAGTGTGAATCCGGTCGAACGAACACTGCGCACCCTGGACGCCTACCAGCAACGCCACCGCGTACCCGGGCTGGCCGTCGGGGTCGTCAAGAAGTACGGCGACGACCGCGGCGGACTGCTCGCCGCCCTGATCGCCTACTACGGCTTCGTCGCCCTGATCCCGCTGCTGCTCCTGCTCAGCACCGCCCTCGGCTTCGTCCTGCACGGCCACCCGGGGGCCCAGCGGGCGGTGGTCGACTCCGCGCTCGCCGACTTCCCGATCATCGGTGACCAGCTGCGCCAGAACGTCCACTCCCTCCAGGGCAGCGGGCTGGCGCTGGCCATCGGCATGCTCGGGCTGCTGTACGGGGCGCTCGGCATCGCCCAGGTACTCCAGCACGCCATGGCCGAGATCTGGAACGTCCCCGGAGTCCACCGGCCGGGCTACTGGCCCCGGCTGGGCCGCAGCCTGCTGCTGTTCGCGATCCTCGCCGCCGGGCTGCTGCTCGCCACCGCGGCCGCGGCGCTCGTCGGCACCGCCCTGGCCGGGCTGCCCGCACGCGTCGGGGGCCTGCTGGTGTCCGCACTGCTGAACGCCGCCCTGTGCCTGCTCTGCTTCCGGGTGCTCACACCGAAGGAGGTCCCCACCAGGGCGCTGTGGCCGGGCTGCGCACTCGCCGGCCCGCTGTTCACGCTCCTCCAGGCGTTCGGCGCCGTGCTGGTCGCCCACGAGCTGCGCCACGCCGGCCAGGTCTACGGCTTCTTCGCGACCGTCATCGGCCTGCTGTTCTGGCTCTACCTGGCCGCCCAGATCACCGTGTACGCCGCCGAGACCAACGTCGTGCTCGCCCGCCGGCTGTGGCCGCGCAGCATCCTGCAACCCCCGCTCACCGACGCCGACGAGGAGGTCCTGTCGTCCGTCGCCCGACAGGAGGAACGCCGCCCCGAACAGCACGTCGACGTCTCCTTCCACGACGAGGACGAGGAGGACGGGGACGAGCAGGACGAGGACGGGCCGCCGGACCCATCCGGAACGGAAGAAGAAGGCGACCGGGCCCGCGGCCCCGCCGACCCCGGGGCGCGGTGACGGAGGGGGCTCCGGGCCCGGTCGCGCCCTGGGCGGCGCCGCCCGCCGACGGCCCCCGCCCCGGCTGCCGTTCCAGGGGCGGGTGGTGCCGGGTGGACGTAGGTTGCGGGCATGACCAGTGACGAGACGACGATCCCGGCCGTGGGGGTGCGCCGACTGGACGAGGTGTTCGACGCGATCGAGGCGGCCGGCCGACGCCCGCAGCCGTGGACCGGTTTCGACCACGGGGTCCTGGGGTCCTACCGGTGGGCCGCCGGGGCCCAGGTCTCGGCGCCGATCACGGCCGCCGCCGCGCCCGGCACCACCGGGCCGGGCCGGGCGCAGCTGCTGGCCGAGTGCCAGGCCGCCGCCGTCCGCCTGCGCGACGCCCTGCACGAACGCGCGGACGCCTCCTACGCCCTCGGCGCCTACCGGGCGCTGGCCTGGCTCTGCGGACACCACGAAGACCGCCCCTGACCACCCACCCCGAGGGCGCAGTACGTCCGGCCTGCCCGGGAACGGCACCGCCCGTAGGAGAACGACCGTGGCGAAGGACGACGACCCGCCCGGCCGAGGCCGGCACGAGACGCCCCAGGAACGGGCCGACCGGCTCTGGAACGAGATGCTCCAGGAGGTCCGCGTGTGCCAGACCGGCGCGCAGATCCTCTTCGGCTTCCTCATCAGCGTGGCCTTCACCCCACGCTTCGCCGACCTGCCCGACTTCGACCAGAACCTCTACGTGGCCACCGTCGTCCTCGGCGCCGTCGCCACCGGCGCCCTCGTCGCACCCGTGGCGTTCCACCGCTTCCTCGCCGGCCGCGGCATGAAACCCGAACTCGTCCACGTCGCCCGCCACTTCATCGCCGCCGGCCTCGTCACCCTGGCCCTGACCATCACCGCCGCCCTGCTGCTCCTGCTGCGCACCGCCACCGGCAACGCGGCCGCCGCCTGGATCCTCAGCGGCGCCGTCCTGCTCTGGTTCACCACCTCCTGGCTCGTCCTGCCCCTGGTGGTGCTGCGGCGCACGGCCGTTCGTCAGGCAGCCCCCTCCGTCCACGGCGGGTCGCACGGCCGCTCCGGTGACGGCCGCGGCTGACCGGAAACGGTCCTTCCCCGCATCGAGCACCACGTTCGGGGTAAACGCTGCGGCGCACCGTCGCGACCACCAGACCTGACGAAGGAGCGAAGCCATGAGTACGGATGACACGGGCATCCCCGAGCAGGACCCCACCTCGCGGGACGAGGACGAGACGACACGGGAGCGGTCCGCGGAGGAACGGAGCATCGTGGCGCCCACCCCGAAGGACGTCCGGGCCAAGGCCGACGGGGACGACGAGGAACCCCCCGCGCCGCCGGCGGCCGACACCCGGGCGCCCTGAACGAGCGAGCGGCCGGGCCGCCCTGCCCCACACCCCGGAGTGGGCCGACACCTCGGACGGCCCACTCCGGGGTGTGGGGCCCACGGCGGTGTCCGAGCCTCGATGCATGGGGTCGATCATCGTGCTCTTCGAACTGGAGCCGGACGGGGCCATCGGTGCGGAGGGTGTCGAACCCGCGGTGATCGCGGTGCACGCCGCCGGGGCCGATCCCGACGTGCCCGAGGACCCGCAGCCGTACACGCTGTGCGGGCTGGAGACCGGTCCGATGGAGCACGCGCACTACCGGCCGACCCGGCCTGGCGAGCCGTGGTACCCGCTCGCGCTCGCCGATCTGCGCTGCCACGAGTGCGAGCGGGTCCTGCGCACGCTGTGAACCGTCGGTCACCAGTAGTGGGGTCGGCCTCCGATGGCGTGTCCCACGGCCCCGAAGATCCACAGGACGAGCCCGATGAGGGTGAGGATGATCCCGATGGACCACAGAACGCTGATGCCGGTGACGAAACCGATGATCAGCAGGATGACTCCCAGGACGATCATGGTGGCCTCCTCCGTGGTGCGAGAGCCTTCGGCTCGGCGTCTGCCCAGGTATCCGGAGAAAAACCAACAAACCGGATGAAAACGTGAATTCGATGTCGCCTGTCGGGTAGAACAACCATGCGGCGGCCGCGGCGGGACCCGCCGGCCGCTCCAGCACCCCGCCGGGTGCACCAGGACCTTCGCTTGAAGAAGCCGGGCACAGGTCCTGGGGGAAGAACCCGCAGCATGCGCGCGCCAGTGCGTCCGCGATGCCGGGTACCACCCCGCTGCCCAGGAGAAGCAAGTGTCCGCCCCTCCGGCCACTCCGCTGGCCACCCCTCTGGAAACCGACTGCCCCGCGCGCCCGACCGAGGCCGAGCTGCGCGCCATGGGCAAGTCCGAGGCGCGCGAACTGAGCGACGCGCTGTTCGCGCGCCTGGCCGGGCTCGCCCGCGAGAGCCGCACCTACAGCTACGTGCGCGGCACGATCATCGAGCTCAACATGCCGCTGGTCCGCTTCATCGCCGCCCGCTTCCGGCACCGCGCCGAGGACATGGAC
>NZ_JBEOSA010000118.1:0-12423 GCF_040302625.1 Kitasatospora sp. NPDC097643 | reverse complement strand
GCCAACTCCTCGACGCCTCCGGCCGGTTGGCCAGCGCGCTGGCCGCCCGCGGGATCGGCCCCGGCATCGCCGTCGGCCTGCTCTGCGCCCGCTCCACCCGGCTGGTCGTCGCCCAGCTCGCCGTCTGGCGGGCCGGCGGCCACGTCGTCCCGCTCGACCCGGCCTACCCGCGTCCGCGGATCGCCGAGATGACCGAGGACGCCGACGTCCGACTCGTCCTCGGCGACAAGGCGCTGCTCGCCGAAGCCGGACTGGCCCCCGAGCGCACCTTGGTGCTGACCGAACACGGCGCCGCCGAAGGCCACCCGCAGGACACCCGCACCCCCGCGCCCGACGCCGACGACCCGGCCGCACCCGCCCTGGTCTTCTTCACCTCCGGCTCCACCGGCCGCCCCAAGGGCGTACTCGTCCCGCACCACGCCGTCGCCGACCTGGTCACCGCCCCCGACGGGCTCCCGCTCGGCCCCCGCGACCGGGTGCTGTTCCACTCCACCGTCAGCTTCGACGCCTCCACCTACGAGCTGTGGGCCCCGCTGGTGCACGGCGCCGCCGTTGCCGTCTCCCCGGCCGACCGCCCCAGCGCCGAGGAACTCACCCACGACGTCGAGCGGTTCGGCGTCACCACCCTGGTCCTCACCACCGCGGTCTTCCACCACCTCGCCGCCCGCCAGTCCCGGGTCTTCGGCGTGCTGCGCACCCTCGTCGTCGGCGGCGAGGCGCTCTCGCCCGAGCACGCCGGCGCGGTGCTGCGCGCCTTCCCCTGGCTGGAGCTGTACAACGGCTACGGCCCCACCGAGGCCACCACCTTCACCACCCTGCACCGGGTCGAGCCCGCCGACTGCGCGGGCCCCGTCCCGATCGGCCGCCCCTTCGGCGGCGCCGGCGTCCTCGTCCTCGACGAGCAGCTCGCGCCGGTACCGCCCGGCACCCGCGGCGAACTGTGGATCACCGGCGACCGGCTCGCCCTCGGCTACCTCAACCGGCCCGAGCTCACCACCGAACGCTTCCGCGCCGTCCCCGGCGCCGCGCGCGCCTACCGCAGCGGCGACCTCGTCGTCCAGCGCCCCGACGGCGTCCTGGAGTTCCACGGCCGCGGCGACGACCAGGTCAAGGTGCGCGGCTTCCGGATCGAACCCGGCGAGGTCGAGCACGCGCTGCTGGGGTTCCCCGAGGTCGCCGAGGCGGCCGTGGTGGTCCGCCGGGCCGGCCGGACCGACGCCGCCCTGACCGCCTGCATCGTCCCCGCCGAGGGCACCCGCCCGGCCGTCGACGCGCTGCGCGCCCGGCTCGCCGAACGCCTGCCCGCCCACCTGGTGCCGACCGGCTGGAGCGTCCTGGACGCGCTGCCGCTCACCGGCACCGGCAAGGTCGACCGCCGGGCCCTCGCCGCCGACGACACCCCGGCAGCCGGCGAACCCGCCACCGCAACCGCACCCCTCTCGCCGATCCAGCAGGTCGTCGCCGACGCCTGGAGCCGCGCCCTGGAACGCCCGGTCACCGACCCGGCCGCCGACTTCCTCGCCGAGGGCGGCCACTCGCTGCTCGCCATGTGGATCGTCGACGACCTCCGCGAGGACCTCGGCGTCGAACTCTCGCTCGCCGACTTCCTCGACCACCCCACCGTCGCCGGCCAGGCCGACCTGCTCGAACGCGCCCTGCGCGCCACGCACGACCACGACACCGCGGGAGCGGCCCGATGACCACCGCCGACCAGGCCGCGACCGACCAGTCCGCCGCCGACCAGCTCGCCCTGCTCGCCCGGGCCCGCCGCCGCCCCACCGCCGGGTCCACCCGGGCCGAGGAGAGCGCGCCGACCCCGGACACCGCCCCCGACACCGCCCCCGCGCCGCTCTCCCACGCCCAGCAGCGGATGTGGCTGATGGACCACCTCGGCCAGGGCGGCGCCCTGTACAACGTCCCGCTCGCCACCCGCCTGCGCGGCCCGCTCGACCCCGCCGCCCTCGCCACCGCCCTCACCGGCCTCACCGAACGGCACGCCGTCCTGCGCACCCGCTACGGCCGGCACGGCGACCAGCCGTACCAGCAGGCCGAGCCGGTCACCCCGGTCCCGCTGCGCACCGTCGACGCCACCTGGGCGGAGGGCGCAGGGAACAACGCCCCCGCCCTGCTCGCCGCCGAGGCCGCCCGCCCCTTCGACCTCGCCACCGGGCCGGTGCTGCGCGCCCTGCTGCTCCGGCACGCCGCACAGGACCACACCCTGCTCCTGACGATCCATCACATCGCCGTCGACGGCGGCTCGCTGCCCGTCCTCGCCGCCGACCTCGCCGCCCTCTACGCCGCCGCCCGCGACGGCCTCCCGCCCCAACTGCCGCCCCCCGGGCCGTCCTACGCCGACTACGCCCGCCAGGAACGCGCCCGCGACCGCGAACTCACCGCCGCCGCCGACACCCGCGCCGCCCAACTCGCCGGCGCCCGGCCGCTCCCGCTGCTGCGGCCCGCCCCACCCGGCGCCCGCGAACGCCGCGCTGCCCTGCACACCGCCCCGCTCACCCCCGCGACCGTCGACGGCCTGCGCCGCCTCGGCGCCCGGCACGGCGCCACCCTGTTCACCGTCGTCCTCGCCGCCGCCTTCGCGACCCTGCACACCGCCTCCGGCGCGCTCGACCTCACCCTCGGCTGCGCCAGCGGCCACCGCGCCCGGCCCGAACTGCGCCGCACCGTCGGCCTCGGCGTCAACACCCTCGCGGTGCGCACCGACCAGCTGTCCGCGGGCCTGCCGTTCACCGACCTGCTCACCAGGGTCCGCGCCGCCCTGCTCGACGCGCAGCACCACCACGACGTCCCCTTCGACCTGATCGTCGAACGGCTCGACGCGGCCGCGCGCGGCGCCGACGGCACCCCGCTGCTCTCCGTCAGCTGCGACCTCGTCCAGCCCGCCGCACCGCTCACCCTGCCCGGACTCGCCGCCGAACACGTCGAACTCGACCTCGGGCTCGCCAAGTTCGGCCTCGCCCTGCTCGTCGAGGACGGCCCGCAGCCGCGCTGCCTGGTCCAGCACGACCAGGACGTCCTCGACGAACCGACGGCCGCCCGGCTGGTCACCGCCTTCGCCGAGCTGCTCACCGCCGTCGCCACCCGGCCCGACGCCCCGCTCGCCGAGCTCCCCGGCAGCCGGCTCCGCCCGGACCGCCAACACCCCGCTGTGGCCGGACTGTTGGCGGACCCGAGGGTGGTCGACGCGGCCGTCGTCGAGCGCCCCGACGGCCCGCCGCTCGGCTACGCCGTCGTCCGCGGCCCGGTCGCACCCAACGGCGCCGAGCTGCGGGCCGCCCTGCGCGGGCTCGTCGAACCCGGCCGACTGCCGCTCGCCGTCACCCTGCTGGACCGGCTGCCGCGCCACCCCGACGGCACCCTCGACCCGAGCCGCCTGCCCGGCCCGGCCGGCCTGCCCGGTGCGGCCACCCGCCGTCCGGACCTCGGCCCGCTCGATACCGTCCGGACGGCCTTCGGCGAACTCCTCGGCGCCGTCCCGCCCGCCGACGGCGACTTCTTCGCCCTCGGCGGCCACTCCCTCGTCGCCGTCCAGCTCGCCGAACGCCTGCGCACCGGCACCGGCCTGCCGCTCACCGGCCTCGACATCCTGGAACAGCGCACCCCGCGCGCCCTCGCCGCCCTCCTCGCCACCCGCGAGGACGAACGCCGCGCCGCCCTCGCCCGCCCCGGCTCCCGGCCGCGCACCCGCGCGCGGGCGGGGACGGTGCTGCTGACCGGCGCCACCGGCGGGGTCGGCGCGGCCGTCCTCCAGGAACTGATGGCCCAGGGCCGCCCCGTCCGGGCCCTGGTCCGGCCCTCCTCCGCCCACCTGCCGGCCCTGCACGGCGCCGAGCTCGCCGAAGGGGACCTCGGCGACCTCGACAGCCTGCGCCGCGCCGTCGAGGGCGTCGACGCCGTCATCCACGCCGCCTGCACCTTCACCGAGCACGCCGTCGACGTCGCCGCGATGCGCGCCCTGGTCGACGGCTGGCGCGGCGGCCCGTTCGTCTTCGTCAGCAGCATCGACGCCTACGGCCGCCCGCCCGGCACCGACGTCCCCGAGGGCGCCCCGACCGGGCTCCCCGTCACCCCCTACGGCCAGGCCAAACTCGACTGCGAGCGGATCCTGTTCGACGCCGCGGCCACCGGCCGCGGCCCCGCCACCGCGGTCCGCGCGCCCATCGTCTGGGGCCCGCACCAGCGCCTGCGCGACCAGCTCCGCTGGGGCTCCACCGGCGCCCTCTACCAGGCCGCCCTGGCCGGCCACCCGATCACCCTGCCCGCCACCGACGACACCTCGTGGTACGGCGCCTCCTGGGTCCACTCGGCCGCCCTGGCCCGCGCCCTCGCCGCCTGCACCACCGCGGGACACCCCGCCGCCGGCCGGATCGTCAACGCCGTCAGCGGGCACGTCTCCTGGTCGGAGTTCACCGCCGAGCTCATCCGGCTCCTCGGCTCCACCAGCCCCCTCACCCACCACCCCGACGCCGACCCCGAACTCCACCGCCCCTGGCACTACCAGGCCGACACCCTCGCCACCCCCCTCCACCCCGAACCGGGCGAGGACTGGCCCACCGTCCTGGCCGCCATGGTGGGGTGACCCCGCCCCCTCCCGTCCCGTCCTGGCCCGTCCTGTCCCACCACGCCCGCGCCGCCGCCCGACCCGGCGGCGCGGGCATCTCCATCAGGGCAGCCGGGGCCTGCCCGGCGGATCCTGCCGGGTGCGCGACGCCGGACCATCCCGTCCGGACGCACCGGCGAAACCCGAGTGCGACCCGGTCCAACCGCCGTAGCGAGCTGATCCGACGCGAATGTCAGACAAGCCCTCTATCGACCTGCGTGGGCGGCGGCAAAGGCGTCACGGGCGCGGCTGCCGGGCGGGGCGAGGAAGGCGAAGACGTGACGCCCCTCCTCGGGCAGCGGTAGGACGGTGTAGTCCAGGACGTCGGTGTCCAGGGCCGGGTGGCGGATGTGGAGCCGTCCGGGCCCCGGCGGCCCGGCCCGGTGGTGGTCCCAGAGCGCGGCGAAGGCCGGGCTGTCGGCGGACATCCGCCGGACCAGCGTGCTGAGCACCCGGTCGCCCGGGCGGTCCGCGTGGTGCGCGCGCAGGGAGGCCACCAGGTCCGCGCCGATCGACCCGGTGGCGGCCAGGTTGCCCTGCGAGCGGTCCCCCTGCGGGCAGCAGAACACCTGCCAGAGCAGGTTGCGTTCGTGCGGTGGCCGCCGTTCCGGCCAGGCCATCAGCAGGCCCGCCGGGCGGTTCCAGGCGAGCAGGTCGAAGGTCGGCCCGGTGACGAAGGCGGGGGCGGCGTCCAGGGTGTCCAACAGGGCCAGGGTGGTGGCCGGGACGGTCGGCGGCTCGACCGGCGGCGGGTTCGGGGCCGCCCGGCGGTGGTGGCCGGCCAGCCGGTGCAGGTAGGCCCGCTCGGGGCCGGTCAGCTGGAGGGCGTCGGCGATGCCGTCCAGGACCGGACCGGTCGGCACCCGCTGGCGGCCCTGCTCCAGCCGGGCGTAGTAGTCGACCGAGATCCCGGCCCGCGCCGCCACCTCCTCGCGGCGCAGCCCGGGCGTCCGCCTCCGCCCGGCCGTGGGCAGGCCCGCCTCGGCGGGCGCCAGCCGGGCGCGGCGGGCGCGCAGGAACGCGCCGAGCGGGGTCTCGGGCATGCGGGCCACGTTGTCACAACCGCCGGTGGTCAACCAGGACCTGGCAGTCCCTGGTCGGCCCGTCCCCGGGAGCGGCCGGCCGCTGGTGCCCGGGACGGGACGGCGGCAGGCTCGCCGCATGGGACTCCTCGACGACAAGGTCACGATCATCACCGGTGCCGGGCGGGGCATCGGCGCGGCAGCCGCCCGGCTGTTCGCCCGGGAGGGCGCGCTGCTGGTGCTCGCGGCGCGCACCGGTGCGGAGGTCGCGGCGCTGGCGGCGGAGCTGCGGGCCGACGGCGGCCGGGCGGTGGCCGTGGCCGCCGACCTGACGACGGCCGAGGGCGCCGAGCGGACCGTCGAAGTGGCGCTGGAGACGTACGGTCGGTTGGACGCGGCCTTCGACAACGCCGGGTCCGGCCTCCGGCCCGCCCCGCTGACCGAGCGCTCCGAGGCGGAGTGGGACGAGACCCACGCGCTCAACCTGCGCGGCGGCTGGCTCTGCCTGCGCGCCCAGCTGCGCGCGATGGCGGCGGGCGGGCGCGGCGGCGCCGTGGTGCTCAACACCGGCGTGGGGGCCCTGGTCGGCGGCTTCGGCGACGGCGCCCAGCAGGCGGCCAAGCACGGGCTGACCGGTCTGGTGAAGGCGGCCACGGCCGACCACGCGGCGCACGGCATCCGGGTCAACGCCGTCGCCCCCGGCATCGTGCGCACGCCCGCGACGGAGCCGTACTTCGCGGCCGGCCCCGCGTTCGACACGCTGGTGGCCCGCTCGACCCCGCTCGCCCGCCCGGGGACGGCCGTCGAGGTGGCGGAGGCGGCCGCCTGGCTGCTGAGCGACCGCGCCTCGTACGTCGCCGGGGTGACGCTCCCGGTGGACGGCGGGATCACCGCCACCCGGCGGTTCGACTAGGACGTGTCCGACGAGATCCGCCGGTCGGGCAACCGGCTAGCCCTTGCAGGCGGGTTGGGTCGACAGCCAGGCGGTGGCGGCGTCCAGGGTGGGGTCGGAGTCCTTGCGGGTGGGGGCGTCGACCTCCTCGTCCGGGCGGATCGGACCGTCGTGGACGCGGCCGGTGCGGTCCGTCTCGGCGGCGCCGGTGAGGACGATGACGGCGCCGTCGGACAGGCGGTGCGCGGCGTTGCCGGTGGGCACGCCGTAGGTCTGCCCGCCGAAGCTCCGGGTGGCCGGCCGGCCGATGAACGCGAGGGTGACGGCCTCGCCCGCGCTGCCGGTCGCCCGGGAGGTGAGCACGGCGACCGGCGGATCGGGGACGGCGAGCGGGGAGACGCCCTCCGCGGAGGCCTGCGGGGTGTCGTCCTCGTAGGGCACACCGCCGCGGATCGACCACACGGAGTGCTTGCCGTCCGGGGTGAGGAAACCGCCGACCGGGCCGTCCCCGAGGATCGGCCCGGCCGCCGCGAGCGGCGCCCACATCCCGCCGCCGGTCTCGTCACGCAGGTCCACCACCCACCCGCAGGCGCCCACCCGGTCCGTGGCGGCGACCGCGGCGCGGCCCTGGCGGCCGTACTCGGCGTAGGTGCGGTCCGAGCCGTTCACCCTGGGAAGCCTCAGGTAACCGATCCGGCCAGGGAGTTGGCGCGACGTCGGCGCGTCGACGACCTCGTTGTCGCCGTCGACCACGCCGGGTTGGGCGGCCCGGTCGGGTGGGACGAACTGACTGTGGTGGTCGTTGAGCGCACCCAGGGCGCCGCTGATGGCGGGATACGTCTCGGCCGGGGTGCGGGCCGTCCCGGCCTGGTCGAAGGCGCGGGCGCGGACGGTCTTCCAGTCCACCTCGGCCCTGCGCAGCGACTGCTGCTGCATGAGGTCCAGGGCCTCGGTGAGGTAGCCGCGGGCCTCGGGCGAGAGGCGGGCGCCCTCCTGCAATGACGGCGACGACGACGGCGATGACGTCGACGTGCAGCCGGCGAGCAGTAGTGCGGCGCAGACGGCTGTCGCCCAGCGGCATCGTGAACTCATGTGTTCCCCCGATCGGTTCGTGTGTCCACATATTCTGCCGGGTACTCAGCAACCGCCGGTTGCCGGGTCGATGGTCACCACGCGGGCCCAGCTCGGCGGTTCGTCCGGCCGGTAGTCCGGGTCGTGTTCGCGCCAGCTGCCCGCCGGGCCGGAGCGGGGGAAGAGGCCGATCACGGTGCGGCAGGGTGGCGGTGTGGACGGCCAGGGGGTCTGGCCGTCGGTGAGCACCACCACCGCGTCCGGCCGGGGGCGGCTCCGCAGGGCGGCCGCGAAGCCCGTCCGCAGGTCCGTACCCCCGCCGCCGACCAGGGGGATGCCCTCGGCCTGGCAGAGCGTGTGGACGGTCTGCGGCGTCGCGTCGCAGGACACCACGGTGACCAGGTCCCGGCGGCCGCCCACCGCGCGGCCGATCGCCGTGATCTCCAGCAACGCGGTGCCGAGTTCGGCGTCGCTGACGGATCCGGAGGTGTCGACGATCACCGTGACCCGGGGAGGCCGCCGCCGCAGGCTCGGCAGCACGGTGCCCGGCAGGGAGACCGAGCGCCGCGCGGGCCGGCCGTAGCTGTAGTCGTCCCCGGCGCCCTGGCCGGAGACGGCCGAGCGGACGGCGGCGGCCAGCAGCTCGCGCCACGGCTGCGGCGGGTGGAACGCCTCCTCCGCCCAGCGCCGCCAGCCGCTGGGGGTGTCCCCGGGCCGGGCCCGGATTCCCTCGGCGACCCGGAACCGGATCGCGTCCCGCTCCTGCGGGTTGAGCCCGTCGGCGCCCTCCGGGCCCAGCTCCCACGGCCGTTGGAGTCCGTCGGCGCCGCTGCCGCAGTCCAGCCAGGCCAGCCCGCGGGCCCGTGGGTCGAACCGGAACTCGCGCAGGTACTCCTCCATCAGCTTCCCGTCGGGCAGCTGGAGGTGCTCGGGCAGGACGACGCCCGAGGGCCGGATCAGGCCGTCCCCGTACACGTCGTCGTTGATCTCGAAGTCGGCGGCGATGTTCATCCGCAGCCGCTCGCCGGGGCCGTGCAGCCCGAGCCGGCGGGCGAGGCGGTCGCCGCGTCCGTGGTGGTCGCGCAGCAGGTGCGAGACCTCGTGCACCCAGACTCCGGCCAGTTCCTCCACCGGGGTGCGGTCGACGTAGGCCGGGTTGGCGTAGCACCGCCAGCGCTGGTCGACGGCCATCGTCGGCACCTGCCGGGACTCGACCAGGTGCAGGGCGAACAGGGCGGTGGCCAGGTAGGGCCGGACCCGGGTGGCGTGCAGCCGGGCGGCGTACAGCTTGTCGCGGTCCAGCGCCTTCGGCGGGGCGGCAGGCATCACCGGTGTCTTCACCCGTGGCGGTGTCGGCGTCGGCTGCACGGGCCTCGGCTTCATGGACGTCGGCTTCGGTGCAGGCCTCACGGGCGTCGGCTTCGCGGGCGTCGGCTGCACGGGCGTCGGCCTCATCGCTGCCCCCGCGCGGCGCCCGGGACACGGGCGGCGGCCTGGTCAGCCCGCCGGGAGAGCGAGACGGCCGCGGCGAGGTGCTCGATCGCGGCGGGTACGCCCCAGTCCTCGCGGCGCAGCGAGGCGAGGGTGGTGGCCGGGACGACGACCAGGTCCGGCGCGCCGGTCTCCAGTGCCCGGACCAGCAGCTGCCATGCCGAGTCCCAGCGCGCCCGGTCCGGCCGGTTGCGGACGGCCGCCACCACCCCGTCCAGGACGACCTGGCGCAGGTCCCCGCGTTCGGGCAGCACGGCGCCCGCCGGGTCGGCCAGCAGGTCCTCAGGGTCGGGGAGGTCCATCCGGTCGATGCTCGCCATCAGTTCGAGCCCGGGCCCGTCCCCGACCGCGCCCCGGACCAGCAGCGCCAGCACATCGCGGGAGGCGCCGGCCGCGGTCGCGAAGGCGACCAGCCGCAGCGTCATGTCCCAGCTGCGGGGTGAGGGCCAGGCGCCGCCGCGCCGGGTCTCGGTGGTGGGCAGCCGGTGGACCAGGTCGGGCCGGGCGGCGAGCAGTCCGCAGACCGCCCGCCGGGCGAAGGCGACGGCCTCCGGCAGGGCGTCCGGGTCGAGCCGGGGCAGCGACGCCACCGGCCAGACTCCGCCGAGGCCGCGGACGACCACGCCGTGGTCGTGGGCCCACTGGAGGTGGACGAAGCGGTTGGCGAGCGGCGGACTGAGCTCCCAGCCGTCGGCCGCCGAGGAGCGCGGGTTGGCGGCGGCCACGATCCGTACGCCGGGCGGCAGTTGGAGCGCGCCGATGCGTCGCTCCAGGACCAGTCGGAGCAGCGCGGCCTGCACCGCGGGGGGAGCGGTGGACAGTTCGTCGAGGAACAGCAGCCCCCGCCCGGCCCGGACCAGGCGCACCGCCCAGTCCGGCGGGGCCATCGGGATGCCCTGCTGCGCGGGGTCGTCGCCGACCACGGGCAGGCCGGAGAAGTCGGACGGCTCGTGCACGCTGGCGATCACCGTGGTGAGCGGCAGGTCGAGGGCGGTGGCGAGTTGGGTGAGCGCGGCGGTCTTGCCGATCCCGGGCTCGCCCCAGAGGAGGACGGGCAGGTCGGCGGCCACGGCGAGGGTGAGGGCCTCCAGTTGGGTGTCGGGGCGGGGTTCGGTGGTGGTGTCCTGCAAGAGGTCGAGCAGCCGACGGGCGACATCGAGCCGGGAGGCGGGCGCGGACACGGGCATGGGCGTAGGCATGGTGATCACCCTGGGTGTGAGGGGTCCGTGGACCCGGGAAACGCGGATGGGAGCGGTGGGTTCAGCGCCCGGTGGTGTGGCGCGGGTGCGAGCGGTGCCGGGCGGGGCGTTGCGGGCCGGGGAGGACGCGGAACGGAGCCGGTCCGGCCAGCCCGGCCCGGTACAGCCCGTAGCCGATCCGCCGTTGCGCGGCCGCCTCCAGCTCGTCCCGCAGCGGGCCGGGGCGCAGCACCGCGCCGGGGCCGAGCAGGCCCTCGACAATGGCCAGTGCACCGGCGATGTCGCCGTGGTCGAGCCGTTCCTGGACGCCGGTCAGGCTCTGCGGGGTGCGGTGCGCCCGGTCGACGGCCTGAAGGCAGGGCAGCGGGGTGCCGGACAGCGCGGCCAGCAGCTCCTCGCGGCGCAGCTCGGCCGGGGAGTGGTCGAGCGGCGCGAGCACCCCGTCGACCAGACCGATCCGG
Organism: Kitasatospora sp. NPDC097643; assembly: GCF_040302625.1. NCBI lineage: Bacteria > Bacillati > Actinomycetota > Actinomycetes > Kitasatosporales > Streptomycetaceae > Kitasatospora > Kitasatospora sp. NPDC097643. Next base: position 1,672 of record NZ_JBEOSA010000118.1, on the reverse strand, counting down.
TGCCGGGCTCCGCGGCACTCCACCAGCTGCGGCCGGCCCGGACGTTCCGGTTGCTCCGCACCCGACGGGGCTGTGCCCGCCGGGCGGTCCGGGGCGAGGGCCTGGGCCACCAGCGGGTGCAGCCGGTCGGCCTCGATCGCCCCGGTGCGGAGCAGGTCGAGGTCGGGCAACACCCAGGTCGCCGCGTCGGGCAGCAGCGGTAGCGCGTGCGGGCCGTCGTGCGCCTCTGCCGGGGACGCGGTCACGCCCCCGTCCGGCTCCAGGACCAGCCGCCGACCCCGCCCGAGCCGTACGGCGACGGGCCCGGCGGGCCGCCCTTCGGCGCTCAGCAGGATCGCCGCCTCGGCCGCCCACCGGTCGACGGCGCAGCGCTCGGCGAGCACGCCAAGCGCCGTGCCTGGCAGTTCCGTCGGGGCTTCCCGGTCGGCGCCGGAACGCGCCCGCAGCTCACCGCTGCGGCCGGCGTCCCACAGGTGCCGGTGCAGGTCGAAGCGGAACCGCCGGCCGGGTCTGGGGTGCGGATGGAGCCGCGGGCCGCCGTCGTTCGAGGGGCTCCACAGCGCCAGGCTGATCCGCTGCCCGTACGAGGCCCAGGCGGGTGGTGTGCGGACCACCAGGAACAGCGGCCCGGGAGGCTCCGCCACCTCGGCCCCGTACCGGGCCAGGGCCATGGTGAGCCCGGGTCGGAGCAGCCCGTCAGGTGCGGTCCTCGGCAGGTGCCAGCGCAGCAGGTCGGGCGCCAACTGGCGCAGATCGGCGCGTAGTCGGCCCGCCAGCTCGCGACCGTGGGTGTGCGCCACGTCGCGGAGCCGGAAGTCGACCTCGACGTGCGCGGCGGAGCAGGCTCCGGCCCAGTCGCCGACCTGGCGGCGGGCGGTGGCGGTCTCGATCATCGACGGCGGTACGGCGTACTCGCGCACGCGCCGCCAGAAGGAAGTACGGGAATCCCCGTTCGCGGTCCGGGTGAGCATCAGCACTCACCTTGCGCGGACGGGACCCCCGATCTGTGAACGGAGTGAATGGTCATCGCCGGGGAGCATAGCGCCCGCTGCCGACCTCCGCCACAGGGTTTCGTCCGCCCGCCCGCCCGCCCGGACGGCCCGGCCGCGCCGAATTCGGCCTGCCCGCACACTGGTTCGACGACGAATCCCGGGCCGTCGACGGACCGTGCGCACCGCAATTCCGCCAATTCCCGATCCGGCGGCCGCCTTTCCGCTTGCGGCCCGTACGGGCAGGTCGTGCGAGCCGGCTGTGGCGGGTGCGTGCCGGGGCTCAAGGGCCGCTGGAGAGCGGCTCGAAGTGGGTGGTCCACGGCGTGCCGGGTGTGTTGTCGTGGGAGGCGGGGAGGCCGTCGCCTCGGCTTTTGGGTCGGCACCCGGCCCCACTGGCCCCACGAGCCCCGAGGGACGCGGTAGACGCTCACGCATGGACGTGAGTGCGGTGGCTATGGATGGCCGGCACGGAATGGATTTGACTGGTGAACACGACGACGGGCTCGCAGGGTTCGCAGATTGCGTCAGGTCCGCCGGTTTCTTCGATTCCTCCGAATGGGGTGGCTGCTGTGGCTGGTACGGGTACGGGTGCTGGGGTTCTGCCGGTGGATGCGGGTGTGGTGCTGGTGGTCGGGGGGACGGGGAAGACGGGGCGGCGGGTGGCGGAGCGGTTGTCGGCG